>JAIYAL010000046.1 GCA_027489095.1 Erythrobacteraceae bacterium
CCGCATCAGCGCAATGGTGCCCAGCGCGGAGTTGGCAGCGGCAAGCGTGGACATGCCTGTGCTGGTATTGAGGACGCTGATGCTGGCCCGCAGGCACGTCCGCTGCACGCCGGGGGCAAAGCGCACCACCGGGAAGGCGGTGTTGCTGCCGCCCACCTTTTCGGTGCGGTTGGTGACGGCTTGGCCCGAAAAGGCCGGGACGCCCACCGCATCGGCACTGCGCGCCGGGTTGCTGCCGGGGACGGTGTAGCTGATCGTGACCACATCGGTGCCCGCAACAGGCGAGGCGAGCGTCAGGCCGATGTTCTGGCGGAACAGGCTCACCGCCGTGACGGTGCGGGCCGCGCCATTGACCAGCACAGCAAAGGCCGAAGGATCGGGGGCAGTCGCGGTTTCCAGCAGGGAGGTCGAGAACCGCAGCCACATGGCATCGCCGCGCACACCTGCTTCGATGATCGCCGGGACTGCGGTGTTGGCCGGACGATAGGCGTTGACCATCTCCAAGGGGAACGGAAGGATCGGGTTTGCCCCCGCCGCATCCGTCTCGTTCCGGCGCACAAAGACGGTGTCGTAATAGAGCCACGCCTCGGGATAGTTGTAGAGCGCCCGCCCGCCGGTCGTCATGTCAACCGCCAGCATCCCTGGAAGCTTGCTCGAAAGCGCCACGATATTGCGGTAAAGGATCGGCCAGTTGGCCCCGGACTGCTCAAGCGCGAGACGCCCGGTGCCCGTCCATTCAACGCTCCCAAGCATCTGATGCGTGTAGGCGGTCTTGGGGCGCGGCGGCACTTCGTCGTTCCGGCGCGGCATTGCTGCGTCATAGGGCGTGACCCGGAACAGATCGGTGTTCTCCGCAAAGGTCGCGCGCTGGGTGGTGATGTAAGTCGTCCACGCCGCCGGGGTCTTGGCACCCAAGGACGCGGCGAGCGTGACCAGCAGAAAGAACTTCCAACCCGGCCCGCCGCCATCGGGCAACGTCACCGCGCCCTCCTCCTGCCGCGACACAATATCCTCGCCGATGGTGGCAAGGCCCGCGAGAAGCTGGCGCTTCTGGTCGGCGGTGAAGCTGGAAAGGTGGAGGCAAAGCAGCGCGCGGTGCAGGTTGTTGTTCGTCTCGCGCGTGTATTCGTCCTGATTGTTTGCGCCCTTGGCATGGGTGTTCTGGATGTCGTCAGGCAGGCTCGTTTCGATGTAGCGGCTCACCCACCCCAGCGCTTCGGCAAAGGTCGGCGCGCTGGCGGTCGGGGCGAGGTTCTGGAACACGCCGAGGTTGAAATCGGACAGGCGGATGCGCGAGGCTTTGCTGCTGCCTGATACGCCGGGGCGGATCGCATCGGCAGCGGGGATCGCATCCACCACCGTCAGCACCACCATGTCGAGCCCGGCGGGGCGGTTCTGCGAGGGCAGGCCGGTGAGTCGCGACACGAACTTGACCACGCTTCCGGTTGTTACCGCGAGGGGCTGGCCGGTCGCGCCGGGATCAACGTTCAGCGCGGCGTTGTAGGTGGGTGAGGAATTGAGGGCAGCAAAGCGCAGGCTGTCAAAACCTGTCTGCGAATTGCCAGTGTTGTTCGCCAGCAGGCCCCCGGTGGCAAAGACCCGGTTACCGGGGTTGACCATCGCGCCGTGAACGGAACGGCCCGTGTAGGGGGTAGCGCCGTTGTTCCCGGTGCCGCTCGCCTGCACAAAGCTCGCGGGGCTGATCGAAGTGATGGTGACGGGGCCTAGCACCCACCAATCGCCGTTGGCATAGCGGCCAACAGGGCGCAGTTCGGAGAAGGTGAAGGTTGCCCCGAAGGCTGCATGCTGCAGTCCGATCGCGACCCTTCCCGCACCGGCGGTGTGCCTCATTTTGCCGAGGCCGAAACCCAAGCGCGACATCAGGCGAGCCCGACCAGGTTCATCGCGGTCGTTCCGGTCGCGCGGATGAACTTGGCGCGGATGTCGAGGATACTGCCGTTGGCGACGTTGTACAGAATGACGTCCTGGGTGCTATCGACGCCGCGAAGCACGATGTTGCCGCCAATGCCGACATAGATCGCCTTGGGGAGCGACGGCAGAGCGGTAACGTCATTCGGTGTGACGGGAAAGGCGCTTCGGGCCGGAGCGATGAGGCTGTCGATGGCGGGCTCGAAGTTGTCGAAGGGCATGATGAACTCCTCGCTTAGTGGCTGGGAGCGCTTCTGTTATGCATCGATTTGCAAGTAGGAAAATCAAAACTGTCGGCCCGAAGCGCCCAGTGCAGTCGCTGCTGAGAGGAAATCTAAGGTCGCCGCGCTGACCCCGGTGGATCGAACCGCCGCCATCGCGGCCGCGGCGGCAGCACGGGACAGGGTCATTTAGCGTTAGCGCGTCGCGAGCCCCCCTGCGACATGTCGCTTCCCTCTAGGCCGGAGAATGAGAGCGCCCGATTGCGCTCACGAACTCTCTCAGACGCATGACCGATGATGCCCGAAGGTCCTGGGCTAGGCGGCGTGCTAAGCGGCCTTTTCCGCAGAGTTAAGCTGTTTGCCAGCCGCGCTGCTTTCGAAACTGGTGGGCAGAGGCATTGCGCGCCGGTGCATGCGCGGATCGGCTTCTTTGCCATCTTTAGTCAACGCAGCAAGGGCTTCACAATCGTTGTGCAGTGCACTAGAGCCACGCACAGGCCTATCGGGGGAGCTTGTGGTGGCATTCGTTTCGTGCATGAATGCGGAGAACGGACTCGTTGATGCCGTCGCGGCGAAGGAGGTCGGGCTCGACCTGACCGAGCGTTACGCACAGGGCGACCCTTATCCTCACATCATGATCGACGACTTCCTCCCCGAGAGCGTCGCAAGGATGTTCCTCGCTGAATTTGATCGCCTTCCGCGGGACGATGACGATTCGAGCGTCCTCTACGATCGTCCCACCGAGCGGTTGAAGCGGCAGTTCAACCCCGACCATATGAGCCCCGCGGCGCGCTACGCGTTCTACAGCTTCAATTCCCTGCCCTTCGTCCGCATCTTGGGGAACATAACCGGGATTGAGGGACTCATACCCGATCCCTATTTCCGGGGCGGCGGCTTTCATGAGATCTCGACCGGCGGCCATCTGTCGATCCATGCTGACTTCAACCGCCACTATTCCCTGCCACTGGAGCGGCGCATCAACCTGCTGATCTATTTGAACGAGGATTGGCAGCCCGAGTTCGGCGGCCAGTTGGAGCTGTGGGCCAATGACATGTCGCGCTGCGTGCAAGCCATCACCCCGCTGTTCAACCGGGCCGTAATCTTCAACACCACCTCGCACAGCAACCACGGCAATCCGCAGCCCGTGCAGCACCCCGAGAATCGCTCGCGCAAGTCGATCGCGCTCTATTACTACACGGCGACCTGGGACAGCACCAAGCGCCGGCACACCACCCAGTTCCGCGCCCGGCCGGAGACGCAGGATCGCGTGGACTGGTCGGTCAAGGCGAGGGAATTGTTGGCCGACCTAACGCCGCCGCTGCTGCGGCGCTCGCTCAACCGATCAAAGCCTTGAGCGCAAAAGAATTGATTTGGTAAGTCGGTGCGCTTCGGCCAGGCGCATGCACCTCGACTGCTTGAGCAAGGTCGCTCCATGCGTGGGAATCGGCTCGGCATGGAAGCGGTGACACCCCACAATCGGGTTGCGGACGGAAGGCTCTGGCGAAGGAGCCGACCATAGGAGCGGACAGGCGGGGTCAGTCCGCGAGATGTAGTCTTTTTCGCGTCGATCTGCTGCAAATTTGCTCCCCACGAACGAAACTTCGCGCGCGGTCAAATGAAGACCCGTTACGATCCGTCCGGCCAATGTGCAGGTCGCGGGTGGCGAGTTGTTCCGATGAGAACCACAGCTGTGCCGAAGTCGTCCGTAACCGAGGTGCCAGAGAGTGCCAAAAGGCGGCAGCACTCCAGGAAATCGCTTCTTCGGCCCTGCGACACTGCGTTGACATACATGCCTGCCAAGCGCATGTGATGCAGTGCAACATTTTGGGGGTTTGAAGTGAGTGTTAACGTTGCGGTGGTCGGGCTGGGCAAGATGGGGATCTCGCACCTTGCGATTGCAAACGCTCTTGCTCAGTTCAATGTCACAGCCATCTGCGACACGTCGGAAATCGTCGGTAACATCCTGCAAAAATACACGAAGTTACCGTTCGTCTCTGATTTTGAAGAGGTGACATCTCAGCCTGGTCTTGAGGCAGTGATTATTGCGACCCCGACCACGATGCACGATTGGATGGCTCGCAAGGCGATCGAAAAGGGGCTGCATGTCTTCTGCGAGAAGCCGCTGACCATATCCTCGGCCGTTTCCCGTGATCTCGCCAACTCGGCTCAATCCAAGGGGTTGGTCACTCAGGTCGGTTATCATAACCGCTTCATCGGTACCTTCCGGGAAGTGAAGAGGCTTCTGGACGCCGGGGCAATCGGCAAGGTTAGTCATGTTCAGGGCGAGGCCTACGGTCCTGTTGTGCTCAAGCCGACTAAGCCGACCTGGCGCGGGAAGGCGGGGGCCGGTGGCGGCTGCCTTTACGACTACGCCGCTCACCCGTTAAACCTGATCAATTGGTACTTCGGAGAACCCGAGGCATGCAGCGGAGCTATGCTGAAGAGCGGGTTCTCCTCGGAAGTGGATGACGAGGTCTACGCAGCTCTTGGCTTCGCCAACGGGGTGACCGGTCAAATTTCGGTTAACTGGTCTGACCACTCAGTTCGCAAGATGACCACGCGGATCACTATCTGGGGAACCGCCGGTCGGATCTACGCTGACCGCCAGGAAATCCAAGTATTCCTCACCGGCAACGCACCGATTCCCGAAGGTTACAAGGAGGGGTGGACGGTGAATTACATCACCGACCTCACGCCGCCGGTCAGCTTCTATCTTCGCGGAGAGGAGTACAGTGCGCAGCTTGAGGCTTTCGGCAACGCTATCGCAGAAGGGGAAGGCTCGCGTGAAAATTCCTTCTTCAGCGCTGCGGAGACCGACGCGACAATCGAGATGATCCGCGCTTCGGCGGAGACCACTGGAAGCGTCGGCAGCTTCGGGGCAGAAAGGCTTGCTCCTCGCAAATCCGGCTTTGTTGGCCGCCTCATGGGGCGCTGAGTGGCAAAGTCCATCCCCCGACTCCTAGCAGTGGCCTCTGGCGGCGGTCACTGGGTTCAGCTCCTGCGTTTGCGAGATGCATTCGAGGGTTTCGAAACCGCGTATGTCTCGATGTTCGAGAATTATGCCGAAGCTGTTCCAGGCGCCCGACTCTACACCATCCCCGACGCCTCGCGCTTCGACAAGCTGTCCTTCCTAAAGGTCTGGATCAAGGCGCTTCTAATCATGGCGAAGGAGCGCCCCAAAGCGGTCATCACAACAGGATCCGCTCCGATGCTCAGCTTTATCCTCTTGGGCCGGGCAATGGGCGCCCGAACCCTTTGGATCGATAGCATCGCGAATGCCGAACGCATGTCCTCTTCCGGACGCCTTGCGCGCAAGCTTGCTCATCGGACCGTGTCTCAGTGGCCCGAGGTCGCCGAGGAGGAAGGCGTTCAATGTTGGGGCAGCATTCTGTGATCTTTGCCTCCATTGGTTCCATGCTTCCTTTCGACCGCTTCGTACGAGCAGTTGACGAGTGGGCTCGCGACAATCCCGACGAGGATGTATTCATTCAGATCGGAGCTGGCGAATATGAGCCGGTTCATGCGCCTTTTGCCCGCCTGGTGCCCATGTCCGAGTATCGGCAGAGATTGAAGGATTGCGACCTCTTCGTCGCGCACGTCGGCATGGGTTCGATCCTGCAGGCGCTTGAAGCGCAAAAGCAGATGCTCCTGATCCCGAGAGATTTCGCTCTGGGTGAGCACACGACGGACCACCAGTCTCACACCGCCAAGCGCTTTCAGGGACGTCAGGGCATGAAGATCGTGCAGACAACCGAGGCTCTCAAGGACGAAATGTCAAAGCTGCTGCGCGAGCCGCTGAAGGTCGAAGGCAGCGACTTTTCCACCAAAGCCAGTCCACAACTCCTGGAAGCTGTGGCAACCTTTCTCAAGGGTGGCACACCCACTCCAATTACAAGAGCAGTATAACCGGCATGGAACGCATTCTTTTCGGCGACAACCAGTTCTTCGGCATCAACCATATGTCAGAGGAGAAGGCACGCAGCCAGGCCATGCGCTTCCAGGACATTGAAAATATTGTCGAAGTTCTGCAGGCCGCGTTGCATGCAGGCGCAGGCGGGTTCATGTGCACAACCCACGATACGATCGAAAAGATCGCGGATCGGGTCCGTGCTAACCCTAAGGAATGGGAAGGCTTCACCTTCTATCCGGGCATGCCTTACGCCCACAAGTATGCCAATGCCGTAACTGAACTCGGCTACTTTGATGCACTCCGCAAATTCCTTCCCAAGGAAGGCCTTGTGGACACGATGTTGCGCGGCGGCATGGCAGTGCTGAACCGCGACATCGAAGGCATGATGAAGCTTTTGGTGGACGCCGAAATGAAGATGTTTCGGGATTTGCACACCCCCGTAATCTTCTTGCAGAACGTGGTAACCGATCTGATTCAGGGTCTCGGCGTAGTCGATGCGTTCCGTGTTTTTTCAGAGCATTGCAACAAGCGCTACAATGCTGAGGCGGGTTTCATCACTATGAACCTGCCCAAGCTGCTCCCGATGCTTCACGAAGCCGGGATCGAGAATCCAATTGTATGCGCCAACGTCAATAAGATCGCCTTTCGTATGTCCGGTGGTGTTGAAGGCTATCGAGAAGCCACAGCCCAGTATCCTGCACGGGTAATCGCAATGTCCGTGCTCGCGTCGGGGGGTATCCGCCCGAGAGAAGCGATCGAGTGGGTGGTGAACGAGCCCTATGTCGAGTCGATCTTGTTTGGAGCTTCCAGCAGAGCCAATATCATCAACACGGTGGAACTGATCCGTGAGTATGACATGGTCGGAGGCCGATCCGCCGCCTAATGTCCCTCGGCCAGCGTTTAGCTGCGCGTGAGGAGATCGTAACCGTGCGAGGCATCAAAGTTGAACGGCTGCGCTGACCCGTCTTTATCGGCAGACTGCACTAGATTTCCATATCGAAGTCTTGGGCGAGCCGGACGATATCGCAGAATAGCTCCCTGCGATCATATTGGATGCCGCCAAATTTGTTTTTCATGTCCTGTCGCTTACGCCAGCCGCCCTGTCTTTCAGCGATTGGATCCTCGCCCGCGTTCGATATCATGTAGGCTGGTCAGCACTTGGGAATCTGTCACCGACGTCAGACGGAACGATTTTTTCCATCGACAAAACGTCATTTGTAGCAGAACAGCATCGCGGACTGGGATGAAGGGTGGCATGGCCGAACAGCGCTTCTTTTTTGTACTTCGGGTATTGGTCACTTGGTGCATGCATGTCCGCTAATCTCCGCGTCGTGAACTTCCTGGGTTACGATTTTGTAGAGGCTAGTTACGAGGCGGTTGCTGTCGAGCTGGACCGGCTGTCCCAGTCTTCAGCGATGTCGCTGGTGGTAACACCCAACGTCGAGCACATCGTCCTGATGAGAAGGAAGACTCGCCGTGGCGACGTAGAGCAGCGGTTCGGTCATGCCTATCAAGCAGCGACCTTGCGACTTTGCGACAGTCGCGTCTTGCGAGCGTTTGCCTGGTTGAAGGGCGTCAGGTTGATGGTTCTGACCGGTAGCGATTTGACAACACTACTTTTCGAACGCGGATGGCTGGATCATCGAAAGGTCGCGCTGATCGGCGGCGATGCGGGCATGCCGCAGGACCTTAAGGCTCGCTTCCCGGGCGTCGAGATTGTCCAGCACATCCCGCCGATGGGTGTTCTGGATAACGAGCCGGCGATTCAGCAGATTGAAGAATTCTTAAGAACGGACAAGTGGCATTATATCTTGTTCGCGATCGGCGCTCCTAGAAGCGAGATAATTGCCCATCGGATGATGGCTACGGACACTGTCAAGGGGGTCGCTTTCTGTCTAGGAGCTTCGATCGAGTTCATGCTTGGCCGAAAGAGGCGCGCACCGGAGTGGATGCAGGTGGCAGGACTTGAATGGGTATTTCGACTTTTGACCGAACCACGCCGACTTTGGCGACGTTACCTAATCGATGGGCCGCGGATCCTCTCTATCGTGAGGACTTGGCGCCCTTGAATGCGGCCTAGCTTTCGCCGTAGGCTTGAACACGTGGCCGGTGCCACCAGATCATCTTGCCCAAGCCTCCGCTGGCGCGGCACCGGAAGTCCGCGACATGCGGCAGCCCAAGGGCACTGGCCACAGCGGCTGCTGCGTGGTTCCCTGTGAATTGCACAGTGCCCACCAGCATCCAGGCTGCGACGCGAGCGACCCCTGCTACGCCTCCTTTCCCGAACGCGAGGATGCACCGTAACTGCCCCTGATTGAACCTTCGCAGTTCAAGGAATGCGCGGGTCATCCGTTCCGCGGGCACGAGTTCCTCGACTACCGCCGAATGGTTCCAGACCAGACTGCGCTTCTGTTTCACGAGGCTACGAATCAACCACACGTCCTCGCCGCCGCGTGCATTGAAGCGGGCGTCGAATGGGGCAGTCTCGCCAAAGCAACGATGTTTGTGGAACATCGCGTTGCCGGTGCCGAGATAGGGCCACCACGCCGACACATCGGCATCAGTGGTAGTGCGAAGGTTGCGTCCGAAATTGCGCTCAACCTGTCCGAGGAGACCGTCGGGGCACGGCGCGAGCAAGCGCGGCACGATGCGTCCAAAGCTCGCATCGGTGCGGTCATCGGCCTGTGCTAGCCAGGCATCGAGCCAGCCGGGACCAGGAATTTCGTCGTCGTCTAGAAAGATGACATAAGGGGCCCGCGCTGCCGCGACGCCGCGATTGCGTGCGTGGACCACGCCGATACAGGACTCGGGTTCATAGCGGAGGAATCCGTCAAGGCGGGCCTCGACGATTTCGCGGGCGCTCTGGGCGGGGCAATTGTCGACGATGATGACCTCGATAGCGCGGCCAGCGAATTGTGGGCACAATACGTCAAGCAGCTCGGCCAGCATCGCCTCGCGACGATAGGTCGTGACAACAATGCTGGCGAGCAGTGTCGCTTCGTTTTGGTTGCTTAGGGTGCGACTAGACAAGGCAGAGTCCTTGGCAGGCATCATCGGGGCAACGCTAGTTGACAAGTGCTTCACTCTGGCTCCGGGCCGTTGCGGCGGTGCAGTTCACACACTCTGTCTTTTAAAGCCCGCGCGTTTGCCAGAGACGCGCGGGCTGCACTGCGAGATCCTTGCTGGACGCTGCCGTTTGCCACGCCTCAAGGGAAACCGCTTATTTGCGCGGACCGTACTGGTAGTAGGTATACTGATAGTCGTAGGACTGACCAGCTTCGAGCGCCCGATACTTGGTCAGCACGGCCCCAATGGTCTTGCCGCCCGCCGCACTAAGTCGCCTAATTGCTGTACGGGCTCGGCTGAAGGGCAGTGTGTTGGCCTCGAGCACGAAGATCGTCGCGTCGACCAAGCGCGCAAGCATTGGTGCATCGGCCAGGCCCATGACGGGGCAGGAGTCGAGGATCACCAGCGAGTACTTGCCGCGGCACTCTTGGATGAACTCTTCGAACTCCCTCGATGCGAGGATCTCGGTCGGACTCGGCGGGATCTCACCGATCGGCAGGATGTCGAGGTTCTCGTGAACACCTCTCACGACGGCATCCTCGAGTTGCACGTGGCCAAGTACGACTTCGACCAGGCCGACCTTGGGGCGTTCGATATCGAGTAGCTTTGCGACCGATGGGCGACGAAGGTCAGCGTCGACCAGAAGGGTCTTACGACCGAAGCTGGCGAACATCTCCGCCAGAACCACCGCTGTCGTCGACTTGCCTTCGCCCGCCTGGCTGCTCGTCATCTGGATCACGTTGCTGGTGCGCGGCAAGGAGAAGTCGATGCCGGCTCTGATCGATGAGTATGCCTCCATTAGCGCGCTGAAACGGTTGGACCCGTCGAGCGAGATGTCGCGATCAGCCACGTAAGGTGTGTGACCGAGGAACGGCAGGCCCAGCTTGTCTTCCACGTCTTCGAGCGAGCGGATGCGATCGTCGAAGGTTTCGCGCAGAACCGCAAGGCCTGCAGCAAGCGCGATGCCAAACGCCAGTGCGATGGTCATGTTGCGCAGCAGGTTGGGTGAGAACGGGGTTGTGGGTACGATCGCGGCGTCGAGCATCTGCAAGGTGCCGGGGTTGACGTTCGCTGCACTGTTCACCGTGTTATAGCGGTCAAGCAAGATCTTGAGCTGGTCACGCAGGGCCTCGGCCTCGCGATCGAGAACGCTCAGTTGGACCTTCTCATCCTGTTCGCCGAGTGCCGCGCCCGTGAGATTGCCGAGCTCGCGAGCCAAGGCGCTTTCCTGATTACGGGCGATGGTCAGCTGGTTGCGAAGGTTCGCCTTGATGTCGTTTCCGCTGCGTTCGAGCTGGGCGTTAATGGTATCGATCTGCGCGCGCAGATTGGTGATCTGCGGGAAATCGTCGTTGTAGCGCTGGCGCAATTCGGCGAGCTGCGCCCGCTTCCCAGTAAGGTCGGCTACAAGCGACTGCAGCGATGTGCTGGTCTGGACCTCGGGGAGCTGTGAAGCGGGAAGCGACTGAACCGCGCGCCAGCGTTCCTCAGCGGCGATACGGGCGGCGCGCGCTTCGATGAAGCTCTGGTTGATGCCTGCAAGCTTCGCACCGTTCAGCGTGGTGGCATTGCTGGCATTTTCCTGCTCGACCGGTCCGACGACCGGCTGGACGATGATGCTCCGCTGACGGGCGTATTCATTGGAAGCCTGCTCGGCAATTTGGAGCCGCGACCGGGTCTGCTCGATTTGCTCCGAGAGGTAGGTCAGCGCGTAGCGGCTGCTTTCCACCGACGTACGAGTGTCGGAAGCCACGAAGGCTTCTGCATAGCCGTTTGCGATCTCTGCGGCCAGCACCGCGTTCTCCGCTCGCACTCCGATGTCGATTACGAGGCTGTTCTGTGCAGCCAAAATGTTAAGTGAACCGGTAAGGGCGGAAATCGCCATCTGCCGCTTGGAGTCGCGCCACTGCGCATCACTAAGGCCGGGAGCACGTCCCTGATCGACGTCCTTGCCCAGCAGGTCCTGTCGCTCGGCCAGCTTGAGATTATCGACCACTACAGCCGCCATCTGGCGGCTCTTGATCCGCTCCACCATGGTCGCGATGTAATCGTCGATGAGATTGGCGGGTACCCCGATGTCTTTCTTCGCGTCAAGCACCTCTTCACCGAACGGTTTGATGCTCACCTTCGAGGTCGCCTGGTACATCGGCGTCATCAGCAAGGTGACCATCAGGCCGATCGTGATCGCGGCGAACAGCACCCCCGCCACAAGCCAGCGCTGACGGTAAAGGATACCGCGCACCAGGTTGATGTCGATCATCTGCGACGCTGGCTGTTGAACGGCCGGCGCTTGGCCAGGCATATAGGCGTCGAGCCAAGTGCCTTGGCCGGCGGGTTCGGGGCTATTCATAATCGGGCGGTCGGTCATACTAGTTGCGAATTCCCGCTGCTGCGAAAACGCCGAAGCCAGGAAGGGCCTTGATAAAGTCTTCCCAGAACTTCGAGAGGCCATCCGCTCCGAGAACGACCCGATCGCCGGGTTCAAGAACCGGGTCCATCATGGTGCCCTGTCTGATATCTGAGTAATCGAACTTGGCGACCATAATACCCTCGGGCCTCTCCCGGAATACGGCGAGTTGGGAATTCTTGGCGACAGTATTCGGACCGGCGGCCATCGCGATGGCGGTCGAGAGACGTGCGCCGGGCTGGAAGGCATACACGCCAGGCTTTTCGACGGCGCCCTCGACGGTCACCAAGTGCGAGGCGTATTCGGCGATGTTGACGCTCACGATCGGATTCTTGAGGCCCGCTGCAGCGAGCCTCCGGGTGACGTCCTGCTCGAACTGCTTGGCGGTCATACCGGAGGCTGGGATCGAACCGACCATTGGAAGCGAGACGTTGCCTTCGACGCCGACGCGGACGTTTTCGAGCGAGAGGTCCGGCTCGCGGAATACGGTCACCGCAAGTTGATCAGCAGGGCGAATGGCGTAAGTGTTCGGACGCGCAATAGTGTAGCCACCCTGCCCGAGTTCCATGGACGGGTTGCTGGCGGCCATTCCGATCACCGGCTCGGGGGTCGATGCGCACCCCGCCATCAAAGTCGCGGCGGCGCTCAAAAGCCCCGTTGCAAGCGCGCGATGTCCCTTCACAGCCATTAGTCTCCCCTCGCTGCCTAAACGTGGACGGCTTAGCGTTAGGGGTTTCGCAGTGCAACATCATTAAAGCGGGCAAGTCAGTAAGTGCCAAGGGCATTGGCCGGGCGGCCCGATTTATGCGACAAAGCGTTCGGCGTTAGCGCTCGTGAGATTGAGTGCTAGCCGAGCCGAGCGCGATTATGCTGCTCCGGCTCATGGCGCGACCCTGCAAAGGACTTGCATCGTCACGCCGGTTCTCTAATTGCTTGCGTGCTTCCATTCATTCGCGTCGACAATGATTGCGCGAACTTCAACGCTGGAACCAGGCGGGGCTCACACTATCATGCTCGGGGGAACATCGGCATTCAGCCTTGTCGCGGCGATGCTGTATGTCATTGTCGCATCGGCTGCGATGCTTGCGGTATCGCGGGCCATGATCCAGCGGCAGGTCAAATGGCACCGCTGGGTATGGATGGCAGTTTTCGCGACTTTCATGGTCTTAGCGCTGCTGCGCGTTCTCAATGTCGAGGACTGGCTGCGGAACGACCTGCGCACGGCGTTCTACGACAAGAACATGTACGAGAACCGCCGCATCGTTCAGGCACCACTCACCGCCGTTCTGTTACTCGTTTCGGCAGCGCTGCCAGCGGGCTTGCTTTATGGGGTCGCCAAGGGCGTGAACGGACGACGAAACGTGGCCGCGCTCGGCGCGCTGGTCGCCACCGGAGGCATGATCTTCCTTTACGTTCTGAGACTGGTTTCATTGCATTCGGTCGACGCGCTACTGTACGGCCCGTTCAAGCTTAATTGGTTGATTGATATAGGATTAAGCTTGGCGGCGCTGGCATGCGCCTTGCGCTACCGCTCGGTCGTGCAGCGTCGATTGGGCTGAGGTGCCCCTGCCTTACCGGCCAGATGCAAGCACGATCTCGGCGATGCGTTGGCTGGCTCTCCCGTCCCCATAGGGATTATGTGCCCTTGCCATGGCGTCAAAGGCCGACTGATCGTCGAGCAGACGCGTTGTCTCTGCGATGATTGCCGCGGCATCGGCCCCGACGAGCTTCGCGGTTCCGGCTGCCACGCCCTCGGGCCGCTCGGTCGTGTCGCGCATGACCAACACAGGCTTGCCGAGGCTCGGAGCCTCCTCCTGAATCCCTCCGGAATCGGTGAGGACGACGTCGCTCGCGGCCATCATGCCGACAAAATCGAGGTAATCGAGCGGCTCGAGCAGCGCGATGTTGTCATGCCCGGATAGGGCTGGGCGCATCACTCCGCCAACGTTCGGATTGGGGTGTAGTGGATAGATGATCGCCACGTCGTCGCGTTGCGCAAGAGTCTGCAAAGCCTGCGCAATCTGAATCATGCCGGCACCGAAATTCTCGCGCCGGTGGGCTGTCACAGCAATGATTCTCTTGCCCAAGAAGCGCGCCTTGAGGGGCGCGATGGCGGGCGTCAGCGAAGGGTCTGCGGTGATCTTCGCCTGTGCATAGTGAAGCGCGTCTATTACAGTGTTGCCCGTCACGTGGATCCGACTTTCGCTCACGTTTTCAGCGCGCAAGGCAGCCGCCGCGGTTTCGGTCGGGGCAAAATGGAGGTCTGCGACGACGCCAGTGACCTTGCGGTTCACCTCCTCCGGCCAAGGCGAGTAGATGTCGCCGCTTCTGAGGCCCGCCTCGACGTGACCCACGGGAATCCGGCGGAAATAGCATGCCAGCGAGGCCATCATCGTGGTCAGCGTGTCGCCATGAACCAGCACCCGATCGGGCTGCAATTTGTCCAAAGCTGCCCCAAAATGCGTCAGAATTCGGCTGGCAAGACCGTCCAAGGACTGGTCTGGGACCATCAAGTCGAGGTCTAGGTCGGGTTTGAGCGAGGCTAAAGCGAGCACGGAATCGAGCAATTCGCGGTGCTGGGCCGTCACCACCACCTTGACGTCGAACCGGCCGGTCTCGCGCAGAGCGAAGACAACCGGGAACATCTTGATCGCTTCGGGACGGGTGCCGAAGGTCACCACGATGCGGGGTTTTCCGATGCTCCCGGTCCCCGGAGCGCTCATCGCCGCAACATGCCTCTTGTGTCGAACACCAGCTTGCCCGCCAGATCGGCGGGCGAGAGGTGTTTGAACGCGGTGTGATCGACCAGCACCACCACAATCTCCGCCTGCCTGAGCGCGGCGTCAAGCGTCACCAGCGCTGCGCCCGTACCAGCGAGCGTTCTGGGCAGTTCATCGGTGAAGGGCTCGACCACCAGGATCCGTTCGCCATAACCATGCGCCAGGCCTTGCGCGATCTCAAGCGCGGGGCTCTCGCGGAAGTCGTCGATGTCGGGCTTGAAGGCGAGCCCGAGCAGCGCAACCTTGCCCGCCGGCACGGCGTCGAGCAGGGCGCGGACTCGCCCTTGGGTGTAATGCGCCTTGTGGTCGTTCACTTCGCGCGCGGTGCGCACCAGCCTGGCGGCCTGAGGCGCGCCCGCGACCAGGAACCACGGGTCGACAGCGATGCAGTGCCCGCCCACGCCGGGACCCGGCTGGAGGATGTTCACGCGCGGGTGGCGGTTGGCGAGGCGAATCACCTCCCAGACGTCGACGCCGATCGTATCGGCGATCATCGACAGCTCGTTGGCGAAAGCGATGTTGACATCGCGGAAGGAGTTTTCGACCAGCTTCACCGTCTCGGCGACGCGCGCGGTTGTGTAAAGGCAGTCGCCCTTGACGAAGCTGGTGTAGAGCACCGCCGCCCGTTCCGCGCAGGCCGGGGTGACGCCGCCGATCACGCGGTCGTTGTGGACCAGCTCGTTGACGATCCGGCCCGGCAGCACCCGTTCAGGGCAGTAGGCAAGGGCGATGTCAGCTTCGTCGTTCGATCCGTCGCGCGGCACCATCAGATCGGGGCGCGCTTCGGCGATGATCTGCGCGACCCTTTCGGTGGTGCCGACCGGCGAGGTGCTCTCGACGATCACGCAGGCCCCGGGCAGGATCTTGGGCGCGATCGCGCGCGCTGCCGCTTCGACATATGAAATGTCAGGGGCGTTATCGGGGCCGAGCGGGGTCGGAACGGCGATCATGTAGAAGCTCGCGGTCGGCACTTCGCAGGAAGCGACCAGCGTCTGCGCGGCGATCGCCCGTTGGACCAGGGTGTCGAGATCGCGCTCCTCTATGTGCACGCCCCCGGCATTGACGGTGTCGACCACCTTTTGCGAGACATCGACGCCGCAGACGCTCCAGCCGTAGCTGGCGAGCAGCGCCGCCGTTGGCAGGCCGATATAGCCGAGCCCGATCACCGCGACCTGATGGTCGGGAAGGGGCAGGCCGAGCGCCTTGCGCCCAAGTACTGCACTGGCATCGAAAGGAGCGTTCATTGCGGCGTGGTCCCGGTTTTCCGCCGGAACACTGGCCGCAAAGCCCTTAAAATCGCGTTAGGCTTGCCGCGATTTTCACCATGCCCCCTCGCCGATCAGCCGGGGACGCGCACCAGCATCCGGGTCACGGTGGCATCGAGGTCCTCGCGCGGATAGGCTGACCAGCGGTCGGCAATCTTGATGCCCGAGGTATCGTCGCGGTTGACAATCACCTCCGAGACGATCTCGAAGCCTGAGCGCTTGAACAGCTCGCGGAAGTCACTTTGCTGCCAGCGGTTCTGGTACTGCACATCGTTTTCGAACCAGCGCGCCCACTCGCTGTCGGAGTACTGGAGATAGGACTTGCCGTGCGCCTTCTTGGCATAGATGCACAGGTGGTCACGGGGCACGATCTGCTGCGCCACCATCCCGCCGGGCCGGACCACACGGGCGAGGCTGCGGGCGAGCACAGGCAAGCTTTCGTCCGGGATGTGCTCCATCACGTCGCTGCTGAAAACGAGGTCGAGGCTGTCGTCGGCGAGCGCGTCGATCGAGCCGTCGGGCGAGAGCATGTAGGTGAAGCCGAGGATCGCGTAGGCTTCCTCGAAGCTGCGGCATTGCGCGACGCGTCCGAGCAGGTCCTCAGCGCGCGCGCGGCGTTCGGGGCCGCGATCGGTGAGGCTGGGCAAGGCCGTCTTGAGGGTGCGGACATGGGTGAGGAAGCCTTCGAACTGGCGGTTGTCCCACACGTCGAAGACCCGCGCCTCGACTTCGTAGAACGACCGCAGGAACAGCGCCTCCCAGTGTACCCAGCCGGTGCCCAGCTCAAGCACCTTCATGCCATCGCGGATACCGCCGTGCTGCTCGATGAAAGCAAGGTTGCGGTCGGCGCGCGACAGGTAGTGCGACTGCGGCGCGCGTGCCCGGCGTTTGCCGCCGATGATGTTGCCGATCTGGCGATAGGCGGCCTTGGTTGTCGCGTTGAGAGAGAAGGCCTTAAGGGCCAGTGCGGTTGCACGGTAGGTCAGCATGGAAGGTCGCTCCGGTCGGCTGCCATGTCCCCTGGGCAGTCAGGTCACGCGGCGGTGCGCCGCGCGTTCGGATCGCTGCGATGATCGCAGCAGGCTTTCGCCGCCGTCAAGCCCGAACTTGCCATTTCGGCCAGCCTTTTTCGGCGAGGCGCAACGCAAGCCTGCCGATTGCGTCAGGGGCGGGCACATCGCTCAAGTGCGGTAAGCACGGGCGCGGACCATTCGGTGCGGCAGATCAGCAGATCCGGAACATAGGTGTCGCGGTTGTTGTAGCGCAGCGGCTGGCCGTCGATCCGCGAACAATGCAGGCCGAAGGCGGCCGCCACGGCAACGGGGGCGCAACTGTCCCATTCGTATTGCCCGCCTGAGTGGAGATAGACCTCCGCCTCCCCGCGCACCACAGCCATCGCCTTTGCGCCGGCGCTGCCCATGCCCACAAGCTCGCCGCCCAGCGCCGCCGCAACCGCCTCTGCCTCGGCCGGTGGGCGGGTGCGGCTGACCACGAAGCGGGGCTTGTCGGCCATAGGGGTGAGAGGGTGCGGCTGGTCCGAGCGCAGCACGATGCCGCGCTCGAGCCCCGGCAGCGCTACAGCTCCGACCTTGGCGACCCCGTCGATGGCGAGCGCGACATGCACCGCCCAGTCGGCGCGGCCTTCGGAATATTCGCGCGTCCCATCGACCGGATCGACGATCCACACTCTGCCTTTGGCGAGACGCGCGGGATTGTCCTTCTCCTCCTCAGAGAGCAGGCCGTCATCGGGCCGGGCTGCGCGGATCGCATCGCACAGGTATCGGTTGGCCGCCGCGTCCCCGGCCTGACCGAGCGGCTTGCCCGAGAGCCCGGAGCTCTTTTGCACAGCAAGCAGCAGGCGCCCCGCCTCTGCGGCGAGCTGCGCCGCGAGCTCGGCATCATCAAGGTGCGGGAGGGTCATTTGAGCGGCAGAATCTGCTGGATGATGTACCTTGCCGCTTCTGCGGGGGTCATGTCCACTGTGTTGACGCGGATCTCCGGCGCTTCCGGCGGTTCGTAGGGGCTGTCGATCCCGGTGAAGTTCTTGAGCTCGCCCGAGCGCGCCTTCTTGTAGAGGCCTTTGACGTCACGGCCCTCTGCCACCGCGAGCGGTGTGTCGACGAAGATCTCGATGAACTCGCCTGGCGGGATCATCGTTCGTACCATGTCACGCTCGGCCCGGAACGGGCTGATGAAGGCGGTCAGCACGATCAGGCCAGCATCCGCCATCAGCTTGGCGACTTCGCCCACACGGCGGATGTTCTCGATGCGGTCGGTCTCTGTGAAGCCGAGATCGCGGTTGAGGCCGTGGCGCACATTGTCCCCATCGAGCAGGAAAGTGTGGCGGTTCATCAGAAACAGCTGCTTTTCGACCTCATTGGCGATCGTCGACTTGCCCGAGCCCGACAGGCCGGTGAACCACAGCACCCGCGGCGTCTGGTTCTTCAGCCCCGCGTGATCCTCGCGGGTGATCGCGAGCGGCTGCCAATGGACGTTGTCCGCCCGGCGCAGGTTGAAGGCGATCATGCCGGCCGCCACGGTCGCGTTGGTGAATTTGTCGATCAGGATGAACCCGCCGAGCTGGCGGCTGACGTCATAGGGCTCGAAGGCGATCGGGCGGTCGGTCGCGAATTCGGCGACCCCGATGGCATTGAGGCCGAGGGTCTTGGCCGCGAGATGCTCGAGGCTGCCCATGTCGATCTCGTATTTGGGCGGCTGGACGGTGGCAGTCACCATCTGGGTGCCGAGCTTGAGCCAGTAGCCGCGCCCGGGCTTCAGCGCCTCCTCGTCCATCCACACGAAGGTCGCGCAGAACTGGTCGGAGGCCTGCGGCGGATCACCTGCGGCCGCGATGAGGTCACCGCGACTGCAATCGACCTCGTCGGCGAGGGTCAGGGTGACGGATTGGCCCGCCACCGCCTCGTCGAGGTCGCCGTCGAAGGTCGCGATTGCCTTGACCGTGCTGGTCTTGCCCGAGGGCACGATCCGCACCGTATCGCCCGGGCGGATGGTGCCGCTTGCGATCTGGCCGGCAAAGCCGCGGAAATCGAGGTTGGGGCGGTTGACCCACTGCACTGGCATTCGGAAGGATTGTGCCTGCGCAGCGGTTGCATCGACTTCGACGCTCTCAAGGTGTTCGATCAGCGCCGGACCGTCATACCAGGGGGTATTCGCGGAGGGCGCTGACGTGATGTTGTCGCCCTTGAAGCCCGAGATCGGGATTGCGGTGAAGACGGTGACGCCGATGCTGTTTGCGAAGGCGGTGTAATCGGCGACGATGCCGTCGAACTTGGCCCGGTCGTAACCCACCAGATCCATCTTGTTCACCGCCAGCACAACGTGGCGGATGCCGAGCAGGTGGACGAGGTAGGAATGGCGCCGGGTCTGTTGCAGCACGCCCTTCCTCGCATCGACGAGGATCACCGCAAGGTCGGCGGTGGAGGCGCCGGTCACCATATTGCGGGTGTACTGTTCGTGCCCCGGCGTATCGGCGACGATGAATTTGCGCTTTTCGGTCGCGAAAAAGCGATAGGCTACGTCGATAGTGATCCCCTGCTCGCGCTCGGCAGCGAGGCCGTCGACCAGCAGCGCGAAATCAATCTCCTGCCCTTGCGTGCCGTGCTTCACGCTATCGCTTTCGAGTGCTGCGAGCTGGTCCTCGAAGATCATCTTCGAATCATAGAGCAAGCGGCCGATCAGCGTCGACTTGCCGTCATCCACGCTGCCGCAGGTGATGAAGCGCAGCAGGCTCTTGTGCTGGTGCTGCTGAAGATAGGCGTCGATATCCTCGGCGATCAGGGCATCGGTCTGGAAGCTGGATGGCGTGTCCATCAGAAGTAACCTTCCTGCTTCTTGTCTTCCATTGAGGCCGACTGCCCTTTGTCGATGGCGCGGCCTTGCCGTTCCGAGCCGGTGGCGAGCAGCATTTCCTGGCTGACGCCGTTTATGGCGGCCGCCTCGCTCACCGTTGCGCCG
>JAIYAL010000145.1 GCA_027489095.1 Erythrobacteraceae bacterium
GAGTGCCTGCGCTGGGCCGCGATCGGCAAGACCGACAAGGAGATCAGCATGATCCTCAACCGGTCACACGCCACGATCCGCTACCACATCCACCGCGCGGGCGAGAAGCTCGACAGCGTGAACCGCGCGCAGACGATCTTCAAGGCGGGGCAGCTGGGGTACCTCGGGGCCAGCGACTGAGCTTCCTCCCCCGTCCCGGGCTTGACCCGGGACCCAGCTTCGTTCCTGTTCGAGCGCATCGCTGGAGAAAGGATAGCGGGGCCCCGGGTCAAGCCCGGGGCGGGGGATTTATGCCTTACCCCAGTTTCCTGAGCGGCTCCGAGCCATCCCAACCCACGCCCGCCGCCTTGATCATTCCGAACAGATCCGGCCCGTCCTTGGCCTGCTGGAGGATCTCCACCAGCGTCCCCGGTCCGCCGCCGGCATCGACATAGATCGCCTGGCTGGTGCCGAAGGTCCCCTCGATCATCACCTCGGCCCCTTCCGCCTCGCACACGGCCCTTGCATGGGCGATGTCGTCGACGAGGATGCATACGTGATGCAGCCCGTTACCCGTTGCCCCATACTCGCCGGTATAGATGGAAGGGTGATCATCGCGCGGGCGGATCAGTTCGATCTGGAGGTCGCCCCAGTAGGCGAGCGCGAGGTCAAACACCGCATCCGTGGGCTCACCCCGGTACTTCATTCCTTCAAGGTGAATGCCTTCGATGATGTAGAACGGACCCACCCCCATCGTTTGCGTCCAGTGCTTTACCGCCGCATCGAAATCCTCCGGCACGAAGGCGAGCTGCATTATGTCGCCCAAGGCGGCAATTTTGCCCGGTAAAGCCATGTTCCTCTCCAATCCGATAGGGTGACCCTTCCGCCAAGCTGTGTGATATTCCCTGCGCAAGACACTGCACAAAGTGCGAGGACGAGGGACGGGGACATCCCCCGAGAGGACCGGACAAGCCCAATGAACGAGATCAAGGACATTGCTCGCGGCGATCGCTGCCCGGGGATCAGCTATACCGACATGCTCAACGGCGACACCCGCCGGGCACCGGACTACCTGTTCGAGGAAACCACCATCGAGATGGGGGACGATCCGCTGCCGGTCGCGCCCTACATCTCCGAGGAATTCGCCGCCCTCGAACGCGAGAAGCTGTGGCCCAACGTCTGGCTGTTCGCCGCGCGCGAGGACGAACTGCCCGATCCGGGTGACACGGTGGTCTACGACATCGCCGGCAAGAGCTTCCTGCTGATCCGCCAGAAGGATGGCGGCGTGAAGGCGTTCTACAACGCCTGCCTCCACCGCGGCCGCAAGCTGCGCACCGAAGGCGGCAATTCGGTCCAGCTGCGCTGCCCGTTCCACGGCTTCACCTGGCGCAATGACGGCTCCTTGAAGGAAATCCCTTGCGCGTGGGACTTCAAGCATCTGGAAGGCAAGGACATGGACCTGCCCCAGGCGCGCATCGAGCTGTGGCAGGGTTTCGTCATGCTGACCGAGAACCACAGCCTGCCCGACTTCAAGACCTGGCTCGGCCCGGCAGCCTCGCACTACGAACGCTACGACTTTGAAAACCGCTACACCGGCATGTGGGTGCAGAAGAAGATTCCGGCCAACTGGAAGGCGACCGCAGAGGCCTTCATGGAAGCCTGGCACTCGATCACCACGCACCCGCAGCTGCTCGCCTTCCTCGGCGATGCCAACACGCGGTATGACCTGATCGGCGATCACTTCAACCGCGCAATCACGCCTTCGGGCGTGCTGAGCCCGCACGTGAAGGGCAAGAATTCGGACTACGTGCTCGAGAAGATGAACGAATTCTCGGGCGGGGCTGATGCCAAGACCAACCGCCGCTTCAACGCCACTGAAGGCCCGGACGAAGGCTATGATGCGGATGATCCGCTCGGCGCGCGCAAGGTGCTGGCCGAGGCGGGGCGCAAGGGCTTTGCCGAGAACTATGGCTACGACTATTCGGACGCCGCCGATACCGAGATCCTCGACAACTTCACCTACAACATCTTCCCCAATTTCGCGCCGTGGATCGGCTTCCTGCCGACGCTGGTGTACCGCTGGCTCCCCGGTGACACGCCCGACTGGTGCATCATGGAAATCCGCCTGCTGTTCCCCACGCCCAAGGGCCAACCGCGCCCCCGGGCAGTGGCACCGACGTACATCCCCGATGACGAGCCCTTCGCCTGGGCGAATGACATCATGGGGCCGCAGCTCGCCAACGTGTTCGATCAGGACATGGCGAACCTTCCCTTTGTGCAGGAGGGCATGAAGAGCATGCGCGACGGGCTGATGGAGCTCGGCCATTATCAGGACAGCCGCGTGCGCCACTTCCAGACCACGCTGATGAAATATGTGAACGGGGAGCTGCCTGCGGCTAAGTAAGCGGGCATGACCTTCACCTTCGACCTCTCAGGCCGCACTGCGCTCATCACCGGCGCGTCATCGGGGCTGGGCACCCGCTTCGGGCGGATTTTGGCCGCGAGCGGTGCCAATGTGGCGCTGGGCGCGCGGCGGGCTGACCGGCTCGCCGCTCTCGCCGCCGAGATCGGCTCCTCCGCCACCGCCGTGCAGATGGACGTGGCGCGCGAGGCTGACATCATCGCCGGTTTCGATGCTGCCGAGGCCGCCTTCGGCCCGGTTGATACCGTCATCGCCAATGCGGGTGTCGACGGCGCAGGCATGGCGACCACCATCTCGGAAGACGAGATCGAGCAGACCCTCGCGATCAACCTCAAGGGTGCGATACTGACCGCCCGCGAAGGCGCGCGCCGGATGATGGCGCATGGGGTAAGCAAGGGCCGGATCATCATGATCGCCTCGATCACGGCGTTCGAGCCCTCCCCCGGCCTCGTCGCCTATGCCGCGTCCAAGGCGGGCGTGGTGCAGGCAGGCCGGACGCTGGGCCGCGAATGGGCGCGCGCGGGGATCAACGTCAACACCGTCTCCCCCGGCTATATCCGCACTGCGATCAACGACGAATGGTTCGATACCGAACCCGGCAAGAAGCAGATCGCGAAGTTTCCCAAGCGCCGCTTGATGGGCGAGGAGGGATTGGACGCGATGATCCTGTTCCTGTGCTCTGACGCTTCGGAGTTCGTGACCGGCACCGACTTCGTGCTCGACGACGGGCAGACCTTGTGACGCAGCGCCGGCTGATCTCGCTCGCCGCCGGGATCATGCCTGAGGCCACGCCCGCGCAGCTGATCGAATGCGCCGCCGCATCCGATTTCGACTTCGGCGGCATGTGGGCCGAGCGCGAGACCTGGACCCCGGCGACCACCCGCGCGATTCGCGCTCAGGCGAGGGATGCCGGGGTGCAGCTGCTAGACCTCGAAGTCGCGTGGATCATGCCCGGCGCGCCCGATCCGTGGTTGACCGAGCTGGTCGACATCGCCGCCGAACTTGGCGCGCGGAACCTGCTGTGCGTCTCGAGCGACCCCGACATGGCCGCCACTGCCACCAAGTTCCAGGCGATGGTCGACGCGGCGAAGGGCACCGGGGTCAGGGTCAACCTCGAATTCGGCATCTTCACCGAGGTCAAGACGATCCACATGGCCCGCGCCGTTCTCGAAGCCGTCGAGGGCGAGGCCAAGGCGCTCTTGGTCGATACGCTCCACTGGGCGCGGTCAGGCGGGACGGCGGAGGATCTGGCGGCGATCCCGCGCGAGTGGCTGTCCTACTGCCAGCCCTGCGATGCGCCCGCGCAAGGCCCTGACATCAGCAATTTCGACGCGATCATCGACGATGCGATCAACCGCCGGATGCCCTTGGGGCAAGGCGGTTTGCCGCTCGCCGCGATGGTCGATACCCTGCCTGCGCACCTGCCGATGGCAATCGAGGAACGCTCCTCGGCGCTGCGCGACAATTTCCCTGACC
>JAIYAL010000042.1 GCA_027489095.1 Erythrobacteraceae bacterium
AAGGCCCGCACGAGGATGACCGCTTCTGGATCGACCAGCTCGATGATGACGGCCCGCGCTGGGGGATGGTGGCGAAAAGCTTCACGCCGACCCGCTGGCTCAAGCATGGTGACACGGTGACGGTGGGGGAATTGACGCTCGACGTGATCCACTGCCCCGGCCACACGCCGGGCCACGTGGTGTTCTTCCACGAACCGAGCCGCTTCGCGATTGTCGGCGATGTCTTGTTCCAGGGCTCGATCGGCCGCACGGACTTCCCGCGCGGCAACCATCAGGACCTGATCGACTCGATCACCCAGCGCCTCTGGCCATTGGGCGAGGATGTGATGTTCATCCCCGGCCACGGCGCCACCAGCACCTTCGGGCGTGAGCGCAAGACCAACGCCTTCGTCAGCGATTACGCGCTGTCTTGATTTCGCACGCCCTCCGGCGTGCGGTATCCTCGCTCACACGGCCTGAAGGCCGCGTCGCTGCGGGCGGCCGGTCGGCCTTGCGGCCCGTCTGTCGACGGGCCGGTCAGTGTGTGCATCGGATTGTTACATTACCCCCGCAGCCACCAGCGCTGCGACAATGGCAAGCCCAAGCTGCACGAGCATCGTCAGAAGCGTGCCGATCATCCGGCCCACCTTCGCCTTGCCGCCGTCCATGCCGAAACCGTGCGCCACGCGGCCGAGGAAATAGACCGCCGCCACGTAAGCCAGCCACCAGCTGCCCGCGCCGGCAAGTTCGATGGCCGCGATCAGCACCAGCACAAAGGCGGTGTTCTCGACATAGTTGAGTTGCGCGCGCATCCGGCGCTGGAGCGCCTCGCTTCCGCCGTCGCCGATGCTGATCTGGAGCGCGGTGCGCAGGGCGCCGATGCGGATCCCCAGCCAGATGTTGAGCACGGCGGCAGCCGCCGCGGCGGCGAGCGTCACAGGAAGCACAGTCATGTCGGAAGATCCCCTCGTTGATGTGCGCCTTTGCTAGGGCGGCCTTGCGCTGCTTGCAACGCGCGAATTTTCCGCTATAGCGCGCGCCTTCCCGCCTCTGCTGGCCAAGGAATGCACGCACTGCTGCTGCTTGTGCGGGCGCCAACCTTGCCGTAAGGGCGGCCTTCGAGAATCACGCCTTCGCTAATCAAGCGCCGGTGGCGCGAACAAACGTATTTATTTGAGGAAATGGTGCCACCATGGCTGTCCCCAAGAGGAAAACATCGCCTTCCCGTCGCGGCATGCGTCGCTCGCACGATTCGCTGAGGGTCGAAGCCTTCGGTGAGTGCAGCAACTGCGGCGAACTGAAGCGCCCGCACAACATCTGTGGCCACTGCGGCCACTATAATGGGCGTCAGGTCGTCGCCGTCGGCTGATTGCCGGTGGCCTTCACCCTAGACCGGAGTATCGCACGATGAGCCTCCCGCGTATCGCTGTCGATGCGATGGGCGGCGACGAAGGCGTGCGCGTCATGGTTGAAGGCGCTGCGCTTGCGCGCCGGGATCATGACAAGTTCAAGTTCCTGCTCGTCGGGGACGGCAAGCGGATCGAGGCCGCGCTCGCGAACCATCCGAACCTGCGGGCGGCCTCCGAAATCCTCCATTGCGACGATGTGGTGGGCGGCGATGAGCTGCCAAGCAAGGCGATCCGCCGTGCCAAGACCACATCAATGGGCCTCGCCGTAAACGCGGTGAAAACCGGCGATGCCGGCGCCGCCGTCAGCGCGGGCAATACCGGCGCGCTGATGGCGATGAGCAAGCTCGCGCTGCGCACCATGCCCGGCATTGATCGCCCGGCGCTCGCGGCGATCATGCCGACCTTGCAGGCGCATGATGTGGTGATGCTCGATCTGGGCGCCAATACCGAGGCCGATGCGAGGAACCTCGTCCAGTATGCGGTGATGGGCGCGGCCTATTCGCGCATCGTCAACGGCTTCGAGCGGCCCGTTGTCCGTCTCCTCAACATCGGCACCGAAGAAATCAAGGGCACCGAGGAGCTGCGCGACGCTGCCGCCATGCTGATCGCCGCCTCGGCCGATGGCGGGTTGGCGCTGCAGTTCGACGGCTTTGTCGAGAGCGACAAGATCAACCGGGGCGAGACCCATGTGGTCGTTACCGACGGATTTTCGGGCAACATCGCGTTGAAGGCGATTGAGGGTTCGGCGCGCTTCGTGACCGACCTGCTGCGTCAGGCCTTTACCTCCTCGCTACGCTCCAAGATCGGCTTCCTCGTCTCGCGCCCTGCGACCGAGCTGCTGAAGCACCATCTCGATCCCAACAACCACAACGGCGCGGTCTTCCTTGGCCTTAACGGCGTGGTGGTGAAGAGCCACGGCAGCGCCAACGCCAAGGGCGTCGCCCATGCCGTCGCGGTGACCGCGCGGTTGCTTGAGAACAAGCTGACGCAGCGGATCGCCGAAGACCTCGCGCGGCTTGGCGAAAAGGCGCTCGGCCGCAATGGACGCCCGCCCGCCGCCGCGCCTCAGGCTTCCGAAGGTGACAGCGAGGCGACTGCGTGAACGGCTCGCGCGTGCTCGGTACGGGTTCGGCGCTTCCCCGCCGGATCGTGACCAACGCCGAACTTGCCGACAAGGTCGACACCTCGGACGAGTGGATCGTCGCCCGTACCGGCATCCGCCAGCGTCATATCGCAAGCGATGACGAAACGACCTCTTCCCTCGCGATTGCCGCGTCGCGCGCCGCGCTCGAGGATGCGGGGATCGAGGCATCCTCGATCGGCCTGATCGTCCTTGCCACGGCGACGCCCGACAACACCTTCCCTGCCACCGCCACCAAGGTGCAGGCGGCGCTGGGCTGCCAGGGCGGGATCGCCTTCGATGTCGCTGCAGTGTGCTCCGGCTTCCTCTACGCACTCGCGACCGCCGATTCGTTGCTCAAAACCGGCATGGCCAAGCGCGCGCTGGTGATCGGCGCGGAGACCTTCAGCCGCATCCTCGACTGGGAGGACCGCACAACCTGCGTTCTGTTCGGTGACGGGGCGGGGGCCGTTGTGCTCGAAGCGCCCACCGCAGACAGCGCGGACAAGGATGGCCCCGGCATCATCGGCACGCGCCTCCACGCCGATGGCGACAAGCACGAACTGCTCTATGTCGATGGCGGCCCGTCAACCACGCAGACCGTTGGCCATCTTCGGATGCGCGGGCAGGAAGTGTTCCGCCACGCGGTCGTCAATCTATCGGACGTGCTCAAGGAAGTTCTTGAAGTTACGGGCGTTCGTGCCGAAGAGCTCGACTGGATCGTGCCCCATCAGGCCAATGCCCGGATCCTCGATGCGACCGCGCGCAAGCTTGGCATCGCGCCTGAAAAGGTGGTCGTCACGGTTGATCGCCACGCCAACACGTCGGCCGCATCGGTGCCGCTCGCGCTCGATGTCGCGCGCAAGGACGGGCGGATCAAGCCGGGCGATCTGGTGATGCTCGAGGCGATGGGCGGCGGTTTCACGTGGGGCGCGAGCCTGATCCGGATGTGATCGCGGCAAGCGGCCTTGGCTGTGTCCCTAACACAATTGCTGAAAACTTGTCGAAACGCACAGCATCGCTTTGCAAAACAGCGAAAAAATCGTAAGCTGCCAAGGTTTCTCGGGTCGCGCCGCGGAGGAGATTTCGCATGATGCGTTCGGTTGGTACTTTGACCCGCGCCGATCTGGCGGAGACCATCAATCGCAAGATGGGCTTCAGTCGGGCAGAATCGCTTGATCTCGTCGAGGCGATTCTGGGCAAGATGAGCGACGCGCTCGCTCACGGTGAGAACGTCAAGATTTCGGGCTTCGGCAGCTTCGTGCTGCGCGACAAGAACGAGCGGATTGGCCGTAATCCCAAGACCGGGATCGAGGTGCCGATCACGCCGCGCCGGGTGATGACGTTCCGCGCGAGCCAGCTGCTCAAGGAACGGATCGCCAAGGGTTGAACGAACAAGGTGAGCCCAGATGACCGCATTCGATGACGGCAAGGACGAGGGCGCGCTGCGCACCATCGGCGAAGTCAGCGAGGCGCTGGGCATCCGGCCTCATGTGCTGCGTTACTGGGAGGCGCAGTTCCCGCTGTTGAAGCCGCTGAAGCGCAGCGGCGGGCGGCGCTATTACCGCCCCGATGATGTCGAGCTGGTCAAATCGATCGACCGGCTGGTCAACCACGAGGGCTATACCCTCAAGGGTGCGGAAGCCGTGCTGCGCGCCGCCGCCAAGTCCCCGCTCGACCGGCGCGGTGACGAGCGCCGCGCAGGTGAGCGCCGCGCCGATTCCGAAGAGGCTGACACCCCGGGCGTGCGCCTGATGGTATCCGATGGCCCGGACATGGCCGAAGTGATCGCGGGGCTGAAAGCGGTGCGCGCCAAGCTGGCGGCGGCGCTGGAGGTCTGAGGGCTACTCCGCCGCCAGCAGCGCGGCCTCACCCAGATCGACGCTCACCAGCCGCGAGATCCCCTTTTCCGCCATCGTTACCCCGAACAATCGGTGCATCCGGCTCATCGTCACCGCGTTGTGGGTGACGATGAGGTAGCGCGTGGCGGTGGTGCGGACCATCGAATCGAGCAAGTCGCAGAAGCGTTCGACATTCGCGTCGTCCAATGGCGCGTCGACTTCGTCGAGGACGCAGATCGGGGCGGGATTGGTGAGGAACAGCGCGAAGATGAGCGCCGTGGCCGTCAGCGCCTGCTCCCCGCCCGAAAGCAGTGACAGCGATTGCAGCCGCTTGCCCGGTGGCTGGGCGTAGATTTCCAGACCTGCCTCAAGCGGATCGTCGCTGTCGACCAGCGCGAGGTGCGCTTGGCCGCCCTCGAACAGGCGGGTGAAGAGCACCCTGAAGTGTCCGTCGACCGCCTCGAAGGCGGCGCGCAGCCGCTCGCGGCCCTCGCGGTTCAAACTGCCGATCGATCCGCGCAGCCGAGCGATCGCCTCGACGAGTTCGGCCTGTTCCTCGGCGCTGCTGCCGTGATCGGCCTCGATCCGGGCGAGTTCATCGGCGGCGACGAGATTGACCGGCCCGATCCGTTCGCGCGCTGCGGCGAGCTTTTCGAGCTCGGCGGATTCTTCGGACGCGGGTGCAAGTGAGTCTTCGGTGAAGCTGAAGCGGTCAGGAAGCAGCGGAGGCGGGCACTGGAAGCGTTCGCCCGAGATGCGGCCCATCTCGGCGCGCCGCAATTCCTCGTTTTCGGCGCGCGCGACAAGGCTTGCGCGGCTCTCGCGGGCCTGGGCGAGCACTTCCGTCACCTGCGCCAGTTCGGCGTCGGCAGCGCGCTGGCGCGTGTCGGCCTCGCGCATAACGCCGTCTGCGGCCGCGAGTTCGGCGGCGAGGCGGCCCCGGGTCTCCTCGCCTGCCTCGATTTCGGCGGAGAGCGCGGCAGGCTTGCCAGCGTGGACAGCCTGCTCCTCGGCGATTTCCGCCAGCCGCCGGGTGGTTTCGGCCATGCGCCGCTCGGCATCGCTGGCGCGGGCCTGCCAGCCGGCATGGTCGGCCGATTGCGCGGCGAGCCGCTCGCGCGCCACGGCGAGCGCCTGATCCTGCGCGGCGAGTTCTGCGAGGGCGGCCTGCACTGCGGCCCGGGCGGCGGCGTTTCGGCCTTGCGCGGCATCGAGTGCGGCGCGCCCCGCGTCGCGGGCGGGGAGGCGTTCACGCAGAGTGCGGGCGGTCTCCACTTCGGCGGCTGCGGCGGCGATCTGGGTCTCGACCTCGGCGGCGCTGGCGGCGAGCTCGGCGAGGCGGGCGGCGAGCCGTTCCTTGGCGGCTTCGGCCTGGTCAAAGCGGCGCAGCGCCTGGCGCTCGGCTTCGATCGCGCCGGCTATCCCCCGCTCCTGTGCGATCAGCGCGGTCTGGAGTGCCGAGAGTTCCTCGCGCACCGCCTTGTCTTCGGCCTCGGCGCGGGTGGCAGCCTCGCGCAAGGGGGGGAGGGCGGCTTCGAGTTCGGCGAAGCGGTTGGCGGCTTCGAGCTGCGCGGCCTCGGCAGCGCCTTCGCCGCGGGCGATGAAACCGTCCCAGCGCCTGAGGTGCCCGGCGCGGGTGACGAGCCATTCCCCGGGGCCGAGCGCGCGGCCATCATCGGCCTCGACACAGTGGACGAGCGCAAGGCGCGCGGCGAGCTCGTCGGGGCAGGCGGAAAGGCGCGACAGCAGGCTTTCGGCCACCGGCTTGGGCGCTGTCGCCCCCGTCCAGAAGCGCCCGTCCTGCGGGCTGGGCGGCGCCCCCAGCGGCGACTTGCCGTCGCGCCCGAGCACCGCGGCAAGTGCGCGTTCGAAGCCGGGTGCGACAGTGACGCGGTCAAGCGGGGTCGCCATGCCTTGGCGTCCGGCCTCGCGCTTGGTGCGCGCCTCGCGGTCGCGGGCCAGCGCCGTGTGCTCGCGTTCGATTCCCGCGAGCTCGGCGCGGGCCGCAGCAAGCGCGGTTGAGGCCTCGTCGCGGCGCGTCTGCAATTCGCTCTTGCGCGCTTGGTCTTCGGCGAGCCTGGCGCGCAGGCGGGCGAGTTCCTCCGCCGCTTCATCGGCGGCTTCGCGCGCGGCGATCACGTCGGCGTCCGGATCGCCGCTCGCGGCCAGTTCGGCGCGGGTGCGGGCGATGCGCGCGGCCTCGGCTTCGATCCGGGCGAGGCGGCTTTGCGCCTGCTCGACCGCAGCCTCGGCAACGCGCCACTCGGCCTCGACCCCGGCTTGATCGGCGGTCGCCTTTGCCAGCGCGAGTTCGGCGCTGCGGCTGGCGCGCTCCTTGTCATCGGCTTGTTCGGCGAGCTTCGGACGCGCGTCGGCGGCGGCGCTGACCGCCTCGCGGCTGGCAGCGACCTCGTTCGTCAGCCGCGCCAAGGCCTCGACCGCCGCGCCGGTCAGGCGGTCGGCATCGGAGCGGTCTTCTTCAAGGCGTTTGCGCTGGCGGGCGAGGTCGGCGAGCCGCGTTTCGGCGGCGTCGAGTTTTTCGGCGAGCGCGGCCATGCGGTGGCCGTGGGCGGAGGCGTCGTCGCGGCGGTCGGTGAGTTCGTCGCGCGCCTCGGCCAGCGCCTGCGCCGCCTCGGCCTGCTGGCCTTGCGCGACTTCCACCGCGGCCTGGGCTTCGGCGACCTTCGCCTCGGCTGCCTCTGCTGCCGCGCGCGCGGCCTTTGCAGCCGCCGCCGCCTCGCGCCAGCGCGCGAACAACAGCCGCGCCTCGGCGGCCTGGATGCGGGTGGTGAGCTCGGTGTAGCGTTCGGCCTGCTTGGCCTGCCGCTTGAGCGAGGCGATCTGTGCGTCGAGGCCCGCCAACAGATCCTCAAGCCGCGCGAGGTTCGTCTCTGCTCCGCGCAGCTTGGCTTCCGCATCCTTGCGCCGGACGTGCAAGCCAGCGATCCCTGCGGCCTCTTCCAGCATGGCGCGGCGTTCGGCCGGCTTGGCCGCGATCACCTGCGCGATCTTGCCCTGGCTGACGAGCGCGGGCGAATGCGCGCCCGTGGCGGCATCGGCGAAGGTGAGCGCGACGTCCTTCGCGCGCACGTCGCGGCCATTGACGCGGTAGGCGCTACCGGCGCCGCGTTCGATCCGGCGGGTGACGACCAGATCCTCGCCGCCATCATCTTCGGCGTGGAGCACCACTTCGGCAAAGTCGCGCGGGGGGCGGGTGGATGTGCCCGCGAAGATCACGTCCTCCATTCCCCCTGAACGCATCGACTTGGCCGAGGTCTCCCCCATGACCCAGCGGATCGCTTCCAGAAGGTTGGATTTGCCGCAGCCGTTGGGGCCGACGACGCCGGTCAGGCCGGGCTCGATACGCAGTTCCGCCGGCTCGACGAAGCTCTTGAACCCGCTGAGCTTGAGCCGGTGGATCTGCATCGGATTTTAGGTCGCGCCCCCGCCCGCCCGGCTCAGCGCGCGCCGGCGCGCTGGAGCTGCGGTTCGACCATCTCCCAGGTCGTGCCTTCGATCTTCTGACCGTTGAGGAAGAAGGTCGGGGTGCCCGCGATCTTGTCCTTCTGCGAATTGGCCTGCGTGGTGTTGACCAGCGCTTCCATCTTCGCGGCATCGGTCAGGCAGGCGCGGCCCTGGTCGGCGCTCACGCCGCGGGCGGCGAAGAACTCAAGCAGCCCGGTCACCTCGGCGATCGCGGCGAAGCGCTGGTTCACCGGCAGTTGCCCCGCCGCCTCGACCGCCTGGGGATTGCCTTGGAGGCCGGCGAACACGCTTTCGAGATTGCCCCACACCTGGTCGGAAAGCGGCTGGAACTGCTCCTTGGTGCCGCATTGTGCGAGGCCGGCGATCACCACGTCATAGGGGTTGAGGAACACCTCGCGCTGCTCGAAGCTGACCACGCCGCTGGCGACATACTTGCTCTTGAGGGGCTCCTTGCCGGTCTTCGCAAAGTCCGCGCAGTGCGAACAGGTGTGCGAGGCATATTCGACAAGCTTGAGCGGCGCGTCGGGGTTGCCGACCCGGTAGCCGCCCTCGGGGGTGACGGTGACGGTATCGGCCCAGCTCGCGCCCGCCGGTGCGGCGATCGCAGGGAGCGCTTCTCCCTTGGCGACGCTGCCGTCCGGCGTGGCTTCATCGCCGCAGGCCACGAGCAGCAGCGGGGCGAGCGCGATCAGGGGAAGCGAGAGCAGGCGAGTCGCGGTCATCGGGTCATCATCCTCGGGAATTGGGAGCGTAGGAGATAGCCGCTCGCGGTGCCTTGCAGCAAGCGCGCGCACGCGGGGCTGTGAAAAACTCAGGCAATCAGCCTTTCGCCTCGGTAAAGCGGGCGGAGAGCACCGGGTAAAGTGTTTCCCAGCCATGGACATTCTCTATCAGCTTGCCGTCGAGCGCGAAGCTGGGGGTGCTGGCGATGCCGAACTCGGATAAGTCGGCCTTGGCGATGTCGCGCAGCTTCCTTGCGGCGCCTTCGTTTGCAAGGCAGGCGTCAAGTTCGGAGCGCGACTGGCCGCGGCTTGTCAGCATCGCGGTAAGGCCAAGCGCGCTCGCGGCGTTCATCCGCGCAGGCCGGTCGGCGCGCTCCCAGATCGCCCTCTGGCTCGCCGGAGCCGCGCGCGCCTTGCCGAGCCACTGGCCTTGCGCGAGCATCAGCGCCTGATGGCGGGACTTGAACCCGGCCGGATCGCCGCACTGGGCAAGAAGGGTCACTGTGACGTCGAGCCCATTGCGGATCTGCGGGCGCACCTCAAGGTTCATGGTGCCGGGCGCCAGCAGCACAAGATCGAGCGCCGGTTCGCCGCGCGTGGCGAATTCGGCGCAATGCGGGCAGGTGTAGCTGATGAATTCGATCAGCCGCGCCTTGGCTTCAGGATTGCCGATCAGGTGGCCGCGCGCGGTGCGGGTGATGGTGGCCTGCCACTTGCCCGGCTTGCCTTGCGGGCCGAAGGTGCTGCCGGGGCGCGAAAGATCCTCGGCGGGCTTCTGTTGCTGCTGCTTCGGCTGAGCGGTGGCGGCGCCGGTCGCAAGGGCGAACGCGGCGGCCGCCAGCAGGAGCGGCCTCAGCGTCACTGTTCGTCGTCCGATCCGGGCGGCGTCTCGTTCGCCGTCAGGCTGCGCGCAAGGGATTCGAGCACGGTACGCAATTCGGGATCGCCGATATCGCGCAAGCTGTCGCCCAGTTCGAGCGGGATCGGCCTCAGCGAGGGCGGAGGCTTGGCCGGCTTGTCGACAACTGGCGGCGTGACCGCGCCCTGCCGCAGCTTCACCCGGGCGACCGCGCGGTAGCCGAAGAAGCGGTTCACCCGATCGATGATTTCGGGGATCACCTGTTCGATCAGCGGGGCATGGGCGGGGAGGACCACCAGCTGGAGAATCCCCTCGGCCTTTTCGCCCGGCGGGAAGCGGATCGCCTCTGGGCTGCACACGCGGGCATGGGTCGCACCGACGATCTCGGGCCAGCGGGTGACGACCGAGCTTTGCACGAAGCCGAAGCGGCGGAAGGCGGTGCGGCCAATTTCGGGCATGAGATCGCCGATCGCGCGGGCGCCTTTACCACGCGGGCGGGTATAGGGTTTGGGAGCGCCCTTGCGGCCAACCGCTGCGCTGCTTGGGGCCGGAGGTTTCTTGTCGCTTCCCATGTGTCCGCTCGCCATGCCATAGGCCGCCCGTGACCGCCAGCATCTCCGCCTCGCTGCTCGCATGGTATGACAGGCACGCGCGCGACCTGCCGTGGCGCGCGGCGCCCGCAAGCGCGCTGCCGGACGATCCTGAATGGCCCTACCGCGTGTGGCTGTCCGAGGTGATGCTCCAGCAGACCACGGTGGCGGCGGTGAAACCCTACTTTGCCAAGTTCACCGCGCTGTGGCCGAGCGTCGCCGCGCTGGCCGCCGCGAGCGATGACGACGTCATGGCGGCATGGGCGGGGCTGGGCTACTATTCGCGCGCCCGCAACCTCGTGAAATGCGCGCGCGCGGTGGCGGCAAGGGGCGGCTTTCCCGATAGCGAGGCGGAGCTGCGGGGGCTCCCCGGCCTTGGCGACTACACCGCCGCCGCCGTCGCCGCGATCGCCTTTGGTCAGCGCGCCGTGGTGGTCGATGCCAATGTCGAGCGGGTGGTGGCGCGGCTGTTCGCGATTGCCGAGCCGCTGCCGCAGGCGAGGAAAGCAATCCGCGCTGCCGCCGATACGATCACGCCCGACGCGCGCTCAGGCGACTTTGCGCAGGCGATGATGGATCTGGGCTCGCATATCTGCATCACCCGGAGCCCGCGCTGCCTGCTCTGCCCGCTCTCCGAGGCCTGCGAAGGACGCAAGTCGGGCGAGCCTGAACGCCTGCCGGTCAAGCCGCCCAAGAAGGCGGTGCCTGAGAGGCGCGGCACGGCTTTCTGGATCACCCGCGCCAATGCCAAGGGGCGCGGGGCCGAGGTGTGGCTTGTTACCCGTCCCGGCGAGGGGATGCTCGGCGGGATGCGCGCGCTGCCAGACGATGGCTGGACGGCGCGTGCCGATGGGTCGGGCGAAGCGCCATTCACAGGCGCATGGCGCAGCTGCGGCGCGGTGCGGCACGGCTTTACCCATGCCCATCTGACGCTGGAAGTGCGGGCGATCGAAACCGATGTGCAGCCCGAAGGCGCGGGTGCATGGTGGCCGGTGGCGCGGATCGGCGAGGCGGGCCTTGCGACGCTTTTCGCCAAGGCCGCCAGTCTGGTGCTCGCAGCTTAGAAGATGCCGCCGCCCAGCGTCAGCCTTACGCCCGCGATCAGCAGCACGATCAGGCAGAAGTTGCGCCCCCCGTCCTTCGACGACAGCGCGCCGAGGATGATGCCGACGACAATCAGCGGCAGAGCGATCCAGTTGGCCCAGCCGAGCAGCGGGATCTGCGCCGGGATGACGATGACGAGGCTGATGAGGCCGACGAGATAGGCAAGGGCGTTGAGCATGTGTCCTATATAAGTAACACACCCGCGCCATGCAAGATGCCTTGCGCCCGCATGATTGACCCACCCAATTGACCAGAGGGGCGGCCTGCCGCAGACATGGCCGCGCACACCGACCGGAGATTCTTCCCCCATGCCTTTCGAGCTGCCTTTCGAAACCCTCGCCTCGCCTGCCCTTTCGCGTCGTTCGCTGCTGCGCGGCAGCGCGCTGCTCGCTGGCGGCGCGGCGCTGAGCGGCCTCCCGTTCGGCCGCGCGGTCTTCGCCCATGACGTTGCCGAGAGCTGGCCCGCGGCGGCGGCGATGGCCGACAAGTACGTTTCGAGCCGCAAGCTTGCCAACCTGCTGCTGACCTTCGGCTGGGGGCAGGACGACATGGCCCATACCGTCGGCGGCGGGACGCTGTCGCTCGCCAAGCCCACCCCGGTCGACGAGAACTCGCTCTACCGTATCTACTCAATGACAAAGCCGATCACCGGCATGGCGACGATGATCCTGATCGACGAGGGCAAGCTCGGCCTCGACCAGCCGGTTCACGAGATCCTGCCTGCCTTCCGCAACATGCGGGTGCTGATTAATCCCGAAGGCCCGCTGGACGAGACGGTGCCGGCCAACCAGCCGATCACCATCCGCCAGCTGCTCACCCACACCGCGGGCATTGGCTACCAGATCGTCAGCAAGGGGCCGCTGCTGAAGGCCTATAATGATGCAGGGATTGTCGGCGGACGGGTGAGCCGGATGCCGATCCCCGGATTCCCGCCGGTCACGCCTGCACCCAGCCTCGCGGAATGGGCCGATCGTCTGGCAGAACTGCCGCTGATGTACCAGCCGGCGACGAAGTGGAGCTATTCGGCCTCGATCGACCTTCTCGGCCGGGTGATCGAAGTGGTGAGCGGAATGGGCTTTGAGGCCTTCCTCAAGAAGCGCATCTTCGACCCCTGCGGCATGACCAGCACCTGGATGCAGGTCCCCGCCAGCGAGGCCTATCGCCTCACCGACAACTACGGCATCGTCAAGGGCAACGCCTTCCCGCTCGATCCGGGGGCAAACTCGATCTATCTCGACGCCCCCGAAGTGCCCTCGGGCGGCGGCGGGCTGGTGTCGAGCCCCAAGGATTACGACCGCTTCCTCAGGATGCTGCTCGGCTATGGTCGGATCGACGGCAAGTTCGTGATGAGCGAGGAGGCCGTCAGGGTCGGCACGTCCAACCTCATGCCCGCCACGGTCGATACCAAGGGCAGCTGGATTGCGGGCGAGGGCCACGGCGCGGGCGGCCGCTCCAAGGGCGCGACCTTTGGCTGGGGCGGCGCGGCAGGCACGCTCGGCGCGGTCGATTTCGATCTGAAACTGCGCACCGGGCTGTGGACCCAGTACATGCCTTCGGAAGCCTACCTGATCCGCGATGAATTCCTCGCCGCGCTGGACAGTGACCTTGCCACGATGCGCGCTGCAAAGAAGAAGGCGGCCTGATGCACGCGCCTGCGGCATCCGCCCCGCCGATGGCCTTTGCGGGCTCGCCGCTCGACCGGGCCGACCATATCCGCACCGACGATGCGGCGCTGGCCGGCCTGATGAACTGGCGCGCGAAGGTGCTGCTGCTCGACGGGCTGTTGCCGGGAGTGGACGAGCAGGGCGGACTGGTCTGGGGGAGCCTTGCCGATGTGCCCGAGACCGCCGAGCTGGTGTTCCTCGGGATGATCGACGGCAAAGCGCATTTTGCACCCGTGCCGGGGGAAGGCGCCGAAGGCCCGGCCTATGCCATGCCGAGGGCGTGGCAGCTGATGACCCAGCTCTCTCCGCCTGATCTCGCGATCTATGGCGGGGCGCGCAGCCTTGCCGACTGGCACGCACGCCACCGCTTCTGCGCGCGTTGCGGCGGGGCGACGAAACTCGTCAAGGGCGGCTGGCAGCGGCATTGCGATGCTTGCGGCGCAGACCACTTCCCGCGCACCGATCCGGTGACGATCATGCTGGTCGAGCATGAGGACAAGCTGCTGCTCGGCCGCCAGCCGCGCTTCCCGCCCAAGATGTATTCGGCGCTCGCCGGTTTCGTTGAACCGGGCGAGACCATCGAGGAAGCGGTCGCGCGCGAAATCCACGAGGAAGCGGGCGTGCACGTGCGCGATGTGAAGTACATCGCCAGCCAGCCCTGGCCCTTCCCGAGCCAGCTGATGATCGGCTGCACATCGGTTGCGGATGATCCCGAACTCACCATCGACACCACCGAATTGGAAGACGCGCGCTGGTTCACCCGCGCCGAACTGGAAGAGGCACGCGCGGCGGGCGAGGCGGGGACCGACCTCCTCTACTTCCCGCGCCCCTTCGCGATTGCGCATCACCTCGTGGCATGGTGGCTCGACAAATGACCCAGGCTCTTACCATCGACATCTATTCCGATGTCATGTGCCCGTGGTGCCTGATCGGCTATGGTCAGCTGACCAAGGCGCTGGCGCAGCTTGAAGGCGAGATCGCGGCGGAGATCCGCTGGCGGCCGTTCGAGCTGAACCCCGACATGCCTGCGCAAGGTGAGGAGCAGGAGGCGCATCTCCAGCGCAAATACCGCCGCCCCGCCGAAGAAGGCGCTGCCTTGCGCGGGCAGATGAAGGCCATCGCGGAAGGCGCGGGCGTGTCGCTCTCCTACGAGGGAGAGGGCGAGGCCCCGCCGGCGATGATGTGGAACACCCGCGACTGCCACAAGCTGCTGACCTTCGCGCTCGAACAGGCCGGGCCAAAGGCGCAGACCGCGCTGAAACTCGCGCTGTTCCGCGCCCATTTCAACGAGCGCCGGAACCTTTCCGATCAGGGCGTGCTGCTCGACATCGCGGCCTCGGTCGGCCTTCACCGCGCGGCGGCGAAAGCGGCGCTGGACGATCCTGACATCGAAGCCCGCGTCCTCGCCGAAGAGGCACAGGCATGGGACATGAACATCTCGGGCGTGCCTGCGATGATCGTTGAAGGCAAGTTCCTGATCCCCGGCGCACAGGCCCCCGAGGTTTATGTCAACGCCCTGCGCCGCGTGGCCGAGAAGACGCGGGCGGCGGCGTCGGGGTAGGGCGCTAAACCAGCCCCAACCGCTCCAGCTTCATGGCGAGCTTGCCGGGCAGCGCATCGCCGATATCCTCGCCGTCCGCCACATCCTTGGGGGCTTTCTCGTCCGTGAGATAGCGCCAGCCCTGGTGTGCGCGCTTGGGGATCTGGTGGACGCGGATCAGCTTGGGTTCGAGCACGATGTCCCAGCGCCCGTCCTCGGTTTTCTCGAAGCCGAGGATCGCCGAGCGCGCAACGATCGCGTGGTTGATGATCCAGAACAGCGATCCGCCGATGCATTCCGCGTGCCGCGTTGGCCGGTTGCGGGTGGTGAGGCAGATGCCCCCGCGCCCTTCATACCATCCGGCCAATTGGTCATAGGTCTTCGCCCCGAAGGCGATCTTGGTCAGGTGAAGCGGCATGGGGATGCTGTCCCGCGCCGCGCTCGGCAAGTCAACGGCTGAGATACTCGTCGAGCGTCAGGTGGAGCTGCCGGATGCGCGCTTCCTGATAATTGCCGAGTGTCTGGGCCCCTTTGCGCGAAGCCTTGGCCCCGTCGCGCTGCAATTTCAGGTTCTCGGTATCCTGATCGAGGATTTCCGCCAGCGCGAAGCCGGGGACGGTGGTGTAGCTGTCCTCCACCCCGAGCCGGATCGGGGTGGCGGGGGCGGGGCGCTCTCCGCTGGCAGGCAGAGGTTGCAGCACGAGGATTTCGTGCAGGCACTCGTCCGGCCCCAGCGGGCGGAAGCGGTAGCACAGGCGGATGTTGATGCCGGGGAAGAAGAAGGCGTTGGGGAAGAGGAAGTACTCGATGGAGTCCATCATCTCGGTGGTCGAAACGCCCGAAAGATCCGTGCCGAAGGCGCTGCCCAGTTCCTCGCGCAGCAGCCGCGCGTGTTCGGCGCGGGCGCTGGCGCCTTCGGGCAGGTCGGCGGGCTCGCGGCCGAGCTTGGCGAACAAGGTGGCCTCGCTCACCTCCTGCCGAAGGTGCGGGCTGGGCACGCCGACCGCGTGGATAAAGCGCGACACGTGGGCACCGAAGATGTCGTATTGCGCGTTGGCGTCGGCGGCGGTGTAGACCGCCTGCGCGTGGGTTTCGAGCACGTGCCAAGCCTCAAGAAAGGCCTCCATCGCCATCTTCCAGTTGGCGGGCAGCACCTTTTCGGTGTGGAGCGCCACGTAACGATCGTGCATCGGCCAGAGCTTGAAATGCTCCGGCATGACTTCAAGCTGATCGGCCAGCGGCGGGGGGTTTTCGCCCATGTGGATGAAGACAAACCCGCCCCACGTGTCACAGGCGACTTCGTCGAGGCCGAAATTCTCCTCGCTCACGTGAGGGAAGTCCCAGCGGCAGGGCACTTCGCGCAAAGTCCCGTCGAGGTTCCAGCTCATCCCGTGGAAGGGGCAACGGATGTTCGCGCGCAGCACGCCCCTTGAGCCTTCCGAGGCAAACTTCATCCCCCGGTGCGGGCAGGAATTGACGAAGGCGCGGATCTGATGGTCGGCGCCGCGCACCACCAGCACGGAATGATGGCCGACGTCATAGACATAGCGATCACCGGGATCGGGGATATGCTCCTCGCGGCAGGCCCATTGCCACACGTTGGGCCACAGGCGCTCCATCTCCAGATCGTGAAACGCCGGATCGGTGTAGCGCGCGAAGGGCAGGTCTGCATCGCCGAGGAAGCTATAGGCCTGTGTCCGCATCGCGGCGGGGGGATTGTCCCCGTCCGCATCGAGGATGTCCTGCATCGACGGCCCCGGGCAACGTGCCTCTCCGGGGGCGAGGGCCGGGTCGGAGGGGGCGGTGAGATCGGGTTTCATGGTGTGGCTCCCATCGCTGCGCGGTCATAGAGCGGATCGGCAGGCTTCCTCGCGCCGATGATAAAGGGCGCAGCTCCCAGCATCGCATCCGATGCCGGATCGTCGCGCAGCCAATCGACCAGTTCGGAGCGGTAGGCGATCTTCCACACATCGCCGCGCCGCTCGTAGCGGTCGACATAGCGGCCCGCGATGAACAGGTCGCGCGGGGCGCCGCTCTCGTCCGGCACGCGGTGGTAGGCCTGGTAGTAGACCTCGCCATAGGCCTCGTCCTGCGAGGTAAAGTCGATCAGGTGCTGGCCGAGCATGTGGTGGTTGCGCACGTGATCCTTCAGCGCCGCCATGCAGAACGCCGCAAACGCCTCAGGGCTGCCGCTGAAGATCCCGTATTCGCAACGGGCATCGGGCCAGAACTGCGCGGCGAGCAGATCGCCGTCGAGCCGGTCGAGCCCGCGCATATAATGTGCCGCGAGGTCGATAATCGCGAAGCGGTCGTCGGCGCGCGCCGTCATGCGATGCTGAGGCCGCCGTCGACGATGAACGGCGCGCCGGTGGCGAACTTGCTCTCGTCGCTGGCGAGATAGACCACGAGGTGCGCGATATCGTCGACTTCGCCCATCCGCCCGATCGGCTGGGCGACGCTGAACGCCGCGCGGGTGGCTTCGGGATCGGGGGTGCCGGCGATGACGCTTTCCACGTTGGGGGTGAGGATCGTACCGGGCTGCACCGAATTGACCCGCACGCCGTTCTTCTCCCGCGCGCAGTAGAGCGCGATGCTCTTTGTCAGCGTCACCACCGCCGCCTTGGCGCTGTTGTAGGCGGCAAGGTCGGGTGAGACCTTGTTGCCTGCCGCGGACGAGAAGTTGACGATGGAGCCGCCGCCGGACTTCGCGATCAACGGGATCGCCGCCTTGCAGCCCATGAAGATGGAATCGACATCGACCGTGTAGCAGCGCTTGAAATCCTCCGGCGAGATGTCCGCGATCGATCCGAACACGGTGATCGCGGCATTGTTGACCAGCACGTCGAGCCGGCCGTGCGACGCCTCGACCTCGGCGATCACTTCCTGCCAGCGCGCCCAATCGGTCACGTCCTGCGGCAAATAGCCGCAGCCCAGCTCGGCGGCCGTGGCGCGCCCTGCGGCCTCGTCGATATCGGTGATGATCACGGTCGCGCCCTCGGCCATCAGGGCCTTGGTCGCCGCCTTGCCCAGACCCATCGCGCCGCCTGTCAGCAGCACAACCTTGCCTGCCACACGTCCTGCCATCACTCTCTCCCATTATCGTTGGGGAGAGGAGCTATCAGCCGGCCAGACCCATCGCCACTGCCAAACCTAAGAAGGCAAAGAAGCCCATCGAATCGGTGATCATGGTGACAAACACGCTGGAGGCCACCGCCGGGTCCTGACCCAGCCGCTCGAAGATCACCGGCACCAGCACCCCGGCAAGGCCCGCCACCGCGATGTTGATCACGATCGCCATCGCAATGACCACGCCCATCATCGGCGAGAACAATATGCCCGCAGCAAGCCCGATCAGCAGTGCGATGGTGCCGCCGTTCAGCAGCGCCACGCGAAATTCGCGCCACAGGATGCGCTTGGTGTTCGAACGGGTCAGCTGATTGGTCGCAATCGCGCGCACCGCCACCGCCATCGTCTGCGTGCCCGCATTGCCGCCGATGCTGGCGACAATCGGCATGAGGATCGCGAGCGCCACCAGCTGTTCGATCGCCGCGCCGAAGAAGGCGATGATCGAGGAGGCGATCACCGCAGTGCCCAGGTTGGCGATCAGCCAGCGTACCCGCGCGGCATAGGCTTCGCGGATCGGCTCGTTAATGTCCCCGTCGCCCGCGCCAGACAGCAGCAGCGCGTCCTCGCCCGCTTCCTCGGAGATGATGTGGACGATATCGTCGACCGTCATCTGGCCCACAAGGCGCCCGCTATCATCCACCACCGCGGCCGAGATCAGCGCGTATTTCTGGAACATCAGCGCCGCTTCTTCCTGATCCATCGTCACCGGGATCAGGGTCTGATCGCGCTTCATCACATCGGTGAGGCGCACATTGCGGGGCGTCGTCAGGATCCACGACAGCGCGCAGGTGCCGACCGGATGGTGGCGCTCGTCGATCACGAAGACCTCGAAGAAATCATGGTCGAGATCGCCATCCTCGCGCAGGAAATCGATCAGATTGCCGACGGTGAGATGTTCGGGCACCGCCACGAAGTGACGGCTCATCAACCGCCCGGCGGTCTCTTCCGGGTAGGCGAGCGCGCTGGAGACCGCCTCGCGGGTTTCGGGCTCCAGCTCGGCCATCACCGCGCGCTGATCGGCTTCGTCCAAATCCTCGATCAGCTGCACCGCATCGTCGGTGTCGAGCTGTTCGGCGATGGTCGCGACGGCCTGCGCGGACAGCGTGTCCATCAGGTCTTCGCGGACGTAATCGTTGAGTTCGGCGACCACCTCGCCGGTCATCAGATCGCTGATCGTGGAGGCGAGCTGCGCGCGCTCGCGCGGTTCGAGCAGCTCGATCAGGTCAGCGATGTCGGCGGCGTGGAGCGGCTCGACCAGATCATAGACCGCGCCCTTGTCACCCGCCGCCAGCGCATCGTGGACTTTGCTGACATAGGCTGGCTTGAGGCGGTTCTCCTCATCGTGCCGCTCATCATCGACACGGTCGTCCGGGCGCACTTCGGCCTCGCCCGTATCGGCGATCATGAGATCGTCTTCGAGGATGCGATCTTCGGCCATACGAGGCGTTTAGGCGGGGAAGGTCGAAAAGCAAGGCTGGAGGGTGACAGGCGGGTTTTGCCTGCTAAAAGCGCGGGCAAATTCCCCCAGGAGACATATCATGGCCGAGACCCTTACCTTCACCCTCGACACCGGCGACGGCGAAGCCCGCGACGTCGTCATCAAGCTGCGCCCCGATCTGGCCCCCGGCCACGTCGCGCGCATCGCCGAGCTGGCGAGCGAAGGCTTCTATGATGGCGTGATCTTCCACCGCGTGATCGGCGGCTTCATGGCGCAGGGCGGCGATCCGACCGGCACCGGCATGGGCGGCAGCGACAAGCCTGATCTGGCGGCGGAATTCAACGCCGAACCGCACATCGAAGGCGTATGCTCGATGGCGCGTTCGCAGAACCCCAACAGCGCCAATTCGCAGTTCTTCATCTGCCTTGATGACGCGCGCTTCCTCGACAAGCAGTACACCGTGTGGGGCCAGGTCACGAGCGGCATGGAACACGTCCACGCGCTGCCCAAGGGCGAACCGCCGCGTGCGCCCGGCAAGATCGTCAAGGCGACGGTGGCCTGATCGCCTTCTCCCCCTCCTCTTGCGAGGAGGGGGATGCGCGATTGACCCCGTCACCGGCGGGCCTACAGCGTTGTCACTCATGGCATCCTGCGCGCGCCCACAGACCTTCGCCGATTGCGGCTTACCGTGCGCCTGACCCTGCGCCCGCTCGTTCTGCTGCTCGGCCTCGCGCTTTCGGGCTGCGTCACCTTCCCCGATATCTCGCAATCGCGCTCGCCCTGCCAGCTTGAGCCGGGCGGATGGTGCGGCTTCCTGCGCGAGGCGGCGGTCGATGCCTTCCCCTATGCGCTGGCCTCGACCAATGCCTACACGGGCGACGAGGATCTGTTCGCAAAGCCGGGCCGCGTGTTGCAGCGCGTGGCCCATCTCCCCATTGCCGAGGCCGATGCCGACAAGGGCTTCGACTACCAGATCTTCAACCAGTACGAGAGCGGCAAGGGCGCCGCTGCCGACCGCAAGCCCGTGGCGCGCATTCTCGCCTTTCGCGGCACGGACATGAAGAGCCTCGCCGATATCTTCTACGGCACGCTGCGCGGTGATCAGATCGAATTGGCGCTGCGCTATTTCGAGGCGGAAAAGGCGCGGCTGGGGACGGATGTGCCGTGGATTGTCACCGGCCATTCGCTGGGCGGCGCGCTGGCGACCGAGGTGTCGGTGGCTCATCCCGATGTGCGGGCCTATATGTTCAACACCTCGCCCTTCTACCGCAGCGAAGTGCGCGACAATGCGCTGCGGCGCACCGTCTTCAACGAGCGGGGCGAGCTTCTGCGCCGTTTCGCGCGGTTTGATGAGCCGCCCGCGGCGAATGTCTTCACGATCAATTGTGAACCGCGCAAAGGTGCCATCACCAAGCACAAGGTGCGCCCGCTGGCGGACTGCATCACCTGGATCGCCGCCTATGCGAGCGAAGATGCGCTCCAGATCGTGAAGGCGAACGGCATACCTAAGCCTTTCGTCGAATGCGGGCCCGAAGACATGGTCCATCCCGGCCCCGGTTATCGCCCGACCGCGCCCTGCATCCAGAATGGCCTGCGCCGCGAAGCGAAGCCAAAAGGCAAGGACGACCAGAAGGGCAAGAGCAAGGACAGGGACGCGGACAGGAACGGGGGCTGACAGCGGGCTGCGTGTTTGACCCCGGCTCAGATCGCGCAGACCCCCACCTTGACCCCCTCTAGACCCCCCTTAGACCCCCTTTAGGGTCACTTCAGACCCTGCCAGATCCGATGTTTCATGTGAAACACTGGCATTCCGCAGCGATTGAACCGGGCTGCCATCGGCGCTACAGGCGCAGCCCTCATGAAACCCGTCGCGCCTCCCCAGACCTACAGGGTCAAGAGCTTCGGCTGCCAGATGAACGTCTATGACGGCGAGCGGATGGCCGAGCTGCTGGGCGCGCGCGGGATCGTGCCCGCTCCCGAGGGAGAGGACGCCGATCTGGTCATCCTCAACACCTGCCATATCCGTGAAAAGGCAGCGGAAAAGGTCTATTCCGACATCGGCCGGCTGGTCTTTGCGGGCAAGCAGGCGGGCAAGCCGCCGCTGATCGCGGTGGCAGGCTGCGTCGCCCAGGCCGAGGGCGAGGAGATCATGAAGCGCGCCCCTGCGGTCAGCATCGTGGTGGGCCCGCAGGCCTATCATCGCCTGCCGGAAATGCTTGAAAAGGCGGCAAAAGGTGAGCGTGCGACCGATACCGAGATGCCCGCGATCGCCAAGTTCGATGCGCTGCCAGCAAGGGCCAAACGCGGGCCCACCGCCTTCCTCACGGTGCAGGAAGGCTGCGACAAGTTCTGCACCTATTGCGTGGTGCCCTATACCCGCGGCGCGGAAATTGCGCGGCCTTTCAAAGGCCTGATCGCCGAAGCGGAGCGGCTGGTGGAGGCCGGCGCGAAGGAGATCATGCTGCTCGGCCAGAACGTCAACGCCTGGGCCGGCGAGGACGACAAGGGCCGCCGGGTTGGACTGGCGGGCCTGATCCATACACTGGCGAAGATCGACGGGCTGGAGCGCATTCGCTACACCACCAGCCACCCCAATGACATGGAAGACGCCCTGATTGCCGCGCATGGCGAGGTGGACAAGCTGATGCCCTATCTGCACCTCCCCGTGCAGAGCGGCAGCGACCGGGTGCTGAAGGCCATGAACCGTCAGCACACCGCAGACAGCTATCTGAAAATCATCGAAAAATTCCGAGCCGTGCGGCCCGACATCGCGATCGCAGGAGACTTCATCGTCGGCTTCCCGGGCGAGACCGAGGCCGAATTCGAGGACACGCTCAGGATCGTCGACGAAGTCCGCTACGCCGCGTGCTTCAGCTTCAAATATTCCCCTCGCCCCGGCACGCCCGCCGCGACGATGGAAAACCAGATCGCGCCCGAGGAGATGGCGAACCGTCTCCAACGGCTCCAGTCCCGCCTCGCCGAACAGCAGTATGCCTTCAATCAGGCGAGCGTGGGCAAGACCTGCAAGGTGCTGGTCGAACGCACCGGGCGGGACCCGGGCCAATGGCTCGGCAAGTCGCCGTGGCTCCAGAGCGTCCACTTCGAGGGCGACCATGCCATCGGCGATCTGGTCGAAGTGACCCTCGCCGAGGCGGGGCCGGTCTCGCTAAGGGGCGTGGTTCCCGCGCCCGTCTGACCGCTCCGCCGCCACCGCCGCGCGGGCGATGTCGTTGTAGACCCGGCGCGCGCTCGCATTGTACGAGGCATCGTAGAGTTCGCGCACCAGCGCCTTGTCGAAGTCGGTCAGCCCGGCGGGCGGGGCGGGATCGGCGAACAGGGTGAGGATGGTCGGGGCGGGGGCATCGCCCTCCACCGGGCCAGTGCCGAGCAGCGCGCGCAAGGTCGCGTAATCAGCGAGTTGGCCCAGGGTAAAGCCGTTCGCCGCCTCCCGAGAAATGAGCACGGCAGCGCCGGTGATCTCGGTGGTGACGAGGGGGTCCGAGGTGCTCAGCGGCTGGATTTCCGTGTATGTCGGGAACCTCTGTTGGTCGCCAAGCTGCGGCCGGAAGGCGTTGCCCAGCGCATCGCGCACCGCGACCTTGTGCCAAGCCCTGACCGGCCCCGTCTCGCCCAGCACGCGTTCGCGCTGATAGCCCGCCAGGTGGGCAAGCTGCGGCGATTCCGAACTGAGCCACCCCTCTGCGGGCCCTGCCGCCGGAGCCATGAAGGCGACCCGCACCGTCGGCGCGCAATCGGGCGCGCGATCCACGCCCACCCCCAGCGCCTCGGCATTCTCGCGGATTCGCTCGGCGATGACCGCTGTGTCCTCCAGCGTGAGGCCAAGCACCGTGACGCACACCGGAAAGGCGAACTTGGCCACCGGCTGGTTCATGCGCGGCGGGCGGATCACCTCGCGGGTGAATTCGCGCAATTGCTTGTGCCGCTCGGCCTCGGACGGGGGCGGGCGCACGATGATCTCGGGCGCAGGGCGGGCCGGGGCATCCTGCGCGGCAGCGGGCGCGGCGATCAGCAGCGCTGTCAGGATGCCTGCAAATCTGCGCATAAACATCAACCGTTCAACAAGTTGGCCGCCGGACTTTACCACACAACGGCCGCGTATGTGAAGCATCCGTGACTTTCCCCCACCATCTCACCCCGCCCGGCTTGCTATCCCGCCAGCCCCGCTTAGGCTCGCGACTCAAGGGCCGAGGGATCGTCCTTCTGCCGCAGCCAAAGGACCTTATGGGCCGACGACCCTCCCGTGCCGGGCACCCGGCGCTCTCGCCTGATCCGCGCGGCATTCCAGCCCAGCGGCGCGCCCGCGTCGACCTGACCTTCGAGAACCAGGCCCTGCTGGGGCCATTGTTCGGGCAGTTCGATGCCAATCTGGTGCAGGTCGAAAACCGGCTCGGGGTGTTCATCCACGCGCGCGGCCATCAGGTGGTGATCGAGGGCCCAGAGGATGACGTCGGCCGCGCCCGCGAGACGCTCAAGACCATGTACGACCGGCTCGCTCGCGGCGAGGCGCTCGACAGTGGGGCCATCGAATCGATGATCGCCATGTCCGCCGAACCGACGCTCGAAGGGATCATCTCGGGCGACGAGGGCGCCCCGCCGATCATGATCCGCACGCGCAAGAAGACGATCGTGCCCCGCTCGGCGACGCAGATCGAGTATATGCGCAGCCTCGCTCGGGACGACATCATCTTCGCGCTCGGCCCGGCGGGGACGGGCAAGACCTATGTCGCGGTGGCGCAGGCGGTGAGCCAGCTCATTACCGGCAGTGTGCAGCGCCTGATCCTCTCGCGCCCGGCGGTCGAGGCAGGGGAGAAACTCGGCTTCCTCCCTGGCGACATGAAGGAGAAGGTCGATCCCTATCTGCGCCCGCTCTATGACGCCTTGAACGACTGTATGCCGCCCGAACAGGTCGAGCGGCGGCTCGCCAACGGCGAGATCGAGATCGCGCCGATCGCCTTCATGCGCGGGCGCACGCTGGCCGACAGCTTCATCATCCTCGACGAAGCGCAGAACACCACCAAGGAACAGATGAAGATGTTCCTCACCCGCTTCGGCCAGAACAGCCGGATGGTGATCTGCGGCGATCCGCGGCAGGTTGACATCCCCGGCGGTCCGCGGATGAGCGGGCTGAATGATGCGGTCGAAAAGCTCGAGGGTATCGAGGGTTTCGGCACCACGCGCTTCACCGCCGCCGACGTGGTCCGCCACCCGATCGTGGGGCGGATTGTCGAGGCCTATGAGGGGAACGGTGAGGGCGAGGGCGTGTGAGGCGCTTGCGATCGAAATTCTTCGGTTTTCTGCTCTTGGCACTGTTGCTGGGAAGCCCGGTTGCTGCCCAGGGCCAAACGGACCCAGGCGCGAACAAAGCTTCCGGCCAAAGCAGCGTTAAGGTTGATGAACTCGCCGAAGCCCGCACCCGTGCGCAGGAATTGGCTCAGCGCAACGCGATCCTGGAGGCCAAGGCCGAATTGTCGGATGCGGCCTATTCGCGGCTGGAGACTTTGATCGGGGCGTTTGGGGCGGTGATCACCGTTGTTGTGCTGTTCTTCGCCCTTCGCACCAAGAACGAAGCCATCGCAGAAGCCCGTAATGCTGCGGCCGAAGTCGCCAAGGCAGATGCCAAAACAGCGATCGATGCCGCGCAAACCCAGTTCGCGGCCTTGCTTGCGCAGGAACGCAGCAATGTCGCGGAAATCGAAGCGAAGCTGGAGGAGGCCCGACAATTTGTCGCTGCCATTTCCGGCCTGCAAGCCGATGCCCTGAAAGGCAAGGAGGCGATTGAGGCCGATGCGAACCGGCTCGCTGAGCTGACAGCCCGGTTGGCGCAGGAGGCCAAGGAGGGCGGCAAGCCCGACTTGTCCGAAGACGACCGCGTGGTGCTCGAAAAGGCGAGCGAAGCCGCCAAGGATACGGCGCAGAACCAATGGACTGCCAGCCAGTTTCGCGCAGCGATCAGCAAGGCTCGGTTCGTCGATGAAGATTGGCCGCGCGTTTCGGAATTGGCCGAAGATATGGCGCGGGTGCATGGCGAGAACGACGAAGATTTCGCCTACGCCATGAATTTATTGGGTGATGCCGCGCTGGAGCGGGGTGCCGTAGTCGAAGCAGAAACAGCCTATCGCCATGCGATTGATCGGTTGAAAGAGGCTGATTCTGCTGAACTTCGCCGCCTTCTCTTCTGGGCTCTGCATCATGCTGGCTACGCGCAAAGGAATGCTGGGCATCCGGATCTTGCCGAACCACTGTTGATTCAAGCGCGCGACCTTGCCGGCGATCTCTATGGCCCTGAAGCATCGAACACGCTGGTCACCCGCCATGAACTAGCCCGTGCGATGCGCGATCACGGTCGCGCCCCTGAGGCGGAGGCGGAATTGCGCGCGGTCCTGCCGCTCAGGGAAAAGGTCGATGGCCCTGAAGCATCACACACGCTGGTCATTCGCCACGATCTCGCCCGTGCGATGCTCGATCAAGGGCGCGCTGCTGAAGCAGAGGCAGAATTCCGCGCGATCCTGCCGCTAACAGAGAAAGTCGATGGCTCCGAGGCATCGGGCACGCTGAGCACCCGCCACGAATTGGCCCGCACCGTGCTCGATCAGGGGCGCGCTGCTGAGGCGGAGTCCGAACTGCGCACAATCCTGCCGCTCACGGAGGAGGTCGATGGCCCTGAAGCATCGGGCACGCTGAGCACCCGCCACGTACTGGCGTGCGCCATACTCGATCAGGAGCGCGCTGCTGAGGCGGAGGCAGAACTGCGTTTGATCCTGCCCCTGACGGAAAAGGTCGATGGCCCCGAAGCATCTGGCACACAAGTCACGCGCTATATGCTCGCCCTCGCGGTGCTCGAGAATGGCGATCCGGCTGGCGCGCAGGCTTTGCTGGAGGTCATCCCTGACCTGTCTGCACGTCCGGACTGGATACCGCGCCATGCTGCCCGTCTGGCCTACGTGCGCGGCAAGGTTGCTGATGCGCTAAGCCAGCGCAAGGCAGCCACCGCACACCTCATCGAAGCGCGGCGGATCTTTTCTGATTGTTTTCCAGAGGATCATCTCCATCGCCGCCAGCTGGAAGACTACATTATCCAGCGCGGCGGGCTGTAAGCATGGAACTCGACATCGACATCGAAGATTGGCCTGCCGCCGCGTGGGAGGCGCTTGCCGAACGCGCCGCGCAGGCCGCAGGCGAGGGCGAACCGCTGCTCGCCAACCCGCGCCTTATGGTCAGCCTGCTGTTCACCTCCGACGCGGAAGTTCACACCCTCAACCGCGAATGGCGCGAGCGGGACAAGCCGACCAATGTCCTCTCCTTCCCGATGCTCGAGCGCGAGGAACTCGAGGCGCTCGCCCCGGATGGCCCGCCAGAAATGCTCGGCGACATCGCGCTCGCCTATGAGACCTGCGCGAGCGAAGCGCAGGAGAAGGACGTCAGCCTTGAAGCCCACGCGACCCATCTGATCGTCCACGGACTGCTCCACCTTGCCGGTCACGACCATGTCGACAGCGACGAACAGGCCGAGGCGATGGAGGCGCTGGAAACCCGCATACTTGCCAAACTGGGCATCGCTGACCCATATGGCGACTGAAACCATCAGGAGCTGTTTCGAAGGCCATGGCCGATTCCCATTCGCCCGCGTCTCAAACGGGAGACGCGGACAGTAGCAGCGGGCTCTGGCCTGCCTTGCGCAAGATCCTCGGACTTGAAGGCGCGCGTTCGTTGCGCGAGCAGCTCGAGGAAGCGATCGACGAGCACGAGGACGTGAACGGCTCGGCCGGGTCGGACGGCAGCGGCCATGCCGGGGGCGACCTGTCGCGCGTCGAGCGGCAGATGCTGCGCAACCTCCTCCACTTCTCCGAACACGATGCCGATGACGTCGCCGTGCCACGCGGCGAGATCATCGCGGTTGACGCCTCGATCAGCTGGGAGGCAATGGTCGCCGCCTTTTCAGAGCACGGCCATTCGCGCATGCCGGTCTATCGCGAGACGCTCGACCGGGTGATCGGGATGATCCACATCAAGGACGTCTTCCCCTTCCTCGCCAACGCCGCCCCGCCGCCCGCTGACTGGACGACGCTGATGCGCCAACCGCTCTACGTGCCGCAGGCGCGCGGTGCGCTCGACGTGCTCGCCGACATGCGCACCAATCGCGTCCACCTTGCAATCGTGCTCGACGAGTTTTCGGGCACCGATGGTCTCATCACCATCGAGGACCTGGTCGAGGAAATCGTCGGCGAGATCGAGGACGAGCATGACGAGACCCCGGAAGAACTGATCACTCCGATCGGGGAGGGAATGTGGGACTGCGACGCGCGCGCTGAGCTCGACGACATCGCCAAGCTGATCGATCCGCGCCTTGCCGAAGTCGAGGAGGCGGTCGACACGCTGGGCGGCCTTGCTTTCGTACTCGCCGAGGCGGTGCCTCCGGTCGGCACGGTGCTGGAACATCCGAGCGGCTGGCGGATTGAGGTAACAGCGGGCGACGAGACCCACGTCACCCGGCTGCGGCTGCATCCCCCGCTCTCCGAGAATGACGTGCAGTAGGCGCAACTTTTCGCCTTTCTTCGCATTTTTCCTTCGATTTTTTGCATCCTTTCGGCATCTGGAGCGTATCTGTCCTATCTTAGGAGAGAGTTCATGCCTGCACGTCGTCTGCCCCCCCTGCGCGCGCTGGAAGCGTTCATGCGCACCGTGCGCCTCGGCTCCGCCCGGGCGGCGGCGGAGGAAATCGGGCTCAGCCCCTCGGCGCTGTCGCGGCGGATCAGCAATCTGGAAGAATTCGTCGGCAAGAAGCTGTTCACCCGCGCGCGCCAGTCAATGCAGCTCACCGACGAGGGCCAGGCCTTCTACGAGGCAGTGAACCCGCATATGGAGGCGCTGTCTCGAGCGGTGGAGAGCCAGTCGGACAATATCGCGCTGCTGCGCCTCAGGCTTGGCGTCTTGCCGATGTTCGGCAGCCAGCGCCTGTTCCCGCGACTGGGCGAGCTGCGCAAGCGCCACCCTCTGCTGCACATCGACATCGATACCGCGCCGCATCTTGAAGACCGGGTCGGCGACACGCTCGATGCCGCGATCATCCTCTCGCGCGGGCCGGCGAGCGGGCTGCACGCGGTGAGGCTCGACCACAACCTCGTCCACGCGATCTGCTCCAAGGACACCGCACGCAACATCGGGCCGGACATCACGCCAGAGGTGATGACCAAGCAGACCTTCCTGATCCACAACGAACTGCCCGAAAGCTTCATGGCGTGGAAGAAGGCCAACGGGCTGGAGAGCATGGACCCGGCGGCGATCGATCACTATGATTCGGGCGCGCTGATGCTGGAGGCGGCAGCCCAAGGGCTCGGCATCGCGATCATGCACGACGATCACCTGCGCCGCGCGAACGACAACCGCCTCATCAATTTGCCCGGAAAGCCGGTCGAGAGCCCCTATAGCTACTGGTTTGTCTGCAAGCCGGTCGCGCTGGAGAGCCGCCCGGTGCGGATCTTCCACGACTGGCTAGTGCGTGCGGGGCTTTAGCCCGCGCCTTGTTCCTCGCCCTTCGGCTCATATCGCACCGGGGGCACGGTGTGCGCGAAGGGGCGTAGTGGTTTGCCGATGATATCGGTCAAGGCATCTTCGATCCGGCGGCGCGCCTCGATGCTGATCGCCTTGCGGCCACGGAAATCTTCGGGACTGAAGGGTTCAAGGTAATGCAGCCTCACCTTGAAGGTGCCCTTGCGCGACAAGACCCGCTTGGCATTGTTGAGCCCGCCTTCGACGCCGATCCAGCCGATCCATTCTGCAACCGCGCCGTAGTCGACGATCACCGGCTGGACGAGCACGCCGGCCGGCGGGGGCTCCAGCACCGAAAGCATTGAGGTCTTGAAGGGCAGCAGCGACTGTCCGTCGGTGGTGGTCCCTTCCGGGAAGACTGTCACCGACCAGTTGTCGACGAGCGCCTCCTTCAGCGCATTGATCTGCTCGGCCACGCCCATGCGGTGCTCGCGCTTGACGAACACCGTGCGGTTGAGGCTCGCCAGCCAGCCGACCACCGGCGCTTCGGCGAGCTCCGCCTTGGCGACGAAAGCCGTCCCGCTTGCGCCGGCCAGGGCAAGAATGTCGAGCCACGAAACGTGGTTGGCGACGAAGAACACGTCGCGCTTAAGGTGCGTGCCGATCACCTCGACCCGCGCTCCGCAGACCCGCGCGGCATAGCGCAGGAACAGCATCGGGAAGGGCGAACCGTAAGAGATCACCCGGTAGAGGTAGTGGAGCGGCACGAACACCAGGATCAGGCCTATCAGCCCGGCAGTGCGCATAGCGATCCGCTTCCGTCCCGCGAGCGAGACCGGCGTCGTCTCGCCCCGTGCGGCGGCCTGGCGCAGTTCCCAGTCAGTCATTACGCGACAGGCGCACGCCGTAGAGTTCCATCCGGTGATCGACGAGGCGGTAGCCCAGCCGCTCGGCGATCTGGCGCTGCAGCGCTTCGACTTCCGGGTCGACGAATTCGACAACCTTGCCGGTCTCGACATCGATCAGGTGATCGTGGTGCGCCTCGGGCACCGGCTCGTAGCGCGAGCGCCCGTCGCCGAAATCGTGGCGGTCGAGGATGCCCGCTTCCTCGAACAGGCGGACAGTCCGGTACACGGTGGCGATCGAGATGCGCGGGTCGACCGCGGCGGCGCGGCTGTGGAGCAGCTCCACATCGGGATGGTCGTCGCTCTCCGACAGGACCTTGGCGATCACCCGGCGCTGCTCGGTGATGCGCAGGCCCTTCTCGGCGCACAATTGTTCGAGATCGATTTTCTGGGTCAAGGAAGGCTCCATCGCCAGGCACGGACGTTTCTCTGCAAGAATACGCCCGCCCAAAAGCATCAGCAGCCCCATCCCTACAGGGACGAGGCTGCTTGCTCAAGCTGGCTCGCCGTCGTTTGAACAGCGGCGAGAAAGTGGTGCGATTAGGCGGTCTTCTTGGCGCGACGCGGCTTGGGCGCGACGACGGTGCCGGGCTTGCGGCCGAGACCGATCTTCTTGGCGAGATCGCGGCGCTTTTCGGCATAGTTGGGCGCGACCATCGGATAGTCGGCCGGCAGGCCCCAGCGCGCGCGGTAATCTTCGGGCGACATGCTGAAATTGGTGCGAAGATAGCGCTTGAGCATCTTCAGCTTCTTGCCGTCTTCAAGACACACGATGTAATCCGGCTTGACCGAATTGCGTATCGCCACGGCGGGCTGCGGCTTGGCTTCTTCGACGACCGCCACTTCGCCAAGGTTGGCGAGCGCGTTGTAGACGTTGGTGATGAGCGAAGGCAGGTCACCCACGGCGACATCATTGTTGCTGACGTGCGCAGCGACGATATCGCTGGTCAGCGTGATAAGCGTTTCTTTCACATCGATTTCCAGATCTTGCATGAGTACCTCACAGGCGTCGTTCAACTTGCGCCCATCTGGGCCCCATGGCGGACTATTGCTATCTTGGCAACAGGGTTGCTTTGCGTACTCGCAACTTTGCGATGAAGCGCAATTTACGCAATTGAGCGCGCGAAAGTAATTGCGTCGAGGCGCTCGCCATTAGCCATCAAGTAATAGTTACGCCGCTCTCCGATCGGCTCGAAACCGAACTTGCGATAGAGGTGGATGGCGGGATTGCCGCGACGCATTTCGAGGAAGATGCGCGCCGTGCCGCGGGTGCTGGCGGCCACGAAGAGCTGCTCGATCAGCGCCGCGCCGACCCCGCGCCGCCGCGCCTCAGGAGCGACGGCGATCAGCAGCAGTTCCTCCTCGTCGAGAACGTGGCGGGTGAGGACGAAGCCGACAGGGGCGGCGGCAGAAACCGCGTCAGCTGCGATGACCTCGCCTTGCGCATCCACGACCAGCGCATGGGTGTTGGCGAGCATCAGAGCCTCGCTCACCTGACGGCGGTTCCATGCCTCGCCAAAAGCCGGGTCGAAGGCGGCTTCCATCACCACCATGATCCTCTCGACGAGCGCGTTATCGAAGGAGGAGGGAGGGGTCATGCCGGGGCGCGTTCTGCCATCGGAGTGGCATCGGGCCCGCGTCCGTAGATTGGCGCGAGCGTTGCGGTCAGCAGCGCGGGCGCAAGGAAGGGCACGGCGCGTGCATCGGGAAGGCTGTCGATCACCTGCCGTTCGCCGCCCAGCAATGCGGCGAATTCGCACGCCCGGTTGCCGACGATCAGCCGCTGCGCCCCCACTGCGGCGGCCATCGCGGGAGTAAGCGAGCGCAAGTCGCCGAGCGGGCTTGCGTTGGCAAAGTCCTGCACGAACCATTCGCCGTGCCCGCCGTTCATGCATACGGTGAGCGGTTCGCCCGGATGCGCGTTCTGCGCCTCGGCGGCGACCAGCGCGAGGGTCGGGTAGCCCAGCACCTCGGCGCCCCAGGCAAAGCCGAGCGCGCGCGCGGTGGCCAGGCCGATCCGCACCCCGGTGAAGCTGCCCGGGCCAAGACTGACGCAAATGCGCTGCGCACGCCCCTTGCCGGGCAGCGCGCCGATCATCGGCACCAGCGCCTCGGCATGGCCGCGCCCGATCGTGCGGTGGTCATGCGCGATTCCCGCGCCGCCCTCGAACAGGGCGACCGAGCACGCTTCGGAGGCGGTTTCTATGGCGAGCATCCGCATGGCCCCCCGCCGATGCCTCAGGGCGCGCGGGCGTGCAAGCGGGAGATGCGCGGATCAAGCCAGACGATTGAACCGCTCGAATTCGGGGCGCGGGCTGCGATCAAAGATGCTCGCAGGATCGCCGTATCCAACCGAGCAGATGAAATTGACCCGGTGGCGGGGTTCATCGGCGAAGAAAGCGGCGTTGACAGCGGCCGGATCAAAACCCGACATCGGCCCGCAATCGAGCCCCAGTGCGCGGGCTGCGAGCATGAGATATGCGCCCTGCAGCGCGGAATTGCGGAACGCCCCTTCCTCGCGCCCCGCCTCGTTGCCTTCGAACCAGCTCTTGGCGTCGGTGTGGGGAAACAGCCAGGGCAGTTCCTCGTGAAAGTCGATGTCATAGCCGATGACAGCGGTCACCGGCGCGGCGAGCACTTTGGCCTTGTTGCCCTCCATCACGCAGTCGGCAAGCCTCGCCTTGGCCTCTGGTGACTTGACCCACACGATCCGCGCGGGCTGCATGTTGGCGGACGTCGGCGCCATCTTCACCAGGTCCCAGATCGCGTGGAGCTGTTCGACGCTGATCGGCTTGTCCAGCCAGCCGTTGTAGCTGCGCGCCTCGGTGAACAGCTGAGCCAGCGCCTCGGCGCTCAGCTGCTGGTCATGGAACTGCATCGTCATGCCGCGCGCACTTCGACCACTTCGGGGACGTAATGCTTCAGCAGGCCTTCGATCCCGTGCTTCAATGTCGCGGTGCTCGACGGGCAGCCCGAGCAAGAGCCTTGCAGGGTGAGGTAGACCACGCCGTCGCGGAAACCCCGATAGGCGATGTCGCCGCCGTCACCCGCCACCGCCGGGCGCACGCGGGTTTCGAGAAGTTCGTTGATCGCAGCAATAACCTCGGCGTCCTCGGGGCGTTCCTCGATCACCATCTCGTCTTCGGGCGGGGGAACCGCGATGCCATTGCCGGTGCCGCCTGCGAACAGCGGTGCCTCGGACACGAAGTGATCGAGCAGGATCGCGATTACCTGCGGCTTCAATGCGCTCCAGTCGGCGCCCGGCGCGGCGGTGACTGAGACAAAGTCCGCGCCGAAGAACACGTTCACCACCTCGCCCGTATCGAAGATCGCCTGCGCGAGCGGGCTTGCTTCGGCGGCCTCGGGGGTGGCGAACTCGCGGCTGCCGCTCGCCATGACCGGCTGGCCGGGAAGGAACTTGAGCGCGGAGGGGTTGGGGGTGGTTTCGGTTTCTATGAACATGGAATTCAATCTAGGGCCCCTCAGGGCGGGCGACAAGGTGCCTTGGCATTAAGGTTGTATGGCGGGGCGACGGGCCCAAGCATTCACTATCGCTTCACATTTTGCCGCCCTATATGCCGGGCATGACGTTGTCTCCCCGCGCGGCCCGCGCCTTCACCCTCCTGCTTGCCCCCATCGTGGCCTTCCAGCCGCTGCTTGCAGAGCAGGTGCAGCCGAATGCCGCGCCGAAGCATGGTCCCGCACACCAGCAGACGGATGCTTCCGCAGCACCGGCAGTTCCCGCTCCGCGTTTCGTCCAGTCCGAAGGTGAGACGTGGCTCTACAAGGGCTCGGACATCCCGCCTGATACGCAGTGGCTGTTCGGCCAGATGCCCAATGGCCTGCGCTATGCCGTGCGCCGCAACGGGGTGCCGCCGCGCCAGGTCTCGATCCGGGTGCGGATCGACGCAGGCTCGCTCTACGAGACCGACAGCGAGCGGGGCTATGCGCACCTGCTGGAGCACCTGTTGTTCCGCGAGAGCAAATATCTGGGGCAGGCCGAGGCGATCTCCGCCTGGCAGCGCCTCGGCGCGACCTTCGGCAGCGACGCCAATGCCGAGACGTCGCCGACCCACACCGCCTACAAGCTCGACATCCCCAACATCGACCAGGCGAAGCTTTCGGAGAGTTTCAAGCTGCTTTCCGGCATGATCCGCGAACCGGTGCTCAACGACGCCAATGTCGCAGCCGAGCGCCCGATCGTGCTCGCCGAGAAGCGCGAGCAGGGCGGAGCGGGCCTGCGCATGGCTGAACTCACGCGGCAGACCTTCTTCGCCGGCCAGCGCTTGTCGGTGCGCAACCCGATCGGCACCGACGCGACCCTCAAGGGCGCGACGGGCAAGGCGGTCAAGGCCTTCTACGAGCGCTACTACCGCCCCGAGAACGCCGTGATCGTGGTGGCGGGCGATGCCGATCCGCTGGTGCTGGCGGGGCTCGTCGAGCAGTGGTTCGGCGAGTGGAAGGGCAAGGGCAAGCCCGGCACAGCGCCCGCTTTCGGCGACCCGGTGGCGCCTGCCGGGGCCAAGGATCCGGCCGGGCCGGCAACGCCGATCGGCGAGCTTGCGGTCGGGGTCGAGGCCGATCTGCCGCGTAGCCTCACCTACGCGATCATGCGCCCCTGGCGTCAGGTGACGGACACCATCGTGTATAACGAGGGCCTGCTGACCGATGCCGTGGCGCAGGCGATCATAAACCGTCGGCTCGAGAGCCGAGCGCGGGGCGGCGGCAGCTTCCTTTATGCGCAGGTCCAGCAGGACGACGTCTCGCGCTCGACCGATGCGACGTTCGTGACCTTCGCCCCGCTCAGTGCCGACTGGCAGGCCGCGCTCGCCGATGTGCGCAGCGTAATCGCCGACGCGCTGGTCAACCCGCCGACCCAGGAGGAGATCGACCGCGAGGTCGCTCAGTTCGACGTGGTCTTCGCCAACGAGGTCGAGCAGGAGAGCGTCAAGTCGGGATCAAGCCTCGCCGACAATCTCGTCAACGCGGTCGATATCCGCGAGACTGTCGCTGCGCCCAAGGTGGTGCTCGGCGTGTTCCGCGACATGAAGCCGCGCCTCACGCCCGAGGTGGTGTTCAAGCGCACGCAAGCCCTTTTCGAGGGCACCGTGACGCGCGGGGTTTATGTAACGCCGACCGCCGGTGAGGCCGATGAGACGGCGCTGCGCACGGCGCTCGCCAGCGAGGCCAAGGTCGACTCCACCGCGAGACTCGCCGCGCAGACCATTGCCTTTGCCGACCTGCCCCCGGTGGGCGCCCCCGGCACGATCACCACGCAAGCGCCGATCGGTGCGCTCGAGATCGAGCAGGTCGCCTTCGCCAACGGGGTCAAGGTGCTGCTCTGGGCCAATGACGCCGAGCCCGGCCGGGTCACCGTGCGGGTGCGCTTCGGCGCGGGCTGGCGGGCCTTCGACAAGGACAGCGCGGTCTATGCCGCGCTCGGCCAGCAGGCGCTGGTCGGCTCGGGGCTGGGCGAACTTGGCCAGAACGAGATCGACCGGCTGGCAACCGGCCGCAAGCTCGGCTTCGATTTCGACATCGACGATGCGGTCTTCACGCTCACCGCGCAGACCCGCTCGGAGGACGTGAACGACCAGCTCTACCTGTTCGCCGCCAAGCTCGGGATGCCGCGCTGGGACAAGGAGCCGGTGATCCGCGCCAAGGCGGCGTCCGAGCTCGCCTACAACACCTTTGCCACAAGCCCCGGGGGCGTGCTCAACCGCGATCTGGAATTTCTCGTGACCGGCGGCGACCCGCGCTTTGCAACGCCCGATCCGGCGGCGCTCAAGGCAGCGAACCCCGAGGCCTTTCGGAAGGTATGGGAACCGCTCCTGAAGCAGGGGCCGATCGAGGTCTTGGTGTTCGGTGAGTTCGACCAGGCCAAGGTGGTTGAGCAGCTGCGCCTGACCTTCGGCGCGCTCGCCCCGCGCGAAGCCATCGCGCCCGAAGTCGCCGCGCGCGTCCCCGGTTTTGCCGCTGCATCGAACACGCCAACGGTCGTCACCCACCGCGGGGATGCCAACCAGGCCGCTGCCATGGTCGCCTGGGCGAGCGGGGGCGGGACTGCGAACTTGCGCGAAAGCCGCCAGCTCGAGATCCTCACCCAGCTGTTCAGCAACCGCCTGCTAGACGCGCTGCGCGAACGGGCCGGGGCGAGCTATTCGCCGCAGGCCTTCTCAACCTGGCCGGCGGATCTCGCCAGCGGCGGGCGGATCGCAGCGCTTGCCCAGCTCGAACCCGCCTTCGTGCCGGTGTTCTTTGCCGAGGCCGACCGGATCGCCAAGGACCTCGTCGCCAATCCGCCGAGCGCGGATGAGCTCGCGCGGGTCACTGAGCCCTTGGGCCAGCTGATCCGCCGCGCCTCGACCGGCAATCAGTTCTGGCTCTACAACCTCGAGGGCGCGACCCAGGATCCGTTGCGCGTGGCGAGCTTGCGCACCCTGTTGCAGGACTATTCGCAGACCACCCCTGCGGCCATGCAGGTTCTGGCTGATCGCTACCTTGCCAAGGGAAGCCCGTTCCGCCTCGCGATCATCCCCGAGGGCCAGACCCTTGCCGAGGCGCCGGCAGGTGGTGCGGGAACGAAAACTGCGCGGCCCGTCATCACGGGGCGCTGATCGGTGCTGAAACTGACTGCGTCCGAGTAATAAAGTTGTCCAAGGCGGCATTGCGCCTTTACAATTCGTGCCACACTCCTGTAGCGGCGGCCCCCGCGCGCAACGCCAGCGCCTTGACAAGAAAGAGTTCGTAACGTGCCCGAGACCTGGACCCCGGAGAGCTGGAAGGCCCACGAAGCGCGCCACCTGCCGCATTACGAGGATGCAGCGGAGCTTGCCGAGGCGGAAAAGACCCTCTCGTCCTATCCCCCGCTGGTGTTCGCTGGCGAGGCGCGTGCGCTCAAGGCCGATCTGGCGCAGGTCGCGGGCGGCCACGGCTTCCTGCTGCAAGGCGGGGACTGCGCCGAAAGCTTTGCCGAGTTCCACCCCAACAACATCCGCGACACCTTCCGCGCGATCCTGCAGATGGCGGTGGTGATGACCTTCGCCAGCAAGCGTCCGGTGGTGAAGGTCGGGCGGATGGCGGGCCAGTTCGCCAAGCCGCGCTCCTCGCCGACCGAGACGATCGATGGCGTCACCCTGCCGAGCTACCTCGGCGACAATATCAACGGGATCGAGTTCGACCCCGTCAGCCGCCGCAACGATCCGGCCCGCATGGTGCGCGCCTATTCGCAGGCGGCAGCCACGCTCAACCTGCTGCGTGCCTTTGCGGGCGGCGGCTATGCCAACCTGCGCCAAGTCCACCAGTGGACGCTCGACTTCATGGGCCGCACGCCGTGGACCGAGAAGTTCAGCGAGATGGCCGACCGGATCGGCGAGGCGCTCGATTTCATGGAGGCCTGCGGGGTCGACCCCGCCACGGTGCCGCAATTGAAGGGCACCAGCTTCTACACCAGCCATGAGGCGCTGCTGCTGCCTTACGAGCAGGCCATGACCCGGCAGGATTCGCTGACCGGTGACTGGTATGCGACGAGCGCGCATATGCTGTGGATTGGCGATCGGACGCGTTTCCCGGGCTCTGCGCATATCGAATTCGCGCGCGGGATCGGCAATCCGCTCGGCATGAAGTGCGGGCCCTCGCTCGAACCGGACGCGCTCATCCGCCTGCTCGATGAACTGAACCCTGGCCGCGAGGCGGGGCGTATCACGCTGATCAGCCGCTTCGGTCACGACAAGGTCGAGGAGGGTCTGCCCAGGCTGATCCGCGCGGTGATGCGCGAAGGCCACCCGGTGCTGTGGTCGTGCGACCCCATGCACGGCAATGTCGTCAAGTCGGACACTGGCTTCAAGACCCGCCCGTTTGACCGTATCCTGAGGGAGGTGAAGGGCTTCTTCGCCGTGCACCGCGCCGAAGGCTCGCATCCGGGCGGCATCCATATCGAGATGACCGGGCAGGACGTCACCGAATGCGTCGGCGGCGCGGTGGCGATCACTGAAGAGCGGCTGGGTGATCGCTACCACACCCACTGCGACCCGCGCCTCAACGCCGAACAATCGCTCGAACTTGCCTTCCTCGTTGCCGAGATGCTCAACGAGGCGGTGGGAACCCGCGATGCCGAGATCAGCGCCCACGCAGCGTAACAATTGCCGGACCTTGCGTCCGGAAACTTGATGGGTGTGATGATTTTACGATAGCCTCGCGGCTACCAAGCGTCTTTCCTGTGTAACCGCAGGCGAACATTGTCCGAATGATCGGCCAAGACGCAAGGGAGGGCCTGCGTGCACCAAAGCGAGCGACTTACTGCCATCCCCGGTTCCGCTGAAGCGACCGATCTGGCCCCTGGCTTCCGCCATGTACGCGCGCTGACCGAGGCGCTGGTCGTTCCGCTCAGCGATGCCGATGCCTCGCTCCAGTCGATGGAGGATGCGAGCCCCGCCAAGTGGCACCTCGCCCACACCACTTGGTTCTGGGAAACCTTCCTGCTGCGCGAGCACGCGCCCGGATACCAGCTCCATGACGAGCGCTGGCCATATCTGTTCAATTCCTATTACGAGGCGCAAGGGCCGCGGATCTCGCGTGCCGCACGCGGGCTCCTGTCGCGCCCCAGCTTGCCCGAGGTGCTGGAATGGCGCGCGGTGGTCACCCAGGCGATGGAGCCGCTGCTGGGCGATCCGGCGCTCGCCGATCTGATTGCCTTGGGCATCGCGCACGAAGAGCAGCACATCGAGCTCCTCCTCACCGACATCAAGCACGCGCTGTTCCAGAACCCGCTGGGCCCGGCGATGTGGGAGCAAGCGGACGGGGTGGCGTCTGCCGCCGGGCGCGCAGGCCCGCTTGGCTGGCATAGGCACCCCGGCGGAATTGCGCTGGTCGGGCATCAGGCAGATGGCTTCGCCTTCGACAACGAGGGGCCGCGGCACCGCGTGTTGCTAGAGCCCTTCGCGCTCGCCGACCGGCTGGTTACCAATGCCGAGTGGGAGGCCTTCATCGCCGACGGCGGCTATGCCGCGCCGCGTCTGTGGCTCGCGGACGGCTGGGCTTGGGTCCAGCGCGAGGGCATCGCCGCGCCGCTCTATTGGCGCGATGCCGAACACTTTACCCACCAAGGCTGGCGCCTTCGCGATCCCCATGCGCCCGTGACGCACATCTCGTTCTACGAGGCCGATGCCTACGCCACCTGGGCAGGTGCGCGGCTGCCGACCGAGTTCGAATGGGAGGCGATCGCGCGCGGGCAGGACGGCGCCTCGCCTTGCCCCGCGCATGATCCGCGCGGCGGCAACCAGCTCACTTGCGCAGGGCCGGTGCTGCCGATGGGATCGTCCGGGCTGTTCGGCGATTGCTGGCAATTCACCCGCTCGTCCTATCTCCCCTATCCCGGCTTCCGCCCGGCAGCCGGCGCGGTGGGCGAGTACAATGGCAAGTTCATGAGCGGCCAGGTGGTGCTGCGCGGGGCATCCTGCGCAACGGTGCGCGGGCACTCGCGCGCTTCGTACCGTAACTTCTTCTACCCCCATCAGCGCTGGCAGTTCACCGGGCTGCGCCTTGCCAAGGATTGTTGACATGGCATTGACCAAGGGTCTGAAGCTGGTCCAGCGCGATGCGGGCGGCGTTGACCTTGCCTTCCGGGGCGACGTGCTCGCCGGGCTCGCCGAACCGCAGAAGGCGATCCCCGCGCGCTGGTTCTACGACGATGCGGGCTCGGCCCTGTTTGAGGATATCACCCAGCTCCCCGAATATTACCCGACCCGCGCCGAGACCGAGATCCTGAGCAGCCACTCGGGCGAAATCGCCGAGCTGATCGGCAAGGGGTGGGCGGTTGTCGAGTTCGGCTCGGGCTCCTCGGTCAAGACCCCGCTGTTGCTCTCGGCATGTCAGCCGAGTGCCTATGTCCCGCTCGACATCGCGGGGGACTTCCTGCGCGCCTCCTCGGCGACGCTGGCGGCGAAGTTTCCGGGCCTTCCCGTCTATCCGGTCGAGGCCGATTTCATGCGCCGGGTCGAGCTTCCCGGCGAGGTGGCCGATTTTCCCAAGCTCGGCTTCTTCCCCGGTTCGACGATCGGCAACATGATCGCCCGCACCGCGACCGACCTGTTGCGCTCGATGCGCGCGACATTGGGCGAGGGCGCGTTACTCTTGATCGGCATGGATCTCGTGAAGGACGAGGAGGTGCTGCTCGCCGCCTATGACGATGCGGCCGGGGTGACCGCGCGGTTCAACCTCAATCTTGCCTTGCGGATCAACCGCGAGCTTGCCGGCGACATCCCGCTCGAGAAACTGCGCCACGAGGCGCGCTGGAACGACATCTTCGCGCGCATCGAAATGCACCTCGTGGCCACCGACAACATCGCCTTCACCGTCAGCGGCACGAATTTCGTGATGCGCAAGGGCGAGAGCATCCACACCGAAAACAGCCACAAGTTTACCAAGCGCTCCTCGCAGCTGCTGCTCGCCGCGGGCGGGTGGGAACCACGCGCGCGCTGGACCGACGAGGCCCGGCAATTCTCGCTGGTGCTGGCCGAGGCCGCGCGGCCGCGCTCGGCGCCCTGAAACCAGCTGCCCCTTCCGGGCGTTGGCAGGAGATGGACGGACATTACGATATCGGCATCATCGGCGGCGGCATGGCGGGGCTCTCCGCTGCCACTGCTCTTGCCACAACAGCCCAACGCATCATCGTGCTAGACAAGGGCCGCGGCCCCGGAGGACGGATGGCGGCGCGGCGGGTCGAGATCGGCGGCGAGCAAGTGAGCTTCGACCACGGCGCGCAATACTTCACCGCGCGCGATCCCGCCTTCCGCGAGACGGTTGCGGCATGGGAAGCGGCCGGAGTTGCGGCGCGCTGGCCGGCGGCGGGTGATGATGCCTGGGTCGGAACGCCGGGCATGAACGCCTGCGTCAAGCACATGGCGGCAAACCTCGACGTGCGCTGGAACGTGCGCACGGAGCGGCTTTGCCGTGACGGCGCGCTCTGGCGGATCGAGGCGGGGGGCGAGGTGTTCGTTGCGGGCACCGTCCTTGTCGCCGTCCCTGCCGAACAGGCGGCAGTGCTGCTCGCCGAAGCTGCACCGGACTTTGCCGCGCGCGCCGCCAGCATCGCCTCCGCGCCGTGCTGGGCGGTGATGGCGGCATTCGCGGTGCCCCTGCCGCTCGCCGACATCTTCCGCTCGGACACCGGCCCGGTCAGCTGGGCTGCGCGCAATTCCGCCAAGCCGGGGCGCAGCGGCGCGGAGACCTGGGTGATCCACGCCGGCCCCGCGCGCAGCCGCGAACTCATCGACCTGCCGAAGGACGAAGTCGCGGGCATTCTGCTGGCCGATTTCTTCGCCGCCACTGGCGCATCGCCCACTGCGCCCGTCCATCTCGATGCGCATCGCTGGCTCTACGCCCAGCCCGAGGCCCGCAAGGGTAAGGGCCCGCTTTTCGATGCCGGATTGCAGCTAGGGATCGCGGGTGACTGGCTGCACAGCCCGCGGGTTGAGGGCGCGTGGCTCTCAGGCCGGATGCTCGCGCAGGCGGTGCTTCAGGAGCGGCTGGCCAGCACGTCATAGTGGTGGCCGCGCCCGTATTTGGCAAAGCGCGTGAAACCGGCGGCGCGCAAGCGTGCCTCAATCTCGCCCGCGCTCGCCCAGCGGTCATCGACCTCATAGAAGATCGCCTGAACCCGCGCGAAAGCATCGGTCTTGGCGAGTTCGGCGATCACCACCGCTTCCAGCCCCTCGACGTCGATCTTGACGAACATCGGCAGATCGCCCGCCAGCAATGGATCGAGCAGCGGGGCATCGATCGTCTCGATCGTGATGCCGCCGCCGCCCGAGCCACCCTCGCGCCCGGCGAGGGTCGCGGTGCCGGTGTGATCGGGCGCGACATCGATCGTCACTTCGCCCGCGCTGTCGGCAATCGCGACCAAGTGGAGCACGGTCCGCGCCGCGCCGCCATTAAGCGCCACGTTCGCAGCGAGGCGCGCGTGGGTGGTGGGCACTGGCTCGAAGGCGATGATCTTTTCGCAAGCCGGGTTCTGCGCCGCGATCAGCGAATAGAGCCCCTGATTGGCGCCGATGTCGACGAACACGAAGTCTTCCCGCTGGCCCAGCAGCAGGTCGGACAGATCGCGGCCATAGGTGCCGAAGATGCAATAACGGAAGGTGGTGTCCTGCCAGTTGGGCACCATCAGCACGCCATAGGCGGAACGCACGGCAGGCTCACCCCGCGCCGCCATCAGCGGGGAAAGCGCGGCGGCGCGCAGTTTGCGCAGCGTCTTCACCACGCCGTATCGCCAGAATGCTGCAACACTAGCCACGCGCGGGTATCCCTTCGAGAAAAGCGGTGATCGCATCCGCCGCCCGCTCGGCCGAGGGACGCTCGGACAAGGAGAAGGTCGCATCGATCATCCTCTGTTGCACCGGCGCATAGGCGGGATGCGAGGCGAGAGCATCATCTATCGCATCGAGCAGCCCCTCGGCGCTCTCCAGCACCGGCCCGGCTTGCCAGTGGAGGTAATTGGGATCGCCGCGCCAGTCCACGCCATGCGCATTGAGGAACAGGCAGGGGCGGGGCGCGCGCAGGAATTCATAAACCTGGCTGCTGACATCGCCGAGGTAGATATCGGCGCGGTTGGTATAGGACATGTCGCTGCTCGCCGCGCTGCCGATGTCGATATGGATGCGGGGCTCGCGCGCGTAATCGGGGCTGGGTGGCGCCACGCGGGCGAGGCTGGGCGGGTCGAGTGTCACCACCCATTTGCGTTCGAACAGCATCACGTGCGGGGCGAAGATCAGGTTGTAGCGATCCTGCCCGCGAAACGCCTCCAGCACCTGTGCGCCTTGCCTGAACCAGCTCGACAGCCTGGGCGAGGGGTGCGGGTTGTAGATCACCGTGGGCCGCTCGGGCGCGGGGAAGTGGTCGGCGAAGCGGTTATCCGCGCACAGATCGAACTTGGGGTAGCCGACCAGCGCGGTTTGCTCCGGCGCAAGGCCAGCCTCGGCGATCAGCCGGTCGCGGATCTTGGGGCCGGAAACCAGTACCAGATCGAAGCCCGCGCTGGTCCGGTTGAACCCAATCGCCCGGTCGCCCGCGCCGTGGCGGGTGTGGATCAGCTTGAGATCGCCGAGGCCGTAGCGGGTCTTGAGCAGCAGCGTGGTCTTCTCCGAGACCACCACGGCATCGAAGCTGCGGAAGAAATCGAGATTGTCGCGGTAGAGGAGCAGCTTGGTCGCCGGCACCAGTCTCTCCAGCGCCCCCGCCAGCACCTGCGAGCCGCCGCGTTTCAGCCCGAGCTGCACCAGATCGAGCTTCGCCAGCAGCGCCGGATCGGCCTGCCGCTCGATCTCGGCGCGGATCGCGGGCTTGGCGAAGGCGAGCGTGATGCGGTGCTCGCCGCGCGCTGCCAGCGCCAGCGCGATCGGGAGCGAATGCGCCAGCTGGTGGGTCTGGTCGTGGTTGAACAGGAAACAGATGCGCTTCATCCCGCCTCCCCGCTCCAATCCACCTGCGCCCAGCCGCGCTCGGGCTTGGCATAGCGGCCCACCAGCACGCCCGCATCGGCGAAGTCGAGGATCGGCGCGTCGCTGGCATGGTCGGTATAGGCGGTGAGGTGGCAGTCGGCGCGGGCGAGGCCCTCGGCGGCGAGCCATTCTTCCACCCGCGCGACTTTCTCGGCCCCGTAGTTATTGGCGCCATCGATCAGCGCCAGCAGGTTGCCCGCCGCATCGCGCAGATGGCGGGTGGCGATGCAGGCGTCGAAGCCGAGCGCTGCGGCGATCTGCACGGCGTAGATTTCGGGCGCGGCGGTCACCAGCGCCAGCCGCACCCCCGCCGCGCGGTCAGCCGCGATCTGCGCGCGCGCGCCGGGCTGGATGTTGCGCGCAAGCTGGCGCTGGACGAAGGCATCGATCCGGGGCTGAAGCGCGGGGCTCCGCACCACCCGCCCCACCAGCAGCCGCAGGCCGAACTGTTTCAAGGGCTTTCTGCCATAGGCCTTCACCTTGTAGCCGAGCATCGCCAGCAGCCAGAATGGCACCGCCAGCAGCCGCAGCGGATTGCCGCTGGCCGCCATGTGGACGAGGAACGGCGTGAAGGTCGGCGCGCGGGTCACCGTGCGGTCGAGATCATAGAGGGCGATGGCCTGCACGTCAGATACCCGCCGACAGCAGCTTTTCGGCGAGCGCGTGATCCTCGGGCTTGTCGACATCCACGCCCATGCGCCCGTCGGCCAGCACCACCGGCACGGCGCTCGCGCCAAGCTTGCCGCCCGCCGCCGCGAGCGCGCCGCGCAGGGGCATACGGCGCAGCAAGAGCTTCACCATCAGCACCGGCCCGAAATGCGCGGCGAGACGCAGCACCGATTTGCGGTCCGCCTCGACCGTCTCCCAGAAGGTGAGCGCGGCGAAAGCGCCGGGGCCGGTCAGCGCAAAAAGGTTCGCGCCGGTGAAGGCCCCGTCACGGAAGGTGAGCCAAGTGCGCCTGTTCGGGCCGACCGCGCGTTCCAGATTGCCGCGCTCGACGAAGGCTACGGCCACATCGCCCGTGCCCGCCCCGCGCAGGAATTCGGCGATGGTCGCCGGGGTCAGCATGACATTATCGGCGGTCGTCACCAGCACGGGGAGGCCGATGGCCGGATCCTCTACCGCCGCGCGCACCGATCCGCTAATGGTGCGGCCCGATATGCGCGCTTCGATCCGCACGTCCGCCGCCGTCCACGCCAGCGCCGGGTCCGCGAGCAAGGCCGGGGCGTCCTGCGCCAGCACGATGATCCGCGCGAGGCCCGGTGTCTCCGCCAGCGCGCGCAGCACGCGGCTCAGCATCGCCTCGCCCGCGACCGGGATCAGCGCCTTGGCCTCACGCCCGAAATGCGCCGCCAGCCGGTCGATACCCGGACGCTGGCCGGCCAGCACAAGCGCGGTCCAGCCGGGGGAAGCGTCAGTCATGGGCGAGGGCGAACCTTGGACAAGCGGGTTGGGGGCAAGCGGGTGGGCGGCCGGCGCTCCTTCCTTGCGCCGCCTGCGATTGTCAAGAAATCCGCCCGCGCCTCACGCCGCCATTGGTGCGGGGCAGTAGCGCGCGAGGTAATCGCCGTGTCCCGGCATGGCCTGCACGAGATAGCGGATCGACTTTTCCATCTCGTCGACCTCGCCGCGGGTCTTCGCCGGGTCGAGCGCATCGGCCATCGCGTTGTGGCCGCTCATGCTGATGCCCTGCCCCATCATCACCGCTGCCCAGCTTGTCTCGGTGAACAGTTCGTCCTCCTCGCGGAAGATCTGGCCGTTGGCCTTGAAGATCTCCACCTTCTCGGTGAGCGTGTCGGGCACGGGCATGGTACGCACGTAATTCCAGAAGTCGGAATCGGTGCGGCTCGTGGCGTTGTAGTGGAGCACGAGGAAGTCGCGGATGCGGGCATATTCGCGGCCCGTCAGCCGGTTGAAGGTGTCTTCCTGAACCTGCGTCACGCCGTCGAGCGAGAGCAGCGAGATCAGCTTGTCGATGCCGGTGTTGATGAGGTGGATCGAGGTGGACTCCAAGGGCTCCATGAAGCCCGCTGCCAGCCCCAGCGCCACCACGTTCTTGTTCCAGAACTTCTTGCGCCGCCCGGTGGTGAAACGCAGCCAGTTGGGCTCGGCCTGCGGCTTACCCGCGATGTTGCCGAGCAAGATGTCGAGCGCCGCCTGATCCTCCATATAGGATGAGCAATAGACATGGCCGTTGCCGTTCCGGTGCTGGAGCGGCACCTGCCACTGCCAGCCGGCGCTGTGGGCGGTGGCGCGGGTGAAGGGCGGGGGCGGGCTGCCGTCCTCGCGCAGGCAGGGCAGGGCGACCGCGCGGTTGCAGGGGAGGTACTGGCTCCAGTCCTCGTAACCGGTATGGAGCGCCTGTTCGATCAGCAGGCCCCTGAAGCCCGAGCAATCGATGAACAGGTCGCCGGTGATCTGCCGCCCGTCATCAAGCGTCACGCCGGTTACGAAGCCGGTCTCCCCATCGAGCGCGACATCGGCGATCCGGCCCTCCTGCCGCATCACGCCGCGGCTTTCCGCAAGGCGGCGCAGGAACGCGGCGTAGCGTCCGGCGTCAAGGTGATAGGCGTAATTGACCGGCGGCAGATCGTCGTTCTTGAAATCTTCAGTGCGTGCAAACTTGCCAAAATAGGCGGCCATCGTTTCGAGGTTGAAGACCTGGATCGGGCGCTTGTCGCCGCCTTCGGTCATGCGGTGCCAGACGTGGTGGAAGGAAATTCCGCCCATCGTGTAGCCATAGGCGCCAAAGGGATGGATGTAGCTATCGCCGAGCTTGCCCCAGTTTTCGAACTGGATGCCAAGCTTGAAGGTGCCGCCTACCTGCGCGAGCATCTCGCGCTCGTCGATCCCGAGCAGCTGGTTGAAGCCGACAAAGGGCGGAATCGTCGCCTCGCCGACTCCGACCGTGCCGATCGCCTCGGATTCGATGAGGACGATATCCACAGCCCTTCCGGCCTTGAGACGCGACAGGGCTGTGGCCGCCATCCACCCGGCCGTGCCGCCGCCGACGATGATAATGCGTTCTATTGCCACGTGTTCCTCGATCCCCAGGGGCCTCTACCGACCCCTTATAGAAGCGCAGCGCGCGCCCCGCCACCTGTTGCAAGAATGCAATATGAACCAGAGATTACAAGTCTTGAGAACGCTCTCAAAATGCGTTACCAATGCTACGACCGCAGCTTCAGGCACGAAACTGTCGCGCGGTAGGGGAGAGTTGAAACATTATGAAAACCGCATCGCTCGCGCCGCGCCGGCGTCTGCTCGCACTTGGTACCGCCTCGGCGCTCGCCATCGTCGCCGCCAACCCTGCGCTGGCGCAGGATGCCCAGGCCGACGATCAGGACAAGGACGTCGCCGAAGCTCCGGCCGAGCCCGAAGGTGAACAGATCATCGTCACCGGCTACCGCGCCTCGCTAGAGAGTGCGCAGAGCATCAAGCGCAATGCGGATACGATCGTCGACGTGGTGACTGCCGAAGATATCGGCGCGCTTCCCGACCGGTCGATCGCCGAAACGCTCCAGCGTATCCCCGGCGTCAACATCGGACGCTTCGAGAAGACCTCGGACCCGACCCGCTTCTCCGTCGAAGGCACAGGCGTCATCATCCGCGGTCTGCCCTATGTCAGCTCGCAGCTTAACGGGCGCGATATCTTCTCGGCCAACGGCGGCCGTGCGCTGAGCTTCGAGGACGTTTCGCCCGAACTCGTTGGCCGCGTCGAAGTCTACAAGAACATCACCGCCGACCAGATCGAAGGCCACATTGCGGGTCTCGTCAATCTCGTCACCCGCAAGCCGCTCGACAAGCGCGGCTTCCACGTGGCCGGTTCGGTCGAAGCGAACTACGGCGATCTGCGTCAGGAATGGTCGCCGACCTACAACGTCCTTGCATCGGATACCTTCGAAACCGGGCAGGGCACCTTTGGCCTCCAGCTCAGCTATTCGAAGTCGGAGCTGAAAAGCCGCACCGATTCTTCGCAGTTGGTCGATTACTGCTATCGCCCGGCGAACCTAAGCGGTGGTTGCGCGCGCATTTTCAACCTCAATTCGGGCGGGTTCGGCGATACGCCCAACTTCACGCCCGCCAACTTCCCGCCGCCCAATTCGGTGATCGTGCCGCAGTTTGCCAACGTTCGTTCGACCACGCTCGATCGCGATCGCGAGGCGTTTTCGGCAGTCGGTCAGTTCGAAACGCTCGATGGCAACCTGTTGATGACGGTCGAATATCTGCGTTCGGAAACGTCGTTCGCCACGGAGGAGTTCGCGCTTCTGGGCCGCATCGACGACGGCGTGTCGACCAACCAGCCGCGGCCGGGCACGACCTACAAGTTCGACGAGAACGGCAATTTCGTGAGCGGCATTCTCACGCAGAACGTCGGCAATGCCTACGCCAACCCCTTCGGCCGGGGCGGCATTCCGATGGATTCACTGCGCTTCGTGCGTGACACGACGTCTGTCACCGAAGATCTCTCGTTCGATGCGAAGATGATCTTCACCGAGCGTTTCCGCGGCAAGATCGAGGTGCAGAGCCTCAATTCGAATCTGCGGCGCGATTCGGTCTTCGGTGCCATGAGCACCTGGGCTGATATCTCGATCGACCGCTCGCGTGGTGGTACGCCGGACATTCAGTTCCTCGCCCCGGTTGGCGCGCCTGCCGATTACTTCACCAGCGGACGCAACAACTACTACTGGTTTGGCCTCGATAGCCGCGAGCAGAACGACGGCGAGCTGTTCAGCTTTGCCGGCAATCTGGAATACGACCTGAGCGATGACGGGTTCTTCCGCAGGGTAGAGGTCGGTGGTCGCTGGGCGGGGCGTGACCGTGTCAATCGCAACACCAACTTCAGCACCTGGGGCAATCTTTCGGCTCCTTGGGCAGGCCGCGCAGGCTGCGCGCCATGGAATGACGGGCCGGGCTGCGCCGCGACCGGCGGTTTCCAGCCGGGCCGCTTCTTCACCGGCTTGCCGGGTCAGGAATTCGCGATTGCAGGCGGTGCCTTCGCTGACGAATTCCCGAATGCCTCCGGATATCGCGCGCCGTTCGCCGACAATTTCCAGCGCGGCGAGGCAGGCACCCCGATCGCGGGTGGTGGTGCGTTCTTCTACGGCGGGGACGACTTCCTGAAGGAATACCTGGCTGGCGTGACCGATCAGCAGTGGGACGCAATCAGCACTTTCGGCCAGTCGCCGGAACGCTTCAACCTCGGCGTCAATGGCCGCTCCCGCACCCTGCTCGATGGCACGGTCGTCCAGTGCGGTCCGTACTGCCCCTCGGAAATTTCTGACGTCAAGGAAGCCACCACGGCAGCCTACGCGCGCGTCGACTTCGGTGCCGACTTTGACGGCGGAGCATCGCTCGCGGGGAACATCGGTCTGCGTTACGTCCGCACCACTGTCAGCAACGATTCGCTGGTGGCGTTCCCTGACCCGGGACGGTTCGACGAGGTACCGACTGGCAATCGTGACGGCATCGTCCAGGTCTCGGAAATCACTTCCTCCTGTCTCGGAGCCGGTCCCGGTGTTCCGCAGCAGGCCTTCTGCCAGCTCACCGGCGCGCGTCTTGCCAGATTTGCCGCCTTGCACACCAACGAGCTTATCCGCGATCAGCGCGACATCAATTTCGATCACTTCCTGCCGTCCTTCAACGTCCGCTACGACAATGGCAGCGGGATCGTTATTCGCGGGGCGGTGTCAAAGGGTATCAGTCGTCCTGATCTGAACCTGTTCAACGCAGGCGGCGTGCTCGGCTTCAGCGGGCGCGTTGCGGATGGGCCGCTGCTGTCGATTGGGACCGGTAATCGTAACCTGCGGCCGACCGAATCGTGGAACTACGATCTCAGCGCGGAATGGTATTTCGCCAAGGTTGGCCAGCTGAGCGCCGCTCTGTTCGTAAAGGATATCAAGGGGATCGTTTCTTCGGGCACGGGCTTGGTCAATTACACCGCGCCCAGTGGCACCTCTGAGGATGTGATCATCAATGGTCCGGCAAATGATATCTCGGGTAGGCTCAAAGGCTTCGAACTGGCCTATCAGCAGACCTATGATTTCCTTCCTGGGCTGCTGAGTGGGCTTGGTTCCTCGTTTACCTACACCTATGTCGATGGCAGCGATTTCCCCAACCCGAACATCTCGGGCATCGGTTCGCCGTCGGTCACCAGCGGGGCCGGTCGGCCGCTCAACAACGGCCCGTTTGCCGGTCAGCTGCCGCTCGCCGGGGTTTCCAAGCACACCATCAACGCTACCCTGTTCTACGACAAGGGGCCGCTGTCGTTGCGTGCTGCCTACAACTGGCGCAGCGACTTCCTCGTGACGCAGCGTGACGACCTGTTCCCGTTCTCGTCGATCTTCCAGGAAGCGGGCGGTCAGCTTGACGGCACGATCCTCTACAGCGTGACCGACAACATCAAGCTGGGCGTCCAGGGGGTCAACCTGCTTGACGAAACCACCAGGCTGTCGACTCTCATCGACTATAACGGGACGCGCCCGATCAGTGCGGTATTCCGCAACGATCGCCGCTACACCTTTATCGCACGCTTCGGTTTCTAAGGGCGCAAATCCATGATCAGGGCAGGGCTGCTGAAGGCTTCTATGCTGACGGCGGCCCTGCTGCTTTTGGGGGCCAAGCCGCCCGAGGCGCAACTGGTCGCCCCGCGCGAAGGTGCGGGCTGGGAGCTGGTCTGGGCCGACGAGTTCGACGGCAGTACGCTCGATCGGGCCAAGTGGGCTCCCGAGGTTTCGTGCTGGGGCGGCGGCAATGCGGAACGCCAGTGCTACACCGACCGGGCCGAGAATATCGCTGTCGAAGGCGGGGTGCTGCTTCTCAAGGCGAAGAAGGAGCGCTTCACCGGCCCCGCGCGCCCGCCCGAGATTGCCGAAAAGCGCAATCCCGACATCCTGCAGTCCTACACATCGGGCAAGGTCCGCACCCGCGGCCTGCACGCCTGGCGCTATGGCCGGATCGAGGTGCGCGCCAAGGTGCCGCCTGGGCAGGGCACATGGCCTGCGGTCTGGATGATGCCGCAGGAGGATATCTACGGCCCTTGGCCGCTTTCGGGCGAGATCGACATTCTCGAGGCGGTCAATATCGGCGCCAAGTGCAAGGTGTGCGAGGGCGGCAAGGGCGAAAACCGCACCATCAGCGCGCTGCATTTCGGCGATATGGCGCCGAAGAACCGCTTCGTCGACAACCGCACCGCGCGCCCCGATCTGGCGCTGCCTTCGGACGATTTCCACGTCTATGCGGTCGAATGGGGCGAGCGGCTGATCCGCTTCCTCGTGGACGACCGGGTGCATCTGACCGTGCCAGCTGAAAAGTGGAGCACCGCCTCGCCGCTTGCGCGCCGCAATCCGGCCGCGCCTTTCGACCGGCCGTTCTATATCATGGCCAACCTTGCCGTGGGCGGGCACTTGTCGGAAAAGAACAATGCAAAGGGGGTTGCGGCAGGGACTTTTCCCACGCAGTTCGCCATCGATTGGGTGAGGGTCTATCGCTGTGCCCGCGATCCGGAAACGGGGCGCGCCTGCATCCGGTAGGCGGATAGGGGTGCGAGCATAATGGCGCGGGTGCGCAAGACAGTCACTATCAGAGACGTTGCCGAGGATGCGGACGTTTCGCTCCAGACGGTAAGCCGGGTGGTCAACGGCGGGCCCAACGTGCGCCCGCAATTGCGCGACAAGGTGCGCGCTTCGATTGAACGGCTGGGCTATGTCCCGAGCCTCGCGGCGCAGCGCATGAGCGGCTCGCGCTCCTACATCATCCTTGCCATCAACGACCGCGAGCGCACGCTGGCTGACTGGCGCGAGCGGCGGGGGACGGACTGGGTCGACCAGATGCTGCTGGGCGGGATCCTGACCTGCTCGAAACACGGCTACCGGATGATGGTCGAACTGATCGACACGCACTCCGACCATGTCGAACGCGAACTCGGCGCGGCGCTCTCGGCGCTCCAGCCGGACGGGGTTATCCTCACGCCGCCGCACTCGGAAAACCGGCTGATCACCGAACTCCTCTCGGCCCGCGCGATTCCTTTCGCGCGGATCGGCTCGGACGTGGCTGGCCCCGGCATTCCGATGACGATGGGTGACGAAGGTGCAGCGCACCTTGCGACCACGCGCCTTGCCGAGCTTGGCCACCGCCGTATCGCGATGATCGCCGGGCCTTCGCAATACAGCCTTTCCGGCTGGCGGATCGAAGGCTGGAAGCGTGCATTGGCTGAGGCTGGTCTGCCCCACGAGGGCCTGCTGGAAGCAGGCGACTTCGGCTACGAATCCGGCACCCGTGCGGCGCGCGCGCTGCTGGCACGCAATCCCGATTGCACCGCGATCATCGCATCCTCCGACCAGATGGCGCTCGCCGCGCTCGAGGTCGCGCGCGACCGCGGGCTCGTGGTGCCGCGCGACCTGTCGCTGATTTCCTTCGACAATACTCCGATCGTGCGCTTCACGCAGCCCCCACTGACCGCCATCGACCAGCCGATCGCCGAGACTGTCTCGCGCGCGGTCGAGCAGCTCATCGCGCGCGACGAAGGGGACAACGGGGGCCAGGTAATCGAGGTCGCCGCGGGCCTCGTCGAGCGTTCCTCGACCGCGCCGCCGCCGCCCGTTTCGGCCCCGGCGCGGGCTTGACCCCGCCTGACCCCGCCGATCCGCCGGAGCGCCAGCCCGGCTGGTTCCTAGCCCTCTTCGCGCTTGCCGCAGCCGGGGGCGCGGTCGCCTTTGTGCCGCTGCTCACCGTGCTGCTCCCGCAGCGCATCGCCGACCTGCAGGGGAGCGAGGATGTTGCCGCGCTCGCCCAGGTGACCTTTCTCGGCGCGATGATGGCGAGCCTTGCCAATATCGCAGTAGGCGCGCTGAGCGACCGCAGCCGAACCCGGCGGCCGTGGATCGTCGCAGGGCTGATCTTCTCGAATTTCTGGCTGCTCCAGATCGGCAATGCCTCGTCGATTTCCGAGATCGTGCTGCTGGTGATGTTGTGGCAGGTCGCGCTCAACCTGATGCTCGCGCCGCTGATGGCTTGGGCGGGCGATTGCTTTCCTGATGCGCAAAAGGGGATGCTCGGCGGCGCGCTGGCGCTGGCACCGGCGCTTGGCGCTGTGGCAGGGTCGCTGGTCACATATGTGGGGCTGGTCGACCCCGGCGCGCGGCTTTGGGTGGTGGCGGGGCTGGTGAGCGCGCTGGTGCTGCCTGCGGTCGTGTTCGGCGGTGGCAGAGTGCGTGCAGAACTGATCGCCCCTGCCTTTATCGAGCGCACGGCCCGGCCCCGGTGCGGCGGCGTCGTCGCGCGGATGTGGACCGCGCGGCTGCTGGTGCAGGTTGCCGAAGGGGGCATGTTTGCCTTCCTCCTTTACTGGCTGCGTTCGATCGCGCCGGGTTTCCCCGAGAACGCGGCGGCCAATGTCTTCAGCATCGTGCTGATCAGCGCGGTGCCACTGTCCTTGTGGCTCGGCCGCTGGATCGATGCCCACGCGCGCCCGGTGCGCCCGCTCGCGGGGAGCGCGGTGCTGTGCGCCGGTGGCATGCTGATCATGGCGACGGCGCAGACGCTCGTCCAGGCGATCACGGGCTACGTGCTGTTCGGGTTGTCCGCAGCGATCTTCCTTTCGCTCCACGCGAGCCACACGCTGCGCGTGCTGCCCGCCCCCCAGCATCGCGGACGCGATCTCGGGTTGTTCAACCTCACCAACACCGTGCCCGGAATGGTGATGCCGTGGCTGACCGTTTTGCTGGTGCCGCAGTTCGGCTATGGGGCGCTGTTCGTGCTGTTCGCGGGGCTCTCGCTGGCGAGTGCGGGGCTGCTTGCCGGGACCTTGCGAAGGTGACGGATCGAGGCGGCGCGCGCGCTTCGCCCTTGCCAAAAGCGAGCGGCGGCGGCATAGATTGATAACGTTCTCAAAAAAATGAGCGAATGGGTAAGGGTCGGACTTGATGGTGCGAGGCGGAGTGGGTCGGCTGGTATTGGGAGCCGCGGTTGGTGCGCTTGCGGCGCTGCTTGCCGGGTGCAGCATGTTCGAGGGTGCGACGCAGGATAGCACCCCTGAAGCGCTGCTCGCGCGGATGAGCCTTGAGCACAAGGTCGCGCAGATCATCATGCCCGACATCGGCTCGATCACGCCTGCGGACGTCAAGCAATACCGCTTCGGCACGATCCTCAACGGCGGCAATTCCGGCCCCTATGGCAATGACAAGGCGCCTGCGGCCGACTGGCTCAAGCTTGCCGACGAATATTGGGAGGCCTCCTCCGCGCCGCTGCCGGACGGCGAACCGGTGATCCCGGCGATCTGGGCGACCGACGCGGTGCACGGTCATGCCAACGTGATCGGCGCGACCGTTTTTCCGCACAATATCGGGCTGGGCGCAGCGGGCGATGCCGATCTCGTGCGCCGTATCGGCGCGGCCACCGCGGTGGAGATCGAAGTGACCGGCCTCGACTGGACCTTCGCCCCCACCATCGCGGTCGCGCGCGATGATCGCTGGGGCCGCACCTACGAAAGCTATTCCGAAGACCCCGCGCGCGTCACCCGATTGGGCGCAGCGATGGTAGAGGGGCTTCAGGGCCGCGCGGGCGAACCGGGCTTTCTCGGCGAGGGCAAGGTTGCGGCCACCGCCAAGCATTATTTCGGCGATGGCGGCACCACGCAGGGTGTCGATCAGGGCGAAGTCACCGGCGATCTCGATGCGCTGATGGTGATCCACGAGGCACCCTATCCTGCCGCGATCAATGCAGGCGTAGCCAGTGTCATGGCGAGCTTCAATTCGATCAATGGCATCAAGATGCACGGCAACAAGGCGCTGCTTACCGATGAGCTGCGCGGGAAGCTGGGCTTCGAGGGGCTGGTGGTCGGAGACTGGAATGGGCACGGCCAGATCAAGGGCTGCACCAACACAGTTTGCCCGCAGGCGCTGATGGCGGGGCTTGACGTCTACATGGTGCCCGAGGACTGGAAAGGCCTCCACGCCAGTCTGGTGGCGCAGGTCAAGGATTGCACGATCCCGATGAGCCGGCTTGACGAGGCGGTGCTGCGGGTGCTGCGGCTGAAGCAACAGCTCGGGATCCTCGATGGCGAGGTCAAGCCCTCGGAGCGCGCCAATGCGGGCCGCTGGGAGCTGCTCGGGTCGCCCGAGCACCGCGCGCTTGCCCGTGAGGCGGTGGCCAAGTCGCAGGTGATCCTCAAGAACAGCGGGGTCTTGCCATTGAAGCCCGGTGCGCGGATCGAGGTGGCGGGGGCCGCTGCTGACAATATCCCGCAGCAGGTCGGTGGCTGGTCTGTGACATGGCAGGGTGGCAGCGAGCTGACTGCGGCCGATTTTCCCGGTGCGACCTCGATCTGGGCCGGCATTGCCGCGGCGGCCAAGGCGGCTGGCGGCGAAGCGGTGTTGACGCCCAAGGGCAGCGCGCCAGGTGCGTCCGGGAGCAAGCCCGACGCCGCGATCGTGGTGTTCGGCGAGCAGCCCTATGCCGAGTTCGTGGGCGACCGCAAGGATCTCGCCTTCCGCGACGAGGAGGGGCTGACGCTGCTCAAATCCTATCGCGCGCGCGGCATCCCGACCGTCGCGGTGTTCCTTTCGGGCCGGCCGCTGTGGGTCAACCGCGAACTCAATGCCGCTGATGCCTTCGTGGCCGCGTGGCTCCCCGGCAGCGAAGGGGCAGGGGTGGCCGACGTGTTGTTTGGCAAGCGCGCGCCCACAGGGCGGCTGTCCTTCAGCTGGCCCAAGACCTGCGAGGGCGCGCCGCTCAATGATGCCAAGGGTGCGCTCTTCCCGGTCGGCCACGGCCTCGACTACGCGAGCGCCTCGGTTGTCCCGCAACTCAACGAGACCTGCGCCGCGCTTGTCCATGATGCGGCCGCGGTGTGGTTCGACAACGGCAAGCTTGGGCCCAAGGTGACCGCGCGCGCCGACAATGTGGCACTGCCCGATCTGCGCGGGGCCAAGGGCGGGATCGTCGCCACCGGGATCGACCGCCGCGCGCAGGAAGACGCACGCCGGATCGCTTTTGCACCCGGTGCGCGGCTCTCCCTGACCGGGCCGATCAGCAGCGCAGGCTGGCGGATCACGTATCGCGTCGCCAGCCGCCCGCCCGGCCCGGTGACGGTGGCGGCGGGCGGAAAACCGCTCGACATCACCCAGGGGCTTGGCGTGGCCGAGGGCAAGGGCTGGCGCGAGATGGTGCTCACCCCGGCCTGTCTCGGCGGGGCGGGCGGCAAGCTGACCTTCGCTTCGAAGGCGCGGTTCGCCTTGGAGATCGGCGCGATCACCCGCGACGAAAGCGCGACTTCCGCAGAGTGTTCGTTCTAGCGCGCTTGCGTCAGGGCGTGACGATGTCGAAGCCGTGCGGCATCGGATCGAGGCTGTCTATCAGCGATTGAAGCGCGGCTTTGTCGCCTTCGATGGTCACGCCTTCCATGCCGCTCACCACGCTCACCGGCATCTTGACGAACAGCAGCGCGAGCAGCGCGCGCCGAGGCCCGCGCAAGGTCACGTCTGCCTTCGCTGAAAGCGCGCCGACCCGGCCGATGATCGCCTGTTCGCCGACTTCGACAACCGCCTGCTCCTTGCGATCAGTGAGGTCGATCGCGACCGTGTAATTGCGACGACCGGGCCGCTCGGGCGCAAACAGGGTCGCGGCGGAATCCAGCAGTTCCTGCGTCGAAAGCGCGGCGATCAGGTCATTGCTCTGCGCCGCGTTGCGATCCACCCGCCCGCTCCTCAGCTCGCTCGCCGCGGCGATGAACTGGTTGCGCCAGATCGCGCTTTCGGACTGGTAGCCCTGTTGTTCGTAACTGCCCGCAAGCATCGCCTTGGCTTTGGCATTGGTGGGATCGGCGAAGACGAGGTTCTGGAGCAAGTCCGACGACCAGCGATAGTCGCCCGCCGCCATCGCATTCTCGGCCAGCGCCAGCGTCCGGTCTGCGCCGCCCAGCGCGTCGATCAGCTTCACGGCGCGCTCGACAGGCGGGTAGGGGTGAAGGTTGGCCGGGACCGCATCATACCAGCCCAGATAGAACTGGTAGATCGCCTTCGCGTTGTGACTGATCGTGCCGTAATAGCCGCGCGTCGACCACTCCTTGGCGTTGCCCGGCGGGGGCGATTTCTCGAGCGCCTCGGCAATCTCGACCATCGTCTCGCCGCGGTTCATCCGGCGCACGGTCTGATCGTGGAGCCAGCGGTAATTGTCGCGCTGCGCGGAAAGCCACGCAGTCCCTTCGGCCCGCCCGAACACCGGCCAGCAATGGCTCGAGATCACCGCATTGCTCTCGGGCGCATAGCGGGTCGCCGCTTCGTCGAGATAGCGCGCCCATGCCCGCGCATCGCGCACCTTGGCGCCGCGCGGCGTGAGGATGTTGTGCAGGCTGCAGGTCGCGATCTCGGCGGCGAGGAAGGTTTTTTCCGGCTTCACGAAGACGTTGAATTCCGCCGGGGCCTCGGTGCCCGAGACGATCTGGAATTCAAGCGTGACGCCATCGACCACGCGGGTATCGCCGGTTTTGGCGACCGTGTCGGTCGGCGGGATCAGCGACAGCGTGCCCGCCGAAATACCCATGCCGATGCCGCTGCCCATCTGGCCCTTGGCGCCGGGCGAAAGGCCGGTGCCAAACTGGTAGGCCGCGCGCCGCAACATCGCGCCCCCGGCCATCACGTTCTCCGAGGTGGCTTCCTCCATGAAGCCCGCCGGGGCGATGATCGCGACTGTCCCGGCCTTGACCGCCGCTTCGTCCACGACGCCCTTGACCCCGCCGAAATGGTCGCCGTGGCTGTGCGAATAGATCACCGCACTCACCGGGCGCGTGCCGAGGGTGGCGTTGACCAGCTCCATCGCCGCCTTGGCCGTTTCGGTGCCGGTCAGCGGGTCAATCACGATCCAGCCGCTTGTGCCGCGGATGATTGTCATGTTGGAGACATCGAAGCCGCGGACCTGCCACACGTTCGGCGTGACCTTGAAGAGGCCGTGGTGCTTGAGGTGGCTCATGTGGCGCCACAGGCTGGGGTTTACCGTAAGGGGCGCCGCGCCGGTGACGAAGGCATAGGCGTCGAGGTTCCACACGGGCTTGCCTGCCGCATTGAGGATCACCGGATCCTTCCTCGTGGCGAGGAAGCCGCGCTGCGAGTCCGCCGCATCGCGGGTGCCTTCGGGCGGAAGCTCCTTGATGATCGCCGCTTGCTCGGCGCGGGTGAAGCCGCTCGCACTGCCCTGATCTTGCGCCCGCACGTTGCTGGCAGCGCCCAGCATAGCGATAAGCCCGAGCGCCGCGCTCGCCCGCAATCCAGCCTTTGTCATGTTTATGATCCCCTCTTCTCCCGCATCGGGTGATGCCCTGATGCCGGTTGCAATTCAAGACCGTGGCGGGGCAGGGCTTGGTTCAATCTGCATACATTCAGATTATGGAACGTTTGCGAGGAAAGATTGAATTATTCCGATGGCCGCCTTGCAGCTAACAGGCCGCCACCCGCTTCCCTTCCGCAGCGCCAAAGGGGCCTTCATCGTCATGGACCAGAGCAGCGAACGACCTGGCCCGGTGCCGTCCGATGGCACCCGCGCTGCCCGCGTCCCGCGCGCGCCGGGGTTGGCGGTGGTGAGCGATCCCCTGCGGCTGGACAAAGGCGGCGATCCTATGCGGCAATCATGGAGCGCTTCGCTCGCCGACTTGCAAGGATGGCTAGGCATCGACAGCGCCTTCGTCCGCGCGTCTGACGCGGTCGCCCCGGTTTTCACGCCCTGGGCTGGTTGGAGCCCGGCCGCCTTCCAGAACGGCGGCTGCGCGGGGCTTCCCGAGGCGCAGTTCGTCGCCAGTTACTGCATTGACCACGCCCGCGGCGGCGGGAGCGATGTCATGCTGATCTCGCCGCACCCGATCACTTGCGCTGCCGGGCCGGACGATGTCGAGGGCGAGGGCGAGCGCGGGCGCGAGCTGGGCGGACTGCCGCGCACGGACGTGCTGGCGGCGATGATCCGTGCAGCAGCGGGCGAGGGTCGCAAGCGTCTCGCGATCATCGTCCATGCCCGTCACCGCGCCGCGCTCGTCGGCCTGCAACTCGCCGAGGACACGCGGCTCTGCCCGCCGGGGACTGCGCTCGACATTCTCGGCATCGAGGACGCGCTGCCGCAATTGATGCGCGCACAGCCAGCGTGGGACGCGGTCATCGCTCTGCCGGACCTGCGCGGCATTGTTTTCACCCTGCTGGCCGAGACCACCGGGGTGCGCGGGCCCTGGCCGATGCTGTGGTACGGCCGCGGGCGGGCTGGTCAGGCTGCGGGCAGGCTCCTGCGAGTGACCTGCGAAACGGACGGCAAGCTTGGGGGCGGTTCAGGCGGCACCCTGCCGCTCGACGCGCAGGCGCTTGTCCTAGCGCTGGCGCTGAGCTTGCGTGTGACTGGCCTGGAGACGGGCCTGGAAACTGGCGAACTGCGCGCGGCAGGGCGGCTCCAGACGGGCTGGGCGCGGCTGCGCGACCGCGGCGTCACCACCGCGCGCCGCGGGAGCGATGCGCCCTATGCGTGCGAGGTGCCGGAGGCCGAGTTCATCGCCCTGCTGTGCCGCGATGCTGCCGTCAGCCAGCGCCCGCATCACCCGGAGAGGCCGCTGGAAAACAGCCAAAAATCAGTTTATGCAAATCAAACCCCTGTCTTGCGGCTTGTATCTTCAAATCGCGCTGACCTTTGACATTAAAGAGGTATCTCAATGCCGAGCCGCAAGATTGTTGCGAGTGAATTGGCGCACGTGCTGCGGCAGATATCCCATCCCGACCGCATCCGCCTGCTCCTGAAGCTTCAGTCGGGCGAGCAGACCGTCAACGAATTGGGCGACATCCTCGAAATCTCGCCGACCCGCGTCTCGCAGCATCTGGGCGTACTGCGCGCAGTGGCACTGGTCGAGACGACCACCCACGGGCAGAAGCGGGTCTATCGCCTTGCCCAGCCCGAGCTCGCGGTATGGCTGATCGAGGGGATCGACTTCATCGCCCATCGCCTGAGCCGCGCCACACCTGCCGATATCGAGCATGCCAAGCAGCTGTGGGAGGCCGAGGCGGCCGAACCGGTCGAAACCTGACGGCAAGCCGCGCGATGCTGCCTCAGCAGGCGTGCGCGGTGAGCATCTGGGAAGCGACTTCGGCGGCGTAGCGTTCTTCGACCGGCACCCAGCTTTGCGCTGCCTCGTCATAGGCGGAAACCCCGCCGGTCTTGATGTCATAGACCCAGCCGTGCAGCTCAAGCGCCTTCTGCGCCAGCGCGACCGCCACCGTCGGGTGGGTCTTCAAATGCTGCAATTGCAGGATCACGTTCTGCTCCAGCAGCATCTTCATCTTGTTCTCGGGATCAAGATGCCCGCCCAGCGCCTCGGTGATGTCGACCGCGCCTTGCGCATAGCCGAGCCACTCGCGCACGTGCGGCAGGCTGGTCAGCGCGGCGCGGTTCATCGCCCCCTTCATCGCTCCGCATTGGGTATGACCGCAGATCACGATATTGGGGATCTTGAGCGCGCCGATCGCGAATTCGATCGAGGCGGTCATGCCGCCGGTCTGATTGGTGTGCGGGGGGACAATATTGCCCGCGTTGCGGCAGATGAACAGCTCGCCCGGATCGGTCTGGGTCAGCATCGCGGTCTCGATCCGGCTGTCCGAGCAGGTGATGAACAGCGCCTCGGGGCTCTGCCCGGTGCTGAGCCGCTCGAACAAGGCCTGCTTTTCGGGGAACACCTCGCGCTGGAACTTGACCACGCCTTCGGCGAAACGGGACATGGGATGGGGTCCTTTCGATCGGCACTTGGCGTGTAAGACCTGCAAATCCACGCAGGTTATCAGGCTTGAAGGTATGGAAGGTGAGGCGCAGCGTCAAGCCGCGCCAGAGTGTTGCGCAAGGTCGCAGTGATTTGTCACACCTGCCGGCATCATGTACTTCGGTCGGCAGGGATGTGGGGGATTTGCGATGAAGGTGATGATTTCGCTGGCGGCTGCTGTCTTGGCGGCGGGTGTTCCGATGCAGGCAGCGTCGGCACATGAATCGCCAGAACACGCGCTTGAGGAAGCCCGTGTTGCGGCCATGCGCGAGACGACGCTCGCCTTTCTCGCAAGTCTCGATGATGCCGGACGCGCCGCCGTGCAGGCGCGCCTGGATGACAACGAACGCCGCACCGCGTGGTCGAACCTGCCCGCCAATGCGGCGCCGCGATCAGGATTGACCGTGGCCGAGATGGACGCCGGGCAGCGTCAGGCGCTCCACGCGATGCTGGCGGCGGCCTTTTCCAGTCAGGGCTACCTGAAAACCGTAACCTCGATGTGGCACGAAGATGTGCTGCACGAGCTGACAGCCAAGGCACTGGGCGCCCTGCCTGACGGCGATCCGCGCAAGGTGCGGGGCATGGCTTTCCTCCCGAATTACGATAGCGAGAAGTTCTATCTGACGGTGTTCGGCGACCCCAAGGGCGCGAACTGGGGCTGGATGATGACCGGCCACCACTATGCCGCAAACTTCACCGTGGCGGACGGACGGATTGCCTTCACGCCGCTGTTCCTCGGCGCCAATCCGCAGACCGTGACCGAAGGCCGGTACGCCGGCTGGCGGATCCTCCAGCACGAGGCCGACCGTGCCTTGGCGCTGCTGGCCGCATTGAACCCGGCTCAGGCAAAGCAGGCCGTGGTGGCGGGCGAAGTCGACAATTCGGTGTTTGTGGGCAAGGGGCAGCAGGATCGCATCGGGGCCACGCCCAGGGGAATCGCCGCCTCCGCGCTCGATCCCGTGCAGCGCCAGCTGCTGCTCGCCGTGATCGACGAATATCTCGGCGATGCTTCGGACGAGGCCGCAGCCCGCCAGCGCGCGGCGATTACCAAGGACGGGCCGGACAAGCTCTATTTCGCCTGGTGGGGGCCGACGAACGATCCCAAGGCCCGCTATATGTTCCGCGTGGCTGGGCCCTCGATCATCATCGATTACGTGCGCGAAAGTTCGCCTGATGGGGGCTTCAATCACGTCCATTCGATCGCCCGCGATCCCACAAACGATTACGGCGCGGGCTGGCTCGGTCAGCATTACAAGGAAGCGCACCAGTAAGGGCTCAAAATCCCGCGCCCCCTCAATCTGCGCGGGTGACAGCTTGCCTATTGTGTGGTGTCAGGGGCCGCAATCACCCACCATGGACAGGGACGAGAGAGACATGAATTTCGAGCTCGATCACGAACACCAGATGCTCAAGGAGCTGGTCGGCAAGTTCGTGCGCGATCAGCTGATGCCTTACGAGGCGGCCGTCATGGCCCGCGAGAACATCGGGCAGGGCACCTATCTGACCCCCGAGGAAACCGCCAAGGTTGACGCCGTCAGCCGCGAACTGGGCCTGTGGGGCCTCGATGCGCCCGAGGAAGTGGGCGGCATGAACCTCCCCATGGTGGCGATGGTGGGGGTGAGCGAAGAGCTCGGCAAGACGGTGGTGCCTTACTACCTGCCGCCCGACAGCCCGAACCTGCGGATGCTGATGGTCGCAGCGGATGAACGCCAGCGCGAGGCTTACCTTGAACCCTATGTGCGCGGCGAAACCATCTCGGCGATCGGCATCTCGGAGCCGGGTGCTGGCGCGGACCCGCAGGGGATGCGCACCACCGCGGTCGAGGACGGGGACGACTGGATCATCAACGGCCGCAAGATCTGGATCACCAAGGGCGCCGAGGCCGATTTCACGATCCTGATGGCGGTGACAGACAAGAACCCCAATGGCCGCAACGGGATGTCGGCCTTCCTTGTCGATCGTGACACCCCCGGCTTCAACGTGCTGCGCAAGATCCCGATGATCGATGGGACGGCGACTTACGAGATCGCGCTCGACGATTGCCGGGTGCCGGGCTGGAAGCTGCTGGGCAAGCGCGGGCAGGGCTTTGCGCCGATGCAGGTGCGGCTTGGCACGCGGCGGATCGAGATGGCGTCCTGGTCAATCGGCATGGCGCAGCGCGCGCTGGAGATGATGATCGACTACGCCCCCCAGCGCACCACCTTCGGCAAGCCCCTGTCATCACGCCAGACGGTGCAGAACTGGATCGCGGACGCCGCCACCAAGATCCACGCGATGCGGTTGATGACCTATGACTGCGCATGGAAGATCGACGAAGGCCGCGACACCCGCTCGGAAATCTCGATGATCAAGAGCTTCTGCACCGAGAGCGCCTACGAGATCGTCGATCACGCGATGCAGCTGTTCGGCGGGATGGGCATGACCCGCGAACTGCCGCTTTACCTGATGAGCAACAAGCTGCGCACCATGCGCATCTATGACGGCCCGAGCGAGATCCACAACTGGGTGGTCGCCCGCGCGCTGCTGGGGACTTACGAGTAAGGCTCCCCAGTCCCCCTCTCGCAGGCGGGAGGGGAGCGACTGTCACTGCCCCCCGTATCTCCACAAAAAGAAAAGGCCCGGCCACGCACAATGCGGGCCGGGCCTTTCTGCTTTGGGTCTGACCGTGTGATCAGAAGCTTGCGGTTACCCCGAGGAAGAAGCTCCGGCCCATGCCCGAGACCGGATAAGCCGAGCTCGACAGGTAAGGAATCTCGTTGGTCACGTTGTTGATGCCCCCATAAATGGTGAAATCTTCAGTGGCATCGAGGTTGAAGGCGAGGTTGTGGATCCAGTAGTCCGGCGCGAAACCGGCCGGGCCGAATTCGAAGTTGATGCGCTCGATCTGGATCACCGAAGCGACTGCGGTCGATTCGATGTACTGCACGCCGTAGTTGAGGGTGAAGTCGCCGCGGTTCCACGTGGCGCTGCCGAAGCCCGTGAATTCCGGCGCTCCGGTTTCGCGCAGACCGGGGTTGGCAACATCCGGGCGGAGCGGATCGAAGAAGCGGTTGAGCCGCTCCGTCCAGTTGCCATTGACCGACAGGTTGAAGTTGTTCTGTCCGAAGCTGAAGGCGTAGTTCACCTGGGCATCGATACCGCGTGTATCGAGGCGGGCGAAGTTGATCGACGACTGCCGCAGGAAGTTGAAACCGAGGAAAGTCGGCGATCCCGCCGTCCGGTTACGGGTGAACAGGCCGCAGAAGCTGTTCGGGAAGGTCGGCAGATCGTAGCAGTTGTTGACGATGTCCTGCGCGGCCACGGCAGCAATCGCGTCTTCGATCTTGATCGAGTAGTAGTCCGCCGAAAGCGTCAGGCCCCGAATGAAGCGAGGCTGAATCACGCCGCCGACCGTGAAGGTGGTCGCGGTTTCTTCCTTGAGGTTCGGGTTGCCCCCCGCGAGCCCGGCGAAGCGTGCCGTCAGCGGGTCTTCGTAGCCCACCGGGATACCGTCGGCCCGGCAGTTGGCGAGCCGGTTCTGTGCGTTCGGATCGTTGTTGGCGATCAGCGAGTTGATCGAAGACTGGCTGCACGGGTCGGCCGGGCGGAAGAACGCCGTCGATTCCGGGGCGAACAGTTCGGAGATGTTGGGCGCGCGGATCGCCACGGAATAGGTGCCGCGGAAGCGGATGTCCGGGATCGGCGCCCAGACGCCGTTGGCGTTCCAGGTGAAAGCGCCCCCGACGGTCGAATAGTCGGCATAGCGGCCCGCGGCCCCCACGCTCAGCTCGTGGAAGAACGGCGTGTCGCTGAGGATCGGCAGCATCACTTCGCCGAACACTTCGACCACATCAAACTGACCGCCCGCGTTCAGGTTGCGGGTCGCATCGAAGATCAGCGACTGGTTGGGCGAGATGTTGCCGATGAAGGTGCCTGCCGGACCGGCGGGCGAGCCGGCCGGCAAGAGGCCGAGGACCAGCGGGTCAAGTTCGGTCTGCGACTTTTCCTTGCGGTATTCCGCGCCGAGCGAGAACTGCACCGCGCCGCCCGGCAGGTTGAAGAACCCGCCGGTGTCGCCGCTGAGCAGGCCGGTGAAGACCAGCTGTTCGAGCCGTGCGCGGCTGGTGGTCGGGGTGGTGATCCACGCCGCTGCTTGCGGGCTCACCGAATTGGCGCCGCGGAACAGGTTGGCCGGTACGCAGCCGCTGTTGGCACCGGGCGTGAAGGTGAAGAAGCCGGACGCGATAACCGGGAAGGCATCCGAGCCCGGGGGGACTGCGCCAGGCGTGATGTTGGAACGGCAGGTCGGGCCGTTCGGGCCCTGCACCACATCAAGCGCGGCGAACAGGCGGTCATAGCGCACCGAGTTGCCGGTCGTGGTCTGATTGTCCGTCCGGCCATAGTTGCCGACCAGTTCGTAGCGCAGGTTCGGGGTGATTTCCCCGTCGACACCGCCGACGATGCGGTAGGTTTCGCGCTTGGACTTGGAGATGTTCGGCCCGAGATCGGAGAAGTCACGGCTCACCAGCAGGCCGCCTGCCGCGTTCGCATCATTTTGCAGCACGGCGGGGATGAAAGGGTTCTGCGGCGAAATGAACAGCGTGTCGTAGAACGTATTGTAGGCATTGCGGGTGGTGGTGTCGTTGCGGGCGTACTTTGCATCGACCCACACGCGCGCTGCGGTGGAGAACTCAAAGCTGGTGCGCAGGTTGCCGTAGATACGCTCTGAACCGGGGATCAGAGAGGCCTCGTTGACGCGCTCAACCGCGCCGTCACCACCGAACTGGTTGGCGGTACCGGCGATCAGGCCGTCATTGAACACCTTCACGTTGCCGTTGGCATCGGTGGTGTAGCACCCGCCGCCGCCGAACACGACGCGGCCGATATAGCTCTCGTTGCAATCCGCCGTGCCGTTGGTGTTGATGTCGAGCCCGGGGAAGCGGCTGAAGTCTGCACGGTAGATCACGCCCGACATGGACGAGATCGCGAAGCGCGCGTCAGGCCTGATCACGAAGAGCGGCGCGTTGGCTGCACGGTCCACCAGCGCCTGTTCGGCCGCAGTGATGCCGCCGGGGAACAGGGTGGCGATGTCCGCCGGGGTCGGGATGACCCCACCATAGGGGAAGCGCCCGCTCGCCGGGGCGGAGCCGCCGATGCGGAAGCGGTTGGCGAAGTTGGGCATGGTCGATGCGTTGATGTCGCCGCGCTGGAAGCGCCGCAGCGGGTTCTGGTAGGTCGCCGAGTTGTTGCCGCGACCATTGTCACGCGTGAACTCGCGATCGCCGAACAGGAGTTCCTGGTCCTTGGTGTAGCCGGCCGCGAAGGTCACATTGCCGCGCCCGTCGGCAAAATTCTTGCCGTAGACGCCTTCGATCCGGGCCGACTGACCGTCACCCTGCGAAGAGATGCCCATTTGCCCGTTGAGGGTCAGGCCTTCGAAATCGCGCTTGAGGACGTAGTTGACCACGCCCGTCACCGCGTCCGCACCATAGACCGCCGAGGCGCCCCCGGTCAGCACTTCGACCCGCTCGATCAGCGCGTTGGGAATGGTCGAGACGTCAACCGTCTGCGAGCCGGCAACGCCTGAAACATGGCGCCAGCCATCGATAAGCACCAGCGTGCGGTTCGAGCCGAGCTGACGCAGGTTGAGCGTTGCCTGACCGGCCCCGCCCGCGCCGCGCTCGATCGAGTCGGCGACGGTGCCCGAGGAAATCAGCGCGGGGATCTGCCGCAGTGCAGCGGTCGGATCGGTGCCGCCGAAATTCTGGATCGCTTCCGCATCGACGGTGCTGATCGGCAGCGGCGCGGTTGCATTGGGATCGCGGGCAATGCGCGAACCGGTCACGATGATCGGCGTTTCATCTTCCGCGGCAGCGTCGTCATCGGCGATGCTGTCCTGCGCGATGGCGGGCGCGGCGGCGAAGCCGGCGACGATCATCGCCGCGGCGAGCGCCGGGAGCGAGGTCATGTGGAGTGTCGAATTCTTGATACGCATGATGATTTCCTCGCGAGAAACAGGCCAATGAGCGGTGCAAGACCGCCTGCTGCAACAGGTCGTCCATCGTCAGGTATGCCGCCGCCGGAAAGCCAGATGGCTTGCCTCGGGCGGACCCTGCCGGTCCTTCCTGCGCGAGTTTCGGTCAGCCCGGGCTGTTCGCCCTGTGTCTGCCGCCCCCCAAAACGCTCCTCAAAAGAGGTGCGCGTTCCCGGTATTACCTTTCACGTCCGGCGTGGTAAGGGGGAAACATAGGTTCAAGGCAGGGTTGCGGGCTTTTGGCGGGGGAGTGTCACCCGGAAGCAACAATGCCCTGAACTGGCATGCAAACCTTCATGTATTTGAAGGGTTCGCGTAGCCGCTCCCGCTCTGCTAGCACGCCTCTCCATGAGCGAACGGCCAAGCAACGAATGGATCATCACGGCGCGTGAATGCCTGACGGCGGCGCGCGATTACCAGGAAAGCGTGCGGGCGGCGACCTTGCGCGCCGTGGCCCCCGGCGGCGCGCCCGATCCTGCGCTGCTCACCCGCGAACAACACCGCGTCCACGGCTTTGCCTGGGTCGCAGCCAGCATCGCTGCGCTTGAGGCGACGCTGGATTGGGCGGTGCGTGCCGAAAAGGCGGGCCGCTTTACCGAGATCGAGGCGCTCTGCTTGCGGATCGGCTTTGGCGAATATTGCGCGCAGATCGCCTCGGGCCTGCCGATGAGCGCGCACGAGATCGTCCGTCCCGCCGCGCTCGGCGCTGCTGAGGCGGCGCGCGTCTTTGCTGCGCATCCGGCGACCGCGCACCTGCTCGCCGAGGGGAGCACGCCCGATACCCGCGCCGCCTTTGCCGCGCTGCTCGCAGACGGCGTGCGCCCTGACGAGGGGCTGGGGGCCGCCGATGGCGATGGGGCGCTCGATCTGGTGCGCGATCAGATGCGCGCCTTCACCGCGCAGGCGATCACGCCCCACGCGCACCAGTGGCACCTTGCCGATGCGCTGATCCCCGACAGCGTCATCGCCGAAATGGCCGCGCTCGGCGTGTTCGGCGTGTGCATTCCCGAAGCGCATGGCGGCCTTGGCCTTGGCAAGCTGGCGATGGCGGTGGTCTCGGAGGAACTCTCGCGCGGGTGGATCTGCGCCGGGAGCCTCGGCACCCGCTCGGAAATCGCCGGCGAGCTGATCGCCGAGAACGGCACGCCGGAACAGAAGGCGCGGTGGCTGCCGCGCATCGCCGACGGATCATGCCTGCCGACCGCTGTGTTCACCGAGCCCGACACCGGCTCCGATCTTGCCGCAGTACGCACCCGCGCCGCGCGTCAGGCCGACGGGAGTTGGCAGGTGACGGGCGCAAAGACATGGATCACCCACGCCGCGCGCGCTGATCTCATGACCATGCTGGTGCGCACCGACGCAGGCGTGCCGGGTTATGCGGGCCTGTCGATGCTGCTCGCCGAAAAGACCCGCGGCACTGACGGCGCGCCGTTCCCCGATGAAGGCATTGATGGCAGCGAGATCGCCGTGCTGGGCTACCGGGGCATGAAGGAATATGCGCTGGGGCTGGATGGCTTCGCGGTCGCGCCGGAGGGCTTGCTGGGCGGCAGCGAGGGGCAGGGCTTCAAGCAGCTGATGCGCACCTTCGAGGGCGCGCGCATCCAGACTGCGGCGCGCGCGGTGGGGGTGGCGTGGAACGCCTTCGACCTTGCCATCGACTATGCTCTGGGCCGCAAGCAGTTTGGCGCGGCGCTGACACAGTTCCCGAGGGTCGCGGATAAACTGTCGCTTATGGCCGCCGAGATCGTGATGGCGCGCGAGCTCACCTATGCCGCCGCCCGCGCCAAGGACGCGCGCGCGCGCTGCGATATCGAAGCGGGCATGGCGAAACTGCTCGCCGCCCGCGCGGCGTGGAGTGCGGCGGACAACGCGGTGCAGATCCACGGCGGCAACGGCTATGCGCTCGAATATCCGATCAGCCGCGTGCTGTGCGATGCGCGCATCCTCAACATCTTCGAAGGCGCCGCAGAGATTCAGGCGCAGGTGATCGGGCGCGGGCTGCTGGCCGGGCAGGCCCGGGCTGCCGCAGCCGCTTAAAGCACCCGGCGCCAGGACTGCGCGGGAAGCTGCGCGCGCATCGGATCGGGGACCACGGCGTCCTTGAGGTCGACATGGCGGGGGCGGTCACCGCGCAAGCGAATCTGGCGGTTCACCCGGCGCACCAGATCAAACGGATCGAACGGCTTGGAGAGGAAATCCTGCGCCCCGGCATAGATCGCCTGCGCCTTGTCCTCATCGCCGTGCATCGCGGTGAACATCATCACCGGCAGGTCATACAGCGCGGGCGAGCGGCGCAGGCGGCGCAGCAGGGTGGTGCCGGATTCGCCGGGCATCGACTGATCGAGCAGCAGCAGATCGGGGCGCTTCCTTTGCACAGCTGTCCACGCGGCCGCCGCGCTGGTCACCCAGCCGCAGGCGTGCCCTGCGTCGATCAGCACCTCGCTCGCCAGTTCAGCGATCAGCTCGTCGTCATCGGCAATCAGGATCCGGGCCATGGGGGGTCTGCCACGCTGGGGTGATGGGAAATGCCGGATTAACCACGCGCAGGTTGGGGCCTGCCTGCCGTACCCCCTCGCAATAGGCCCTAAGGGCTTGTCCCGAGCTCCCCCTAGACCCTGTTCTGAGGGGCTGTATGGGTCATGCAATATGACCAGCGATTCTCAGACAGGCGCCTCACAAAGCGCTCGCATCGGCCCGTTCTATGTAACGCAAGGCATTCACAACCTTCGCGATTATGGCGGCTATGCCGTCACGGGCGGAGGGCGGGTGCGCAGCGGGGTGCTGTTTCGCTCGGGCCAGCACATGGAAGCCTCGGGCGAGGATCTGGCGCTGGTCCACGCGCTCGATATCCGCACCGTGATCGATCTGCGCGGCACCAGCGAGCGCGCGGGCTTCCCCTGCCGGCGCCATCCGGACTTTGCCGCCGAGGTCATCGCCTATGATGGCGAGACCAGCAATTCGCCGCCGCACGAAGGCGGGGGCGGCGCGGTGGTGATGACCCCTGCCAAGGCGCGCGAGCGGATGCTGGCGGTCTACACGCGGATGCCGGTCAACCCGGCGATGATCTGGGTGTTCCAGCAATATTTCAACGCGTTGGATGCCAACGAAGGCGGAAGCCTCGTGCATTGCTTTGCCGGCAAAGACCGCACCGGCATCGCTGCGAGCCTGTTGCTCCACGTGCTCGGCGTCCACCACGATGACATCACGCACGAATTCCTGCTGACCAATGATGCGCCCACCCGCGCCATCCTCGAGCGCCAGTCGCTCCCCCGGATGGAGGCGCATTATGGCAGGATCGAGCCTGAGGCGCTCCACAATCTGATGGGCGTTCTGCCTGAATATCTAGAGACTTACATCAAGGAGGTGACCCGCGATCACGGCTCGCTCGATACCTATCTCGCTGCAATCTTAGGTGTGGATGGCCCAAGAAAAGAGCGCCTGCGCGCCAAGCTCGTGGCGTGACAATCGCCCGCTGCCGCCCCATATCGCTTCCCTGAAATCTCACCCGAGGCACCGCTACCCATGGCCACCCACACCACCAAGATGCTCATCATCGGCTCCGGCCCGGCCGGATACTCTGCGGCCATCTACGCCGCGCGCGCAATGCTGGAACCGATTGTCGTGCAGGGCCTCCAGCCCGGCGGCCAGCTCACCATCACCACCGATGTCGAGAATTACCCCGGCTTCCGCGACGTGGTGCAGGGCCCGTGGCTGATGGAGGAAATGCGCAGCCAAGCCGAACATGTCGGCACGCGGATGATCTGGGACACGATTGTCTCCGTCGATCTCGAAAGCGGCTCGCCGTTCCGCGCGCTGGGTGACAGCGGGGACGAGTATATCGCCGATTGCCTCGTCATCTGCACCGGCGCGCAGGCCAAGTGGCTGGGCGCTCCGGGCGAAATGGCGCTCGGCGGCAAGGGCGTTTCGGCCTGCGCGACCTGCGACGGGTTCTTCTACCGCGGCAAGCGGGTCGCGGTGATCGGCGGCGGCAATACTGCGGTGGAAGAGGCGCTCTATCTCACCAATCATTCGGACAACGTCACGCTGATCCACCGGCGCGATAGCCTGCGGGCCGAGAAGATCCTGCAGGAGCGCCTGTTCGCCAATCCCAAGATCACCGTGCTGTGGAACAAGGGTGTAGGCAGTTTCGAGGCGGGCGAGAACGGCATGCTCCACCATCTCGCGCTGACCGACACGGTGACGGGCGAAGCCTCCACGCTGGAAGTTGACGGGGCGTTCGTCGCCATCGGCCACGCGCCTGCGACCGAGCTGTTCAAGGGCAAGCTGCCGATGGACGAAAGCGGTTATCTGCTCACCGAGCCCGGCACCCCCAAGACCGCAATCCCCGGCGTGTTCGCGGCCGGCGACGTGACCGATCACGTCTATCGCCAGGCGGTGACGGCGGCAGGCATGGGCTGCATGGCCGCGCTGGACGGCGAGCGTTACCTCGCCGCGCGCGCCCACGCGGTGCAGGAAGCTGAAGCGGCGGAGTAAGCAGGGCCCACCCCCGGCCCCGATACCCGCCCCGGCGAAGGCCGGGGGCAGGCGGGAGGGGTTAGGGGTGGACTTCGTTACCCGTGGAACACCCCAATCCCGGCGTGCAGGATCAGCGCCATCAGCGCCAGCGATGACAGCGCGAACAGCGCAAACCGCACCGCCACCTTGTTGACCGTGGCCTGCAGGATCGAATGCGCGATCCGCAAACCCACATAGGCCCAGGCGAGGATCGTGTTGAACCCGTCGCCCTGGCCGATGATCGCCAGCACGATCGCGACCGCATAAAACAGCGTCGGTGCCTCGTGGAGGTGGTTGTAGTTATCGGCCTTCCAGCTGACGCTATCGGGAAGCTGCGCGCGCAGGGACGCGCCGGTCGAGCCGACCATCCCCTTGGCATCCAGCCCCGCCTTCAGCATCGCCGGGATGCGGGTTGCGTACATCCACACCCACATCACCATCGTCCACGCCAGCAGCGCGACGACGGGTTGAAGAATATCCATTCCGATCATTTCGTGTTCCCCTTCAAACAGGCAGAGCCGACGGGTCAGCCAGCAGCGTCGCCATCACCGCGCGGATCGCCAGCGCCACCAGCGCGATGCTGGAAACAAGGAACAACAAGAAGCGCACCGGCACCTTGTTCACCGTCGCCTGCCAGACCGAATGCACGATGCGAAGCACCACATAGGCCCACGCCAGCGCCACATCCACCGCGCCTGCTCCCATGATCGCGAGGATCACGACGGTGGGGTAGAAGATCGTCGGCTGCTCCATGAGGTGGCTGTAATTGTGCGCAGGCCAGTTGAGGCGCGGATCGAGCTGTCCTTCGAGATCCTGGCCCCGGCCGCCCGGACGCGCGCCGAGGTCGATCCCCGCCTTCTTCAACGCCGGAAGCCGGACGCCCGCCATCCAGAACAGCATGATCAGCGTCCACACCACCAGCACGGCGGCGGGCGCGAGAATTTGCGCTTGCATCGATTGATCCCCTTGGAGTGCCTCTCTCGGGGGACTAGCTGCAAGAGCCGACATGGATTGTCAAATGCAACCTATCTTGGGTAGCATGTCGCCATGCACCTCGCCCACGATCCCGCCGCGCCGCCTGCCGAGGCGATCACCTTCGACGACTTCTTAATGGTCGACATCCGGGCCGGGCGGATCATCCGTGCCGAGCCCTTTCCCGAAGCGCGCAAGCCCTCGCTCAAGCTCACCATCGATTTTGGCCCCGGCGTGGGGGTGAAGCGTTCCTCGGCGCAGATCGCGGAACTCTACGCGCCGGACGAGCTGGCGGGCCGGATGGTGGCGGCGGTGGTCAACTTCCCCCCGCGCCAGATCGGCACGTTCATGTCCGAGGTGCTGACGCTGGGCTTTCCCGATGATGCGGGGAGGGTGGTGCTGTTTGCGCCCGACAGCGCGGTGCCGCTTGGCGCAAGGCTGTTCTGAACAGACGAGGCCCGCGCGGCTGGTTGGCGGTCGCTGCGGGTTGTCCCCGCTTTGACCCCCTCCAGACCCCCCTTAGACCCCTGTTAGGCCCTCCCTAGACCCTCTCTGGCGCGGCAAATTGCGATGTTTCCCGTGAAACATTACGCCGCCGCCGGGATCGCCGGAACCGTGATCGTCCGTTCCCCGCCGAACTCCTCGCGCACCACGATCCGCCCCAACCGTTCCAGGTGGTCGAGCAACCGCCGCACCCGGCTGGGGGAAGCGCTGCCGTAGAGGCGGCCCAGCTCCTCCTCGCCGGGCATGGGGCGGCCCATGTGAGCGGCGATGAGGATCGCGAGATAGGGGGCGAGCAGGTCCTCCTCGATGCCATCGGCGGCGGCGGCGATGGCGCTGCAAGAAGCCTCATCGATGCAGTCCAAACCACTGATGGAAAAGGCGAAAAGCCGCCGGAACCGGGCGAGGTCAACATGGGCGGAAGGGATGCCGCGCTGGCGGCAGAGCACCGCAAAGTCGCGGAACAGCGCGGCGGCGGGGCGGAAGGTGGCCCCCTCTGCCAGCCCAAGTTCACGCACCACGCCCTCAAGGTCGCCTGATGCGCCGGACGCAGCCGGAACGGGCGGCGCGGGCGGGGCGGGCGGGGCGGGAGGAGCGGGAGGAGCGGGCTCTGCGGTAGGAACAAGCGCGGGCAGCTCGGGGGCGAGCGCGATCCTTTCCTCCACGCTGGCCTTGGGCACGGGCGGCGGGGCGGGCCGGCGCGCGGGCTGGGGCGCGGCGGCGGCGGCTTCGGCGAGACGCTCGGTCAGCAGCGCCTCCATCGCGCCCTCGGCCGCTTCGGGAAGCGGGATCAACCCCTGTCCCCCGGCGCGCCCGGCAGTCCGCACCGCGCCGACATTCACCGCCACCGGCCGCCGGCTGATCGCCGGGCCAAGGCCGAGGAACTGCCCGCGCTGAAGGTCGCGAATCCGCTCCGCCTGGCGCCGGTCCATACCGAGAAGGTCGGCGGCGCGCTGCATATCGATGTCAAGAAAAGTGCGTCCCATCAGGAAGTTGCTGGCTTCCGCCGCGACATTCTTGGCGAGCTTGGCCAGCCGCTGGGTGGCGACGATCCCGGCAAGGCCGCGCTTTCTGCCCCGGCACATCAGGTTGGTCATCGCGGACAAGGTAAGCCTGCGCACCTCGTCGTTCATCTCGCCCGCGGCGGCAGGGGCAAACATCTGCGCCTCGTCCACCACCACCAGCGCGGGATACCAGTGTTCACGCGGCGCATCGAACAGCGCGGTCAGGAACAGCGCGGCGCAGCGGATCTGCTGCTCGACCTCGAGCTCGTCCAGCGCCAGCACCACCGAGGCGCGGTGCTGGCGCACACGCAAAGCAAGCGCCTCGATCTCGCGCGGGGAATAGGCGGCAGCGTCAATCACCACGTGGCCGAAAGCGTCGGCGAGGGTGACGAAATCGCCCTCGGGATCGATCACGATCTGTTGGACTGCCCCTGCGCACTCCTCCAGCAGGCGGCGCAGGAGGTGCGATTTGCCCGAGCCCGAATTGCCCTGCACCAGCAGGCGCGTGGCAAGTAGCTCGGCCAGATCGATGCCGATCGTCTGCCCGCTCTGGTGGTCGCGTCCGATGTCGATCCGTGCTGTCACGGACTTGCGATTAGGGTGCGGGACGCGGGCGGCAAAGGTGGGCGGACAAGTTTTCCAGCGATTTGCGGCAAGGCCCCGCCTGAACCCCCGTCTTATCCCCCGCTGGCAGGCGCGATCAACAGCTTGATCGCCTGGTCTGGCCGCGCGCGTGAGACGGCAAGGCCCGCCGATCCCTGCCCCGCCGCCTCGGCGCGGTAGGTGCCGAAAGGCAGGCCTTCAAACAGCACGAAACCATCGAAATCGGTGACCGCGCGCGCCGCCTCCGCGCCCGCTTCATTGCGCAGGATCACAGGAACGCCCGCGCGCGGCGTGCGCTGATCGCCCGCCACGAGCACCACCCGCACCTCGATGCTGCCCGTGGGGCGCAAGGGCATGGCGAGATGGCGGACTTCGCCGGGGCGCAGAGTGAGGCGGTCACCGGCCCGCGCGGGGCGCAAGGTGAAGTCGGTGAGCGAGGACATCTGCGTCTCGATATCGACCGAAGGGCCAGGAGCGATCCCGCCGATCAGCACCCGCCCGCCGCTGTCGGTTGCCTCGCGCCGCAGCGCCGCGCCGACGATGAAGCGTCCGCCCGTAACCCCCTCCTCACCGGCTTCGCGGGCGCCGTTGCCGTCCTCGTCGACGAACATGTCGGCCATGATTGCCCCGCTGCGGGCCACCCCCGCAGGCGCGGTGCGCCAGCGGTCGGACCCCCGGAACAGGCCGATGGTGAGGCCGATGCCCCCGCGCCATCCGGTGCCATCGCGCCCCGCCGATGCGCTGAGACCGAGCGGGCCCATCTGCTTCGCAAAGGTCACGCCGCCGCCCACCTTGCCGCTCTGGCCCTGCCAGTCGAGGTCGAAGGCGAGGTTGCCCGCGCCGCCGAGCCGCCGCGCGGCGCTGATATTCGCGCCGTCGATCCTCCAACGGCCCTTGCTGGCCGATGCCGTGATGCCGCTCCTGAGGCGCCAGTCGCCGCGGCGCGCGGTCAGGCCGAGAGCGGCCGTGGGGAGCCACGCGGCGTCGCCCTCGCGCACTGCGCCAAGGGCGAGGTTGGCCTGCCAGTCGGGCATCGGGAACACGATCCGCGCTGCGGCGACCTTGCGCGTGCCGCCGCTGCGCAGGGTTCCGGTCTGATAGCGCCCCTGCCAGGGCAGGCTGAAGCGCCCGAGGCCGATGCGGCCCTGTCCGCTCACCGCCATCACGCTCTTCAATTCGCGCACCAGTGGGGGGAGGCCCGGGCCCGTGTCGCGGCCGTGACGGGCAAGATCGAAGGTCACATCCTGCGCCCCGATCCGCCGCGCCAGCCTCACCGCCGCGGCGAGCCCGCCCTCGTGGTCGCGCGCGCCGGTCACCGCCCACAGCCCGCCGCCGAGCGCGCCGTTGAAACCCAGCGCTGCCGCCGGAGTCCCGCGCATTCCCGCGCGCAGGTCGAGCCGGGCGGTGACCGCGCTCGCCATGCCCCAGTCGATGCTGGCAAAGGCGCTCGGCCCGGCCGGCTCGCTGGCGAGCGTGCGGCCCATGAGTGGCCTTCCGCCGTCGACGATGCCGAAGCTGTAGCCGACTTCGTTCTCGGCGTTCATCTCGGTGCCGATAAGCCGCGTGAAGACTTGGCTCTCGGTCTCGCCATTGGGGCCGTAGAGGCGCACCACCCAGCGGTTTGCGCCGATGCGTAGCGGCACATCGCCGAATTGCCATTGCCCGGCGGCGTCCGGCTCGCGCGTGACCGCGACGAGCCTCTCCTCATGCCACAGCTCGGCCTCCCAGCCGGACGGCAGGGGGCCGCTCAGGATGATGGTGTCGACAAGATCGGCCCGCCACGGCGCGCGCGAGCCAATCACCAGCCCGCGCCCCGAGAGGCTGTCGGCGATCAGCGGCTGGGCGGGGGCGGCGATGTCGCCCACGGCGATGCTGCGCGCGCCGAGCGGCCCGAGCAGGTCAGGGGTGTCGCGGCTTTCCGAGAAGGTCAGGCCGGGGGTGATTGCCCCCTCGGCGGTGACTGCCACGCCGATGCGTCCGGCAAGGCCGAACAGAGCGCCGCTTGCCAGCATGGAGGCCGAGAACTGGCGGGCGCCTCCGGTGGTGAGGCCGAGGCCCGCTGCGAAGTCGGCACTCCACAGTTCGGCGGCGCGCTGCGGGCGAGCGAGCAGCGCGAAGGCGGGGCGCAGCGTCTCGGGAGTGAGGCGCGCCTGCCGCTCTGCGCGTTCCAGACGCATCAGGAGCGGCAATGCAGCGGTGGGGCTGAGCAAGAGGCGCTGGCTTACGTGATCGTGGGTGAGGCTGAGGGGGAGGTAGGCGGGCAGATCCGCGAGCGGGAGGCACAACCCGCTCGGGCTCGGCAGCATGGCGGCGGCAGGGATGCTGACCGTGCGGCGCGGTTCGGGGAGGGTGAGTGTCAGCCCCTCGGAAGCCGTTGCATGCGCGATTTCCAGCGCTTCAATCAGCGGCACGATCGCGACGCAGGCGCCCGCGCCGGGGCCGAGATCGTGCAGCGGGATGGTGTCGGCGATCAGCCTGCCTTCGGCGAAAAGGGCCGGAAGGGCGAGCCCGTCAGCGGCCTGACCGGCGCGCTCTGCTGCGGGATCGCTCCCGAACAATCGGTCGAAAGGGCTGTTGTCCTGCGCCCGAACAGGGGCAGGGGCGGCGACTGCCAGTCCGGCTGTGCACAGCAGCAGGGCCAGCCAGTACAGCGGCCGGAAGGGGCGGCGGGGCATGGGTGCTTACCGGGACAGGTCATGCGCTCAAAGTGCCGTAGTCAGGCTGGCGAGGCGCTTGCCCGCGCTCGCCGGATCGCTGGTGTCAGTCCGCGAATCCGTCGATGTGTAATCGATCCGCACCCGCTTGCCCGCAAGCTGCGCGCGCACCTCGGGGGGCAGCGGGATGACCACGTCGCGCGCCGTGTTCGGCGTGTAGATCGCAACGCCGCGCACCACCCAGGCGGGCTCCTTGGCGCCCTCGGGCGTGAAGCTGATATCGCCATAGGTCGAGCGCGTGCCCGAGCGGGTCAGGCGCACGTTCAGGGTATTGGTCGGTTGGCCGGGATTGGCTGCGGCCCACGCGGCGCTGTCCATGGTGGCACTCGCCTCGAGCTTGCCGATGCGCAGGATCACGGGGATGGTGATCGAACGGATCGCCACAAGTTCGATCGCAAGGCTGTTGTCCGCCGACGGCTCACCCGCGAGCTGCGCCGTGCCCGCGCTGATGGGTGCGGACATCAGGCGCAGGTGCGAACGGAATTCGCCCGGCGCAAGTTCGCCCGGCGAGGTCGCCATGATCCGCACGACCTGGCGCGCGCCGGGTTCAAGCACCAGCTGGCGCGGGGAGTATCGCAGCTTGTCATCGGCGAACAGCTCGCCGTCTTGCGCGGCGGGGGCGTCTTCAAGGCTGCCGTCCTCGCGCATCCGGCGGTTCTCGATGCTGATGCGGAACGCGGCTGTCTCGGTGCCCTTGTTGACGAGCACCAGCTCGGAGGAGCGGTTATCTGGCGTGAGCACCACGCGGGTCGGGGCGACCAGCAGCTCGGCAGTGGCAGGCAAAGGGAGGGTGACCGCCGCGATGAGCGCGGCGACGAGGGGGAAACGGGGCATGGGGAAAGACCTCACATTGGCAGGGGTGGTCTTGGGATGGGCAAACGCCCTCAAGAAGCGAAGCGGTAGGGCGTCAGGGGCCCGAGGGATCCGGGAGCCGCGCGGGGGGATGCGCGGCTCCCTTCACCCCCTGCCACGGAGGCTTACTGGTATTCCACCGCGACGGTGAAGCTACCGGTGTACTTGCCGGCTTCCTGGCGCACGCTGACATCGAGCGTGCCGCCGACGGTGAAGCTGTCTTCACCCTTGATGAGCTGGCCCTTGTCCTTCGAGCCGGAGAAGTCCGACACCAGCATGGCGTTGCCGCGCTCGTTGACGATCTTGATCTCCTTGGGGAGCGAGACGGTGTAGAAGGCGTCGGCTTCGCCAGTCACCGCGAAGGCCGCTGCGGTGTGATCGGCGGTAAGGCAGGTCAGCGCCGCGCCGCACTTGCGGTCGCCCCAGGGGGTGACGACGACCTTGTCGCCGACGGTGGTCGAGGGTGCGATCGTGCCGAAGTAGAGGCTGGCGGTGTTCGTGATTTCGAGCGGGGCGATAATCTTGGCGCCGGCGTCGGCGTCGGCCGACTGGGCCTGCGCCGAAGTGGCGGCGGAGAGCGCGGCGAGCACGCTGGCAACTGCAAACATCTTGTTCATTTCATTGGTCCTTTTCATCTGGTCAAATCCAGCGGCGCGTTCTGCCGTGGCCCGCTCTCAATGGCTGGCCGAACCGGGTCTGTCATTCGAGCGGGGGGATAGCTGGGCGCGCGCAAGGATGGCGTGCAGGCCCGTTTGGTTAACGCCGCGTACCAGGGGGCTAGCGAAATGACCGGAGTGAGGGGGTAACCTATACGAAAGGATAAGACTTCCACGCCATAAGGCCAGATTGCGCCAGCGCGGTGCGCGTGGGACGGGCAAGGTCTGCCCCTTCCACCCGAGACACACGCTCACGCTCTGAACGAGAAGCCCGCCACGCCATGTTGACGAACCACAACCCGCCTTACCCCTTGGGAAAAGATGAGCCCGGCCGGCTCGCCGCGCTGAACGCGCTGGGCGTGCTCGACACCGGCCCTGATGCCGAACTCGACGTCATTACCCGGCTGGCTGCGGATCGCTTCAACGCGCAGATCGCGCTCGTCAGCCTCGTCGATTCCGAGCGGCAGTGGTTCAAATCGCGCTTCGGGCTCGATGCGACCTACACCTGCCGCAGCCAAAGCTTCTGCACCCACGCCATCGCCGGCGAGGGCGTGATGGTGGTGCCCGACGCGAAGCTCGATCCGCGCTTCGCGGCCAATCCGCTGGTCGAGGGCCTGCCGCACATCCGCTTCTATGCAGGCGCCCCGCTGATCCTCGAAAGCGGCCACCGCATCGGCACCCTGTGTGTTATCGACCCCGTCGCGCGCCATGGGATGTCACGGAACGACCGCGCGATCCTCGCGCTGATGGCGAGCCAGGTCGTCACCTTCCTGGAGAGCCGCCAGATCCGCCGGCAGCAGCGGATCTCCGACCTGATCGCCCGCACCACCACCGATGCCTTTGTCTGCGCCGATGCGCACAGCCAGATCACGCTCTGGAACCGGGCGGCCGAGCTGATGTTCGGCTGGACCGCCGCCGAGGCGATCGGCCAGTCGCTCGATCTTATCATCCCGGACCGTCACCGCCACGGGCACAACGCGGGCGTGGCGCGGCTGCGCGACCGCCAGCCAACGCGGCTGGTCGGCACCACGGTAGAGGTGCCCGCGCTCGCCAAGGACGGGCGCGAGATCCCGATCGAACTCAGCCTCGCCATGTGGCGCGGCGAGAACGAGAGCGAGAACGAGAACGAGGCAGGCGACGGGCCCGCGGGCTTTGCTGCGATCATCCGCGATGTCTCGGCCCGCAAGGCCGCCGAGGCCGAACGCGCCGCCACCGAGGCACGGCTCGCGCGGCAGGTTGCTGCGGTCGAGGCCTCGGACGACGGGATCGCGATCACCGATGCGGACGGGAGGTACATCTTCATGAACCACGCCCACGCAGCGATGTTCGGCTATGATGGCCCCGGGGACCTGATCGGCCAGCCGTGGAGCGTGCTTTACGATGCCGAAGAGGCCCGGCGCATGTCCAAGGACACCATGCCGATCCTGTTCGCCCTTGGCCAGTGGCGCGGCGAGACCCAAGGGCTGCGCCGCGACGGAAGCCCGATCGAGCAGGAAATTTCCCTGTCGCTCAGCCCCGAGAACGGCATCGTCTGCGTCACCCGTGACATGGGCGAACGCCACGCGATGGAGCGCGAGAAGGCGCGGCTGCGCGAACAGCTGATGCTCGCCCAACGGCAGGAGGTGGCCGGTCAGCTTGCCAGCGGCATCGCACACGATTTCAACAACCTCATCACCGCCATCTCGGGCACCGCCGAACTGCTCCGCAATCTCCAGGACGAGCGCGTGGCGCACCATGCGCTGCGCATCCAGTCCGCCGCCGCGACCGCTGCGCGGCTGGTCGAGAAGATGCTGACCCTCGGGCGCCGGGTGCCGCATCCAAAGCTGGTCGACCTGTCGCGCATGGTGCGCGACGTGCGCGATCTGGCTGTGCCGAGCCTCACCGATCCGCTCCACCGTATCGAGCTTGCGCTGCCCAGCGCGCCGGTGATGGTGATGACGGACGACACCGAACTCACTCAGGTGCTCCTCAACCTCGTGCTCAACGCCCGCGACGCGCTGCGGCCGGCGGAAACCGGACGGATCCGCCTCGAAGTGCTGACGGGCGAGGGTCAGGTGCCCGAAGGCAAGCTGGTGATCGGCGCCATCCCCACGGTTCCGAGCGTGCTGATCCGGATCAGCGACACAGGCTGCGGGATCGAGCCCGAGGAACTGGGCAAGGTCTTCGAGCCGTTCTTCACCCGCAAGGGCGAGGCCGGCTACGGGCTGGGCCTCGCGGTGGTCGCGGGGATCATCGCCGGCAACAACGGCGCGCTCACCCTCCAGAGCTGGCCCGGCGTGGGCACCATCTTCGAGGTGTGGTGGCCGCTTCAGGCGCAGGCTGGCGACGCGTCCGTGCCGCGCGGCGAGTTCGGCCTCAATGCCGCGCTCACCGGCAAGACCGTGCTGGTGGTCGATGACAACCCGGCGGTGGTCGACACCCTCGTGGCGATGCTCGAGGAGGTCGGCGCCGAGGCCGGGCCGTGCCTTGATGCGCGCGACGCGATCACCGCGATCAAGGATGACGCGTTGATGTGGGATCTTGTCGTTACCGATTACGACATGCCGGGTATGAACGGCGCGGATTTCGCGCGCCGGCTGCGCAAGCTGCGGCCCGATTTGCCGATCCTGCTGCTGACCGCGCTGCCACGCATTCACCAACTGCACCAGAAGCAGATCGGGCTGTTCGATGCGGTGCTCGGCAAGCCCGCTGGCACCGTCCAGCTCGCCGCTGCCGCTGCGTCCGCCATCAATGCGGCGCGAGAGAGGACCACGTCATGCGCATCCTGATCGCCGACGACCACGAATTGCTGCGCGATGTGCTGCGTTCCTACCTTGAGGCCGAAGGCGGCTTTGTGGTCGAGACGGTCGCCGACCTGCCTGAGGCGCTGGCTTGCATCGAAGCGGTCGCGCCCGAAATGCCGTTCGACCTCGTGGTGCTTGATTACGGGATGCCCGGGATGGATGGCTATGCCGGGCTCGAGCAGGCGATCGCCGCCAGCAAGGGCCGCCCGGTCGCGCTGATGTCGGGCCTCGCCCCGCCGGGGGTCGCCGAAAAGGTGCTCAGCGTGGGCGCGGCGGGCTACCTTCCCAAGACGCTTCCCGCGCGTTCGCTGGTCAACGCGATCCGCTTCATGGCAGCGGGCGAGACCTACATGCCGCTCGACCTTCACCGCCCCTCACAAGGCCCCGTGCCAAGCGCCTCGGGCCTGAGCCCGCGCGAGGTGGAGGTGTTGGCGCGATTGTGCTCGGGCCAGGCCAACAAGGAAATCGCGCGCGAATTGAACCTGCGCGAGCCGACGATCAAGCTCCACGTCAAGACGATCTGCCGCAAGCTTTCCGCCCGCAACCGCACCCACGCTGCAATGATCGCGCGCGAGAGGGCGCTGTGCTGAGGTTTGGCGGGCGCCAGACCCCCCTTAGACCCCCGCTAGACCCCGTCTAGACCCCTCGCAGAGGCGTGTCGTAGCGGTGTTTCATGTGAAACATTGGCGTAAGGGGGAAAGGGAATGCTGGCTGGGGCGGAAGGATTCGAACCTTCGCATGCCGGTACCAAAAACCGGTGCCTTACCGCTTGGCTACGCCCCAGCAAGAGGGGCGCTCTATAACGGCTGAAACGGGGTTGTGAAGGGGGCGAAGACACGTAATTTCGTGGCTTCGCCCGCTGGTTTAGACTGGTGGGCCAGCCTCCAGCCGCTTGCCGTCGAAATCGGCCGCAGAATGGCGTTCCTTGAGCTGGGTGTCCGGCTCGCCCCACACCTTGTTGACGATCCGGCCGCGCTGCACCGCAGGGCGCGCGGCGATCTCCTTCACCCAGCGGGCGACGTTCTGGTATTCGTCGATCGACAGGAAGGTCTTGGCATCGTTGTAGATTTGCCCTGCGACAAAGGGCGCAAGCCATGGGAAGTTGGCGATGTCGGCGAGGGTGTATTCATCGCCCGCAAGGAAGCGGGTCTGCGCCAGCTGCCGATCGGCGACATCGAAAATGCGCTTGGTTTCCATCGCGTAGCGGTTGATCGGGTATTCGTATTTCTCCGGCGCATAGGCGTAGAAATGGCCGAAGCCGCCGCCCATGAAGGGGCCGCTTGCGACCTGCCAGAACACCCAGGAGAGCGCTTCGGCCCGGGCCGCCGGATCGGTGGGGAGAAACATCCCGAACTTTTCCGCCAGGTGGACGATGATCGCACCGCTCTCGAACACCCGGAACGGCGTGGGTCCGCTGCGGTCGAGCAAGGCCGGGATCTTGGAATTGGGGTTCACGCCGACAAAGCCGCTGGTGAATTGTTCGCCATCGCCGATGTTGACCGTCCAGGCGTCATACTCCGCGCCCGTATGCCCGGCTTCCAGCAGCTCCTCGAACATGATCGTCACCTTTACCCCGTTGGGGGTGGCGAGCGAATAGAGCTGGAAGGGTTGCTCTCCCACCGGCAGATCGCGCTCCTCCCGCGCGCCGGCAGTCGGTCGGTTGATATTGGCAAAGCGCCCGCCCGAGACGGTGTCGGCGCTCCAGACGGCGGGCGGGGTGTAGGTGGTATCGGCCATATGTCCGGCTCCTGATTGCTTCGCTCTGCCACTTGGGGCCTCGGCGTTTGGGCTGCAAGCACCCCGCGCTATCAATTGCCTGTCAGGCGCAAAAGCAGGACTTGTGCGGGCATGCTAGGAACCGCAGGGATTCCAAGCTAGAGGCGGCTGTCACAGCCATCCGGAGCGGCCTGCGATCATGAGCGAGATTTCGCACCCCTTTTACGACATGCACGAGCACGGCTTCGTGCGCGTGGCGAGCGCGACCCCGCAGGGGCGCACCGCCGATGTCGGCCACAACCTGGCTGGCGTGCTCGCAGAGGCGCGCAAGGCGCACGCGGCCAACGTCGACCTCGTGGTCTTTCCCGAGCTGACGCTGTCCTCCTACGCGATCGACGATCTTCTACTCCAGAACGCGATTCTCGAGCGGGTCGAACTGGCCATCGCCGAGGTGGTCGCCGCCTCGGCCGATCTTGCCCCGGTGCTGGTTATCGGCGCGCCGCTCAGACGGGCGGACAAGCTTTACAATTGCGCCGTGGTGATCGCGCACGGGCAGATCCTCGGCGTTGTGCCCAAGAGCTTCCTGCCCAATTACCGCGAGTTCTACGAGAAGCGCTGGTTCGCTCACGGTCGCGGCTGCACCGACCTGTGGATCGGTGTGGCGGGCGAGGAAGTGCCGTTCGGCACCGACCTCGTCTTTGCTGCCGCAAACCTTCCCGGCTTCCGCTTCGGGGTGGAGATCTGCGAGGATTTCTGGGCGCCGATCCCGCCGGGCATGACCGCTGCGCTCGCCGGCGCGCTGATCCTGTGTAACCTTTCCGCCTCGCCCGTCACCATCGGCCGCGCGGACGACCGCCACTTGCACTGCCGCTCCTCGGCGGCGCGCGCCATCGCGGCCTATGTCTATTCGGCGAGCGGTCACGGCGAGAGCACCACCGACCTTGCCTGGGACGGGCAGGGCGTGATCTACGAGATGAGCACCCTGCTCGCCCAGAGCGAACGTTTCGACCGGGCGGGTGAGCTTACCATCGTCGATATCGATACCGAACGCCTCGCTGCGGAACGCATGCGCAACCAGACCTTCGCCGACGCCGCCGAATGGGCTGGGCGGCCTGAGGACAGCTACCGCCGGATCCTGTTCGAGCACGCCTATGCCCAAGGCGACATCGGGCTGGTGCGCCCCGTCGCGCGCTTCCCCTTCGTGCCCGATCGGCCCGAGAAGCTCGATGAGGACTGCTACGAGGCCTTCAACATCCAGGTCGATGCGCTGATGCGGCGGATCGAATCCACCGGTGCCAAGAGCCTCGTGATCGGCATTTCCGGCGGGCTCGATTCCACCCATGCGCTGATCGTCGCCGCCAAGGCCTGTGACCGGTTGGGGATGCCGCGCACGGCGATCCGCGGCTATACCATGCCCGGCTTCGGCACCTCGGATGGCACCAAGGCCAACGCTCACCGGCTGATGCAGGCCTTGGAAATCACCGCGGGCGAGATCGATATCCGCCCTGCAGCGCACAAGATGCTCGAAGACATCGGCCATCCCTTCGCGGCAGGTGAGCCATTGCACGACGTGACCTTCGAGAACGTTCAAGCGGGCCTGCGCACCGATTACCTGTTCCGGCTCGCCGGGCAGCACAAGGGCTTCGTGGTCGGCACCGGCGACCTCAGCGAGCTGGCCCTGGGCTGGTGCACCTACGGCGTGGGCGACCACATGAGCCACTACGGCGTCAATTCGGGCGTGCCCAAGACCTTGATTCAATACCTGATCCGCTGGGTGATCGCGACGGGGCAGTTCACCGAGGCCTGCGGCGAGGTGCTGGCAGCGGTGCTCGACACCGAAATAAGCCCCGAATTGGTCCCGCCGGGCGCCGATGGGGCGATGCAGTCGACAGAGAGCCTTGTGGGGCCCTACGAATTGAACGACTTCTTCCTCCACCACGTCATCCGCTTCGGCCAGCGGCCCTCCAAGGTCGCGTTCCTCGCCTGGCAGGCGTGGAAGGATGAAGCGGTAGGAATGTGGCCCGCAGGCTTCCCGCAAGACGCGAAGAATTCCTACGAACTTGCCACCATCGCCGGCTGGCTCGACAAGTTCTGCGCGCGCTTCTTCGGCTTTTCGCAGTTCAAGCGTTCCGCACTGCCCAACGGGCCGAAGGTCTCCTCGGCGGGCGCGCTGAGCCCCCGCGGCGACTGGCGCGCGCCTTCGGATGCGGTGGCGAGCGTGTGGCGCGAGGAGCTGCGCGAAGGGTTGCCACAGGAGGTTGCCAACAAGGTATTCGGCCCGCCCGATCCCTGATGCCCAAGAGCCTGCCTCTCTCTGCGCTCGGCATCATGCTGTTCTGCAACCTTGCCTGGGCGATGAATGTCGTGGTCAGCAAGATCGCTGTCAGCACCCTGGGCGTGCCGCCGCTGTTCTACACCGTGATGCGCTCCGCCACCGTGCTCGCGGTGCTGTTCCCGCTGCTGCTGCGCGGGGTTCCTGCGCGCCTGCCGCTGGTGCTGCTGATCGGCTTTGCGATCACCGGGGGGAGCTTTGGCCTGCAATTTGTAGGATTGCAGACCGCGAGCCCCTCGATGGTGGGGATCGTGAACCTATCGGGCGCGCCGCTGACGGTGCTGTTTGCGATCCTGTTTCTGGGCGAGGAGGTGCGCTGGCGGCGCGGCCTTGGCATGGCGCTGGCACTGGGGGGCGTGGGTCTCGCGATTGGCGCGCCTTCGGGAGCGAACGATCCGGTGGGTCTCAGCTTCGCCTTTGCGGGCGTGCTGATCGGGGCCTTTGCCTCGGTGTTCGTCAAACGGCTCGATATCGGCGCGGTGAGCCTGCAGGCCTGGGCGGGCCTCGCCTCGCTCGGCGTCATGCTGCCCGCAACTGTGCTGCTGGAAAGCGGCCAAATGCAATCGGTTAGTGCCGCTCCGCTGGCTGTTGCGGGGTGCGTGCTGTTTGCCGGCGTGATCGTTTCGGTCGGCGCGCATTCGGCCTATTTCCGGCTGTTCCAAGCCCATGACGCGAACCTTATCGTGCCGCTCACCCTGCTTACCCCGCTGCTCACCATTGCCTTCGGGACATGGCTGACGGGGGACGAGATCGGTTGGCCGCTGATCATCGGCGGGGCGTTGGCACTGATCGGGGTGGCGATCATCGTCATCCGCCCGAGCCGCAATATCTTCAAGCCGCAATTGGTGCGAGAATCCTGATCCGGCCGATGTTTCACGTGAAACACGGCCCCCGATCAGGGTCTGGCGGGGGTCTGGGGGGGGTCTAAGGGGGGTCTAACCGGGGTCTAGGCCGATCGAGCGGGGGTTTGGAGCGGGCTCAGGTTGAGGGCCGCCGCTGCCCAATCGGCACCATACCGTCAAAAAAGCGTCAATCCGGAGCTTCCCCTTTCGGACGCGTTGCCATTTGCGCTCCCCATCATAGGCTTGCAGGCACAGTCATGCCTTGAGCAGGGCTGCGGACGGGGTGCGGGGGAACATCGATGGTCAGTCAGGCACAATCAAAGCGGCTGGTGCTCGAACACAGCCGGGCGCTGCGCTTGTTCACCCTGTTTATCCTCTATGTCGGACAGGGGATGCCGATCGGGCTGTTCTGGTTCGCGGTGCCCGCGTGGATGGCGGTGAACGGAGCCAGCGCCGCAGAGGTCGGATCGGTCGCGGCGCTGACGGCGCTGCCGTGGTCGCTGAAGCTGGTCAACGGCTTCATCATGGATCGCTACACCTTCCTGCCGATGGGCCGCCGCCGCGCCTGGATCCTGGGCGCACAAGGCGTGATGATCATCAGCCTTGTCATGGCTGCGATCATCGACCCAGCAGTCGGCGATGTTGCCGTGCTGGGCGCGATCGGTTTCGCGGTGAACCTTGCCACCACCTTCCAGGATGTCGCGGTTGATGGCCTTGCGGTCGACATCATGACCGAGGACGAGCGCGCGCGTGGCAGCGGCATGATGTTCGGCGGGCAATCGATCGGCATCGCCATGGCGACCGCCACTTGCGGCTTCCTGATCGCGTCCTACGGCGCGCCCGCCGCCTTCCTCGCGGTCGCGGCGGTCATCCTTGTGCTGTGCCTCTACATCGCCGCCTTCCGCGAACGTGAGGGCGAGCGGCTGCTGCCTTGGAGCCCGGGCGCGGCGTCCCCGCGCAACCTTGCGATCCAGCTGGAGGCATGGTGGCCGCTGCTCAAGACCACCTTTGCCGCGATGGTGCGCCCGGTCAGCCTGTTGTGGCTGCCGGTCGTGTTCGGCCGCGGCATGCTATATGGCGGGCTTACCGGCGCGACGCCGCTGATCGGCGCTAACAGCGTCGGGTGGGACGTTTCGCAGATTTCCTCGCTCACGGCGGCCGCCGGGCTGACCGCGGGCGTGCTGTGCATGACGCTGGGCGGATGGCTCGGCGACCGTTTCGGGGCCAAGCCGATTGCGATTCTGTGGAGCGCGGTGCAACTCGGCATGCTGACGGCGATGTATGCCGCGCAAGGCTGGTGGAGCACCCCGGCGGTGTTCATCGCCTTCGTGTTCGCGTGGATTGCGTTCGATCTGCTGCTGACCGTGGCGGCGCTGCCGGTCTCGATGCGGCTATGCGACCCCAGTGTCGCCGCGACGCAGTTCACGATCTACATGGCAATCGCCAATTTCGGGATTTCCTTCGGCGCCTTCATGCTCGGCAAGACCGACGCGATGGGCGGCCTGCCTTCGATCTTCCTCGTGGTGGGCAGCGGTATCCTGACGGGATTGGTCCTGCTCATCACCGTGAAATACCCGCGCCGTCCGGAGTTCTATGCCAAGCAGGCGGCAGCGGCGATGGTGTTCGACAGCAGCGCCCCGGTGCCTGCCGTGGAAGGCGCCCGGGGCACTGTCTGAAGATCAGGCCGCGATCTGTTCGGCCTGTTCCTGAGCGGCGGCGATCTTGGCTTCGCCGCCTGCGCCCATGATGCCGTCCGCCGCAACCATCTCCACATCGGTGATGCCGATGAAGCCGAGGAAGAAGATCAGCCAGCGGGTCATGAAGTCGATCTCGCTGCCCACCGGCGTCCCGCCGCTGGCGATGGCGAGATAAGCCTTTTTGCCCGTCAGCAGCCCCTCGGGGCCAGTGGCGGTGTAACGGAAGGTCGTGCCGACGCGGGCGACCAGATCGGCCCAGGCCTTGAGCGTCGCGGGCGGGCCGAAATTGTAGACCGGGCTGGCGATCACGATGGTATCGGCGGCTTGCAATTCGGCGATCAGCATGTCGGCATAGGCGGCAAGCTCTGCCTGCGCCGGCGTGCGCGCTTCGGCAGGCGTGAGGTTCGCGGCGAACCGCTCGGCGCTGACATAGGGGATGTCATTGGCGGCGAGGTCACGGGTGGTCACGCTGGCACCGCTTCTCGCGGCAAGGCCCTCGACAAGGCGCTGGCCAAGCCCGCGCGAGACGGAATCGCTGGCGCTGCGGATGCTGGCGGTGATGTGGAGGATGTTGCTCATGGGATGATCCTTCGGGGTTGGAAGAGGTGTCTTTCCCCCTCCTTCCGAGGAGGGGGGGAGAGTAGGGCTCAGGCCGCGTCGACCAGCACGACCTCGCTGTCCTCGATCGCGGTGATGGTCACGCTGTCGAGGCTCGTGATCGCGACACCATCGCGGGCATTCGCTTCGACATCTGCGATCCGCACTTTGCCGGTGGCAGGCACGAGGTAGAGGTGGCGGCCCGCTGAGCGCGGCGTGTAGGTCACGCTCTCGCCCGCCTTGATCGTCGCGCCGAGCACGCGGGCATCGGCCCGGATGGCCAAAGCCCCTCCACGCGCGTCGTCGTCGTTGGCGACACCGCTGGCGAGGGGGACGAAGCTGCCAGCGCGGTCATCCTTGGGGAATTGGCGCGCGCCCCAGCTGGGCTGGCCGCCGCGCGTATCGGGGATGATCCAGATCTGGAAGATCCGGGTTTCCTCGTCCTCAAGGTTGAACTCCGAGTGGGTGACCCCGCTCCCGGCGCTCATCACCTGCACGTCGCCCGCTTCGGTGCGGCCTTCGTTGCCCATGCTGTCACGGTGGGTGATCGCCCCGGCGCGGACATAGGTGATGATCTCCATGTCGCTGTGGGGGTGCGCCGGGAAGCCCGACTTGGCCGCGATCGCGTCGTCGTTCCAGACCCGCAGCGCGCCCCAGTGGACGCGGGCCGGATCGTGGTAGCTGGCAAAGGAGAAGTGGTGGCGTGCATCAAGCCAGCCGTGGTTCGCGGCACCGAGGGTGTTGAAGGGACGCAGTTCGATCATGGCGTATCTCCTGTTTCGTTGAAGCGGAGATAGGCTGCTGATGGTGTCCGCATAACTGCGATAAAACTTGCCAAGATGTTCGGATTATCTGAACATATGCGGCATGAAACTCGGCGATCCCACGCTTGACCAGCTGCGCCTCTTCATCGCCGTTGCCGAACAAGGAAGCTTTGGCGGGGCGGCCCGGCGACAAGGCCGCGCGGTTTCAGCGGTATCCTACGGCATTGCGCAGCTGGAGGCGCAGCTCGGGCTCAGCCTGTTCGAACGCGAGGGATCGCGCCGTCCGGTGCTGACTGCGGCGGGTGAGGGCCTGCTGGCCGAGGCGCGGCAAGCGGCCGACGCGGTCGATGCGCTGCTGGCCAAAGCGCGCTCGCTCCACGCCGGGCTCGAATCCGCGATTACGCTGGTGATCGACGTGATGGTGCCGGGTGAAGTGACCGCGCATGTGCTCGGCGAATTCCGGCAGATGTTCCCGACCTGCGCGCTGACCTTGCGGATCGAGGGGCTGGGCGCGGTCGCGGCCTGCGTGATCGACGGCGGATCGGATCTTGCGATCGGCGGCCCGGTGATCGGCGACAATGCGGCGCTGGAGCGTCAGGCGGTGGGCGAGATCGATCTCATTCCCGTCGCTGCGCCCCACCATCCGCTGGCGCGGGCCAAGGGCGAGGCCGGCATCGCGCCCGGCGAAAGCCGCCGCCACCTGCAACTGGTGCTGACCGACCGCTCTCCCTTGACCGAGGGGCGCGAGTTTTCGGTGCTCTCCCCGCTGACCTGGCGGCTGGGGGATCTGGGCGCCAAGCATTCGCTGCTGAAGGAGGGGCTGGGCTGGGGCAACATGCCGCGCGCGATGGTGGCGGACGACCTTGCCTCAGGCGCGCTGGTCGAGCTTGACCTGCCCGAGAAGCCGGGCGCGCATTATCGCCTTTCGGCACTATGGCGGCGGGACACGCGGCTGGGCCCTGCGGCAAGCTGGCTGGTGGATGCGTTTCGGGAGGGGCTGGGGTGACGAGTTTAGCTAAGGCCCGAACCGCACCGGCACATCCCCATCGGCCCAAGGCGCGAGTTTGGGCATGACAGCGGCAAACAGCTCTGACCCGGCAAGCGCCTCCAGCCAGAATTGCAAGCGCGGCAATGGCTGAGCCGCGAACCATTCCGGCTCGATCGCGGCGAATTGGCGGATGAAGGGGAAGATCGCGATATCGGTGAGGCTGCGGGTAGGGCCGCACAGGCAGGCAGCGCGCTCCAGCCGCGCCTCCAGATTGCCGAGCAGCGCCAGCCCCGCTGCGCGGTGGTCGATGCCATCTTCATCATAACGCCCCGGATATTTGGCCCGGTCGAGGTGGTGCTTGAATGGCCCGTCATTCACCGCGATCAGGGCAGGCTCATCTCCCGCCAGCCAACCTTCAGGATCATTCTGCCCCAGCGCCCAGCGCATGATATCGAGGCTCTGGTCGATCACCGTACCATCCGCCAGCACCAGCACCGGCACGGTCGCCTTGGGGCTGGCAGCCAGAAGCGCAGGCGGTTTGGCGGCGAGCTTCACCTCGCGCAAGGTCACGGTGATCCCTGCCGCCCAAAGCGCCATCCGCGCACGGATCGCATAGGGGCAGCGGCGGAAGGAATAGAGGACGGGGAGACAGGTCACGGCTGGGCTTTGCGCACCGCGCCGACGTGCAATTCGCCGCGTGCCTTGGCGAGCGCCTCCTGCCGCTGGCGTTCGGCATAACCGGCGCGCTGTTCCTCGGTGCGTTCGTGGATGCAGGCGGGGCAGCTCACGCCGTCCTCGTAGTCCGGATGGGCGAGCGCCGCTTCGTCGAGCGGGCGGCGGCAGGCACGGCACAGCTGGAAGGTTCCTTGGGCAAGGCCGTGGCGAACTGTCACGCGTTCATCGAAGACGAAGCATTCGCCCTGCCACAGGCTTTGATTTTTAGGTACTTGCTCAAGATACTTCAGAATCCCGCCCTTGAGGTGATAGACCTCCTCGATCCCCTCGGCGCGCAGGAAGGCGGTCGATTTCTCGCAGCGGATGCCCCCGGTGCAGAACATCGCGACCTTGGTCTTGCCCTCCAGCAAGGCCTCGCGGTTTTCGCGAAACCACGCGGGGAAGTCGCGGAATGTCGGCGTCGCAGGATCGACCGCGCCGCTGAATGTGCCCACCGCCACCTCGTAATCGTTGCGGGTGTCGATCACGACAGTGTCGGGATCGGCGATCAGCGCGTTCCAGTCATGCGGATCGACATAGTGGCCCGCCGACAGCGCCGGGTCGATATCGGGCTCGCCCATGGTGACGATCTCGCGCTTCACGCGCACCTTCATGCGGTGGAAGGGCATTTCCGGCGCCGAGGAGAACTTCACGTCGAGGTCCGCGCATCCGGGCAGGGTGCGGATCGCGGCGAGCACCGCCTCCAGAGCCTCGGGCGCGCCCGCAATCGTCCCGTTGATCCCCTCGCGCGCCAGCAGAAGGGTGCCCTTGATTCCGTGCGCCTCGCAGGCGGCGAGCAGGGGGGCGCGCAGGGCCTCGGGGTCATCGAAGCGCGTGAACTGGTAGAGCGCGGCGACTTGCACCGGGTCTTCGATCAAACCCGCGTCACCCAGCCATGGGTGTCGGCGATCCGGCCGGTCTGGATGCCCACCAGCGTCTCGCGCAGTTTCGCGGTGGTCTGGCCGATGCCGCCTGCGCCGATGGTGAACTCGCCATCGGGCCCGGCGACCTTGCCGACTGCGGTGACGACCGCTGCGGTGCCGCAGGCCATCACCTCGACGAGGTGGCCGCTCTCAGCGTCTGCGCGCCATTGGTCGATCGAGTAGGGGGCTTCGGAAACCGTGAGGCCCTGCTCCTGCAGCAGCGTCACCAGCGAATTGCGGGTGATGCCGGGCAGGATCGTGCCGGTCAGCGGCGGGGTGATCACCGTGCCGTCATCGAAGACGAAGAACAGGTTCATGCCGCCCAGCTCCTCGACCCACTTGTGTTCGGCGGCATCGAGGAACAGCACCTGGTCATGGCCCTTGGCAAAGGCCTGTCCGGTGGGGACGAGGCTGGCGGCATAATTGCCCCCGCACTTGGCCGCCCCGGTGCCGCCGGGGGCTGCGCGGGTGTAG
>JAIYAL010000115.1 GCA_027489095.1 Erythrobacteraceae bacterium
CGACGATCTTCAGGCTGGTGGTGCCGCGCACGATCGAATCGTCGATCAACACGATGCGCTTGCCCTCCACCAGCGCGCGGTTGGCGTTGTGCTTGCGCTTGACGGAGGAATGGCGCGCGCCGTCCGAAGGCTGGATGAAGGTGCGCCCGACATAGTGCGAGCGGATGATGCCGAGCTCGAACGGCAGGCCCGATGCTTGCGCAAAGCCGATTGCGGCGGGCACCCCGCTGTCGGGCACGGGGACCACGAGGTCGGCGTCGCACGGCGCCTCGATGGCAAGCTCCATGCCGATCGCCTTCCTCGCTTCGTAGACCGAGCGGCCGGCGAAGACCGAATCCGGTCGGCTGAAATAGACGTGTTCGAAGATGCAGGGACGCGGGGCAGGGCTGCCGAAGGGGCGCACCGAGCGGATGTCGCCGGCGAAATCGACCAGCACCAGCTCGCCCGGCTCAACCTCGCGGATCACCTCGGCGCCGACCACGTCGAAGGCGACGGTTTCCGAGGCAAACGCGATCGCGTCACCCATCCGGCCCATCACCAGCGGACGGATGCCGAGCGGGTCGCGGCAGGCGATCATGCCTTCGGGCGTCATGACGATCAGCGCATAGGCGCCCTCGACCAGCCGCAGCGCGTCGACCAGCCGGTCGGCGATGGTGGGGTAGCGGCTGGTGGCGACGAGGTGGATGATCACCTCGGTATCGGACGTCGACTGGAAGATCGAACCCTTGCCCACGAGATCCGAGCGCAGGCTCATCGCGTTCGAGATATTGCCGTTGTGCGCGACCGCGAAGCCGCCGCTGGCAAGGTCAGCATAGAGCGGTTGGACGTTCCGGAGGCCAGCGCCCCCGGTCGTCGAATAGCGCACATGGCCCGCCGCCATATGACCGGGCAGCGCGGCGATTGCCTCGGAGGAGGAGAAGTTTTCGGCGACATGGCCAAGGCCGCGGCGAGCGAAGAACTCGATCCCGTCATAACTGACGATCCCGGCCGCTTCCTGCCCGCGGTGCTGGAGCGCGTGGAGGCCGAGCGCGGTGGTTGCGGCCGCGTCATTCGCGCGGATCACACCGAAAATGCCGCATTCCTCACGCAGCTTGTCGCCATCGGAATCGAGGAAGGGATGGGTCACGTTGAGCAGTGTCATCGGCATCACCAGAGAGTCCGCGAGCGTACCGCCGCCGGGCCATGACCCAATGGCGATGTGACAGACCAATTACAAGGAAAAGCGCGCCCCACTTGCCCGGCTTTTTGCTGACCGGCGGATGACAGTGGCTGCGCGCTCGCGGGGATTGCCGCGCAGGCCCCAGCGCCCTACATGCGGGGCCAACCACAGCTTCAGGGCACCTTCCACCACTTATGCTCTCCCCCTTCGAATGGATGATCGCCAAGCGCTACCTCTGGCCGGGCAAGGGGGAGGCGTTCATCGCGCTGGTCGCGGGGATTTCCGTGGGCGTGGTGATGCTCTCGGTCGCGATGCTGGTGATCGTGATGAGCGTGATGAACGGCTTTCGCGGCGAGCTGCTCGACAAGATCGTGGGACTCAATGGCCATGCAGTGGTGCAGGCCTATGGCGGGCGGCTCGATAACTGGCGCAGCGTGCTTGCCAATGTCGAGCGCACGCCGGGCGTGACCAGTGCCTCGCCGATGATCGAGCAGCCGCTGCTGGTGCAGTATAACGGGCGCACCGAGGCGATCTTCCTGCGCGGGCAGAGCGACAAGGACCTCACCGCGCTCGGTGACAAGGTGCTGCTCGGCGACATGAAGAGCCTTTACGCAGCCCCGGGCGAATCCGGCTATGGCCGCGTCGCGATCGGCAGCCAGCTGGCGCAAAACCTTGGCGTGCGGGTGGGCGATGTCATCACCATCATCAATCCCGCCGGGCGCACCACGCCCTTCGGCACCTCGATCCGCCAGGTCGGCTACGAGGTCGGCGCGATCTTCGAGGTCGGCATTTACACCTTCGACGAGAAGTTCGTGATGATGCCGCTGAAGGAGGCGCAGACGCTGCTTCTGATGGGCGATTCCGTGGCGCAGATCGAGATCACCGTGACCGATCCCGACAAGGTCGGCGAGATCCTTGCACCGCTGTCGCGGCAGCTTAACGGCCAGGCGGCGATCGCCGACTGGAAATCGATGAACTCGGCCCTGTTCGAAGCCTTGCAGGTTGAACGGGTGGCGATGTTCTTCGCGCTGTCCTTCATGGTGCTGGTCGCCGCGTTCAACATCCTCTCCAGCCTCGTGATGCTGGTGCGCGCCAAGACCCGCGACATCGCGATCATGCGCACGATGGGCGCAACGCGGCGTTCGATGCTCAAGATCTTCGTCACCACCGGCACGACCGTGGGCGCGATCGGGACGGTGGCGGGTCTCGGACTGGGCGCGATCGTGCTGTTCTTCCGCGAGCCGATCGTCGACTTCATCGCCTGGACGACAGGCCAGCAGATCTGGGACCCGCAAGTGCGGTTCCTCTCGACGCTGCCGTCGCGCACCGATCCGTGGGAGATCCTCGGCATCGTCACGCTGGCGATGATGATGAGCTTCCTTGCGACGCTCTATCCCGCATTGAAGGCGGCGAACACCGATCCGGTGCAGGTGCTGCGCTATGAATAGCGTGCAACCCATCGTCAGCCTTCGCGGCCTGAGGCGCTCGTTCGAGCAGGGCGGGCAGCGCATCGACGTGCTGCGCGGGGTCGATCTCGATATCATGCCGGGCGAGATCGTCGCGCTGCTGGGGCCTTCGGGATCGGGCAAGTCGACCATGCTGCAAGCCGTGGGCCTGCTGGAAGGCGGGTTCGAGGGATCGATTTCCATCGGCGGGCAGAAGGCCGAGCATATGGCCGGCGATGAGCGCACCGCTCTGCGGCGCGAGCATCTCGGCTTCGTCTACCAGTTCCACCACCTGCTGCCCGATTTCGATGCGCGCGAGAACGTGGTGATGCCGCAGATGATCCGCGAAGTGGCTCGGGCCGATGCGATAGAGCGGGCCGACAGTCTGCTTACCAGCCTCGGCCTCGGCCAGCGCCTCACCCACCGTCCCAGCCAGCTTTCGGGCGGCGAGCAGCAGCGCGTTGCGGTCGCCCGTGCGCTCGCCAACCGGCCAACGCTGGTGCTCGCGGACGAGCCGACCGGCAATCTTGATGAACATACGGCCGATGCGGTGCTCGCCCAATTTCTCGCGCTGGTGCGCGGTGAGGGCAGCGCGGCGTTGGTCGCGACGCACAACGAACGCCTTGCAGCGAAAATGGACCGGGTGGTGCGCCTCAAGGAAGGCGTGCTGTTCGAAGGGCTTCAAAAGGGAGTTTGAGACGATGACGACCATTGCCGATTTCACCGTCACCACGAACAAGGGTGCAGACCTCGACCTCAAGGACAAGCTCGGCACCGTTTTGCTGGTGGTCAACACCGCCAGCAAGTGCGGCTTCACCCCGCAGTATGACGGGCTCGAAAACCTGTTCCAGCAGTTCAAGGACAGGGGCTTTGAGGTGCTGGGTTTCCCGTGCAACCAGTTCGGCGGGCAGGAGCCGGGCAATGCCGAGGAGATCGAGCAATTCTGCAAGGTCAATTTCGGCGTCACCTTCCCGCTGATGGCGAAGGTGGAAGTGAACGGCGCGGGCGCATCGCCGCTGTTCGACTGGATGAAGTCGGAAAAAAAGGGGCTGATGGGCTCGACCTCGATCAAGTGGAACTTCACCAAGTTCCTGATCGACCGCGATGGCAAGGTGGTGCGCCGCTATGCCCCCACCGACAAGCCCGAGGCGATTGCCAAGGACATCGCAAAGCTGCTGTAGGCTTTTGCGCCGCCCTGTGCACAGGATAAGCGGCAAGGCGCTTTGAGAATCGCTGCGATTTCCTAGATTGCAAGGGATGCCCTTTGCTCCTTTCGTCCCCTTGCGCGTGCTGTCGTCCTATTCGATGCTCGAAGGGGCGATCGATCCCAAGGACATCGCCAAGTTGGCGAAAGAGCGCGGCTTTCCGGCCATCGCGATCTGCGACCGCAACGGGCTCTATGGCATCATGCCCTTTGCTGCCGCCTGCAAGAGCGAAGGCGTGCAGCCGATCATCGGCGCGTTATTGGGCGTCGCTCGAGGCGATGATCGCGGGACGGTCGATTACCTGCCGCTCTTCGCGCAGGATGATGCGGGCTACGACAACCTGTGCCATCTGGTCTCGTCCGCGCATTTGGATCGCCCGCTGGAGCGCGATCCGCATGTCACGCTGGCCGATCTTGAAGGCCGCACTGACGGCCTGATCGCGCTGACCGGCGCAGGCGAGGGCGGGCTGACGCGGCTGATGGCCGAAGGCCAGCACGAGGCTGCCGCAAAGCTTGCCGACCGCTTGCAGGCGCTGTTCCCCGGGCGGCTCTATGTCGAGCTTGCCCGCCACGGCGATCCCGTGTGCGAGCGGGCCGAGGCGGCGCTGATCGACCTTGCCTACGCCCGCGATCTCCCGCTGGTGGCGACCAACCCCGCCAACTTCGCAGAGCCCCACATGCACAAGGCGCACGACGCCATGCTGTGCATCGCCCATTCGACCCAGATCGAGGCGGAGGAGCGGCTGCGTTCCAACCCGCAGGCCTTCGTCAAGACCGCGCACATGATGGAGGAGGCCTTCGCCGACCTCCCCGAGGGGGTCGCCAACACGCTGGTGATTGCCCAGCGCTGCGCCTTTGCGCCCCCCTATCGCAAGCCGATCCTGCCGAGCCTTGCGGGCGACCTTGCGGGCGAGGCGCGGATGCTCGCCGAGGATTCGCGCGCGGGCCTTGAAGCGCGCCTTTGTGCCTATCCCGATCTCACCGAGGAGGAGCGCAAGGTCTATTTCGACCGCCTCGAATTCGAGATCGACGTGATCGCGGGCATGGGCTTCCCCGGCTACTTCCTGATCGTTGCCGACTTCATCAAGTGGGCCAAGGAGCAGGGCATTCCGGTGGGGCCGGGGCGTGGTTCGGGGGCGGGCTCGGCGGTGGCCTGGGCGCTGACCATCACCGATCTCGATCCGATCAAGCTGGGCCTGCTGTTCGAACGCTTCTTGAA
>JAIYAL010000072.1 GCA_027489095.1 Erythrobacteraceae bacterium
AATGCGATCGAAGGCCCGCACCATCCCGAACTCGGGATCGCGATGGACATGTCGATCCAGCTCAAGAGCGAAACGGGCGCGATCTGCACGCTCTCGCTCAGCTTCAACAATGACGGCCCGCTCGGCACCTTCTTCCGCTACATCGGCGACACCGGCACCTATATCGCGCGCTATGATGATCTGGTGAACGGCAAGGAAGAGCCGATCGATGTCAGCACGGTCGATGTGTCGATGAACGGCATCGAACTCCAGGACCGCGAATTCATCGCCGCGATCCGCGAAGGGCGCGAGCCGAACAGCTCGGTGGCGCAGGTGCTCGATTGCTACCGCGTGCTGGGCGAGCTCGAACGGCAGCTTGCAGCGTGATGCGGAGTCTCGGCAACCGGTCGGTCAGGCCCGTCGGCTACGGCTGCATGTCGCTGTCTTGGGGCTATGGCGCGATGCCCGAAGAAGCGGACGCCATCACCCTGCTCCACGCCGCGCTCGATCTGGGTTACGACCATCTCGATACCGCCAATATCTACGGCCTTGGCCATAACGAGACGCTGATCGGCAAGGCGCTGAAGGAGCGGCGCGGGGAGTATTTCCTCGCGACCAAGACCGGCATCGTGATCGAAGGGCCGAGCCGCGGGATCGATTGTTCGCCGGACGCGATCCGCCGCAACATCGACGCTTCGCTCGAACGGCTCCAGACCGATCATGTCGATCTCTACTACATGCACCGCTTCGACCCCAAGGTGCCGGTGGCCGAGATGGCGGGCGCGATGGGCGAGCTGATCGCGGCGGGCAAGATCGGCGGCTATGGCGTATCCGAATGGTCGGCGGCGCATATCCGCGAAGCCCATGCGATCACGCCGATGATGGCGGTGCAAACCGAATACTCCTTGTGGAGCCGCCAGGCCGAGATCGCGGTGCTCGATACGTGCCGCGAACTCGGCATTGCCTTTGTCGCCTTCTCGCCGGTCGCAAGGGGCGTGCTGGCGAACGGGGTGCGCGATGTCGCGTCGCTGAACGAGCGCGATCTGCGCCGCACCATGCCGCGCTTCAACGCAGAGAACTGGCCGACCAACCTCGCACTGGTCGATACCTTCAACGCCATCGCCGCACGCGAAGGCGTGACCCCGGCGCAGCTCAGCCTCGGCTGGGTGCTGGCGCAGGGCGAGCATATCGTGGCGATCCCCGGCACCACCAGCCGCGATCACCTTGCGCAGAACATTGCCCGCGCTGACTGGGCGATGCCGCCAGAGCTCGCCGCAGAGCTTGACGCCCTGATCAACCGCCACACCGTCGCCGGGCCGCGATATGGCGCGGTCATGCAGGCGACGATCGATACCGAGGAATTTCCCGAGCAGGTTGCTGACCATGGCTGAAACCCGCCGCACTCAGGTCGCGATCATCGGTGCCGGCCCGGCGGGGCTGCTGCTGGGGCATAGTCTGCGGCAGGCCGGGATCGGCTGCGTGGTGATCGAACGCCAGACCCGCGGGCGGGTCGAAGAGCGCATCCGTGCCGGCGTGCTGGAGCGCACCACGACCGATCTGATGGCGCGGCTTGGGCTGGACCACCGGCTCAAGGCCGAAGGGATGCTGCACAGCGGCCTGACGCTCGTCAATGATGGCCGTGTGATCGATGTCGAGATCACGCGGCACACCGAGCGCCATGTCACCGTCTATGGCCAGACCGAGCTGACCCGAGATCTCATCTACGCCGCGCCGGAGCGCGATCTTCCGATCATCTGGGAAGCGAGCGATGTCGCCCTGCATGATGTCGATGGCCCCACCCCGTCCGTGACCTTCTCCCGCAACGGCGCGACCGAGACAGTGCTGGCCGAAATGATCGTCGGCTGCGACGGCTTCCACGGCGTGTCGCGCCCGACCATCCCGGTGAGCGTGCGGCGCGAGTTCGAACGCGCCTATCCCTTCGGCTGGCTCGGTGTGCTGGCAGAGGTTCCGCCGTGCCATCCTGAAGTGGTCTATGCCAGTCACCCGCGCGGCTTTGCGCTGGCTTCGATGCGCTCGCCCACCCGCAGCCGCTATTATGTGCAGGTCGGGCTCGACGAGAAGATCGAGGACTGGCCGGACGAGCGCTTCTGGGACGAGCTCAAGCTGCGGCTTGGCCCGGTGCTGGCGGCCAAGGTGGTGACCGGCCCTTCAATCGAGAAATCGATCGCGCCGCTGCGCTCCTTCGTGACCGAGCCGATGCGTTACGGCAACCTGTTCCTCGCCGGCGATGCGGCGCATATCGTGCCGCCGACAGGCGCCAAGGGGTTGAACCTTGCGGCATCGGACGTGACCTATCTGGCCGAAGCGCTGATCGGCTGGTTCAAGGATGGCGACGGCGCGGGGATCGACGGCTATTCCGACCGCGCGCTCGACCGGATCTGGAAGACCGAACGCTTCAGCTGGTATCTGACCCGGCTGATGCACCGCTTCCCCGAAGACGGCCCCTTCGAGCGGCGGATGCAGGATGCCGAGCTGGATTACATCGCGCGCTCGGATTTTGCGCAGGCTTCCATTGCCGAAAATTACGTCGGCCTGCCGCTCTGACCGGCAGGACGCACGCGATCAGGCCCGCATGTCGGCCGGCCAGATCCCCTGCTTGCCGGGCGACAGAATGCCATTGGGATCAACCGCATCCTTGATCAGCTCGCCAAAGCGGCGCTGGGCGTGGTTATTGAAATCATACTGGTCGGCCACGAGATCCATGAAATCGAGGTGCGAGCGGTACTCGGCATAGCCGAGCTGCGCGGCAGTCTTTACCAGATTGCGGCTGACGTCATAGGCGGCCTTCCCCTGCGCCGCGTTGGCGGTATCGAACACCACCAGCCCGACATGGATCATGCTGCGCTTCGAGACGATGATCACACCGCTGTAATCGAGCCCCGCCGCATTCACCTCGCCGCGCACCAGATCGCGGATCGTCGCCCCGTCGCGCCCGGTGATCGGCATGGCGCAGGAAAAGCCGATATGCCCGCCGCTTTCCCCGCCATACCAGCGCGACATCTGGTCAAGCGCGATGCTCGGCACCCCCGCCTGCACCCGTTCGTGGGGGTTTTCGAACTCGGGCAGGTTGCGGCCATCATACTTGGCGAAGTTGAGCGTCGCGCCGGGAATGGTGCCCAATGCGTCCTCCACAATCTGCCGCTGGCGCGCGACCACCTGCTCATCGCCATAGAGCGCAAAGCGCATCACCCAAGCCCCCAGCATCGGCTGGCTGGCGATGTCGTCGATGATCGCCTGCGGCATCGGGCCTTCGCCGGTGAACCAGGCATCGCGCTGGGTGAAGGCCGACATCGCGCAGACCGCATTGATGATCATCGGCTGATTGGCGATCGTGCCGTCCATCATCAGCGGGCGCAGGCGTTCGAGCAGGATTTCCAGATCGCTGTCGTTCTTGAGCTGGAGCCAGCCGGGCATGTAGCATTCGGGCGCGGGCATCAGCCAGGTGCCCATCTTGGTGACAACGCCGTAGTTCGATTGCATGAACAGCCCGTCGAAGTTCGGCCCGCAGCCGCGCTTGTAGACCTGCCAGGCGCGCGAATTGCTCATCCCGCCCATGCCGGTACGCAGCACATCGCCATTGGCGAGCACCACTTCCATCCCGCATTGCGACGCCACGTGGTCGCCGAACGGGGTGTAGCCCATGCCGTGATCGAGCGTGTTGCCGACAATGCTGCCCCAGCCGAGGTCAGGCACCGACATCCACAGATGCGGCGCATGTTCGCGCAGATGATCATACAGGTCGAAGAACCGCACGCCGGGTTCGATCAGCGCGGTGGCCGACACTGGGTCAACCTCGAGTATCCGGTTCATCCGCCGCATCGACATCACGAACGAGCCCGAAACCCTTGGCGATGCGCCGCCATAGCCATTGTTGCGCCCCTGCCCGCTGGTCCAGATCGGCGTCTTGTGTTCATTGGCGATGCGCAGCACCGCCTGCACTTCCTCGACGCTGGAGGGCATCAACACCACGCCGGGCTCGTACCAGTCCTGACCGGCCGGGGCGAAGGGATCGCGGAACGGCGCGCGCCCGGCCGCATCCTCGATCACGCCCTCCGCGCCCAGCGCGGCGCGCAGATGGATCACGGCCTTGGCATATCGGGTTTCCATCGCGCCGGTCTGCGGCTCAAGCATCTGTCCTTGCATCGCACTCTCCTTGTGGCTTTTTTGTGCCGCAAGTTTACCGTGCGCCGGGGCGCGAGGCATTGTCCCAGAGTGCAGAAAAACCCGTTCAGTTGTGCAAGGTCTGGCGCCAGCGGGCAGGCGGCGCACCGAAGCTTTGCGCAAAGCGGCGCGAGAAGTGCCCCGGATCGGCAAAGCCGCAGCGATAGGCGATCTCCTGCACCGGCAGACCCAGAGTGCGCTGGTCGGCAAGCATGTCGCGCGCGCGTTCGAGCCGGATGCGGAGCAGCAATTGCCCGAAGCTCACACCGCCCCGTGCGCAGATCAGGAACAGGGTGCGCCGCGACAGGCCAAGCAGCGCGGCGGCGCTATCGACATCAAGCAGCGGGTCATGAGCATGATCGTGCAGCAGTTGGAGCAGACGCACGAACCGCCGTTCACCCCGCGCATCATCCGCCACGCCGCCCTCGCCTGCCGCCAGCGCAATCAGCCCCGCGATCTGATCGGCGATCAGCCCATCGGGCAGTGGGCACGGCCCTTGCTCCCCGCGTTCCAGCTGATCGGTGACAGCCGCCAGCACCCTGCCCCATCCGGTCGCGCCGTCGATATGCAACCCGGCCAGCGTCCGGGGATGCGGCACCCAGCGCGTCAGCCAGTCGTGGTCGAGCGAGATTGCCACCGATCGGCTGGCCGAAGCGGCAAAGCGATAGGGCTGGCGGCGGTCGAGCAGCACCGCCTCGCTCGCACGCACCTGCCCGCGCCGCCCGGCCTGTTCATATTCCATCACGCCTGCGCGCACCGCCACGAGATCGAGCGCCGACTGGCTGCGATCGCGCGCGATCAGACCCTCGCCTCGGATCACCTGCTGCGGCCCGGCCACCAGCCGCGTGGCTCTCACCGGCCCAAGCCGCCGCTGGGCAAGCTGCGCAGTAAAGCCCGGATCGCTTGAAGTGATGTCGAGCCCGAACATCTGACTGCAGAACACCTCGCGCCACCGCGCCAGACCGATGATCTGGTTTGCGTCATCAGATGGGGGGCGCGTTGCCATGCGCGGCATCATCGCCATCGCCGTGGGAGTGTCAATGCAAAGGCCCGGCGCGCCATCAGAGCGCCGGGAAATCCAGGCTGCCGCGCCGTTCCAGAAAGCGCCAGCCCGCGTCGGTCTTCACGCAGATATCGGCATAGCTGCCCACCAGCGGCGCCTGATCGGCGGCGGTGAACAGCAGAATCTGGCTGACGATCTGCGCGGTTGCGCGATCAATCAGAGTTACCCGGATATTGGCGCAGACATGGCGCGTGATGCGCAGCGGGCGGGCGTGAAAGGCGGCGAGGATTGCGCCGCGCCCTTCGATGAAGACATCGGGAGCGGTCGGGCGGCTCATGCGCCCTTCGGGCACGTAGAGCGCCGCGACCGCGTCCCAATCACCCGCATCATTGAGCGCCGCATAATCGAGCACCAGCCGCTCGCAGGCGCGCTCGTCAAGGAGCATCGT
>JAIYAL010000056.1 GCA_027489095.1 Erythrobacteraceae bacterium
AACCGGCGTGCAGCGCTTCTTCGATAAGGAGCCCTCGGAAGCCGCTGCAATCAATGAAAAATTCGCCTGCGACCCGGGTGCCGCTGTCGAGCGTCACCGCCTCGATGAAGCCGTCCTCGCCCCTCAGGCTGACGTCGACGACCTTGCCCTCGACCCGGGTGACGCCCCGGGCTTCAGCATAGCGGCGCAGGTATGCGGCATAGAGCCCGGCATCAAAATGGTAGGCGTAATCGAAGGTCGATTGGATCAGCCGCCGGTCGGCCGCGGGGTGGGCGAACTTGCCCGCCTTCGCCATCGCCCAGCACATCGAGAAGTCGTCTATGGGGCCTTCGATCCGGCCCTCAAGCCATTCACGCATCCAGTGGTGGTAGAAGGGAATGCTATCAAATTCAGCGCCATACTGGCCGAAGGGGTGGAAGTACGTGCTGCCCAGCTTGCCCCAGTCGATGAACTGGATGCCGAGCTTGTAGGAGCCTTGCGTTTCGCGGACGAAGGTCGCCTCGTCGATCCCGAGACGGGCGTTGAAGTGGCGGATCGGGGGGATCGTCGCTTCGCCCACGCCGACCGTGCCGATCGCCTCGCTCTCGACGAGCGTGATGGCGCAGGAGCGCCCGAGGGCCTCGGACAGCGCCGCCGCCGTCATCCAACCTGCGCTGCCACCACCGACAATGACGATGCTTTTCAAGGGACTGGGCGCGGCGCAAGGTTCCGTCATGCGTTCATCCCCCGCAACTCTCGCGGATCAAAAGGCTGGTTTCAAGCCGCTGCGAGATCGCCGGGCCATCGCCCCTGTCGATCAGCTTGGAAACCAGCATCCGTCCCGCGAGGTTCGCATCCTGATCGATGGTGGTGAGCTGCGGGGTGACGAGGCGGGCGGCCGGGATGTTGTCATAGCCGACCACCGAGACGTCCTCCGGCACGCGCAACCCTGAGCGTGTCAGCGCCCGGATCGCGCCGATCGCGATAAGGTCGCTCGCCGCGAAAACAGCGTCAAACCTCAGTCCCCTCGCAAAGGCGCTACGCACTGCGGCTTCGGCAGAGTGAACCTCGAAATGGGCGGGCAGGATCAGCTCGTCATCGAACCCGATGTCGGCCTGCTCGAGCGCCTGCCGATAGCCGCGCAACCGCTGTTCGGCCTCGGGCGCCTCGCTATCGCCGAGGAACAGGATGCGCCGCCGCCCAAGCCTTGCAAGGTGCGCCGTCGCGCGCCGCCCGCCCGCAAGGTTGTCTGAACCGATCACGCAATACTGCGCGTCGGGGAACTCCGCGCCCCACACCACAAAGCGGTCGTCGTGCGCCGCCAAGGCGTTGAATTCATGATGAAGCGAGCTCTGCCCGATGAAGATCACCCCGGTCGCGCGGCTGGTGCTCATCGCGTAATCGAGATCCCCCCCGGCGCGCGGGGACAGGTGGCTGACGATGAGGTCGGCATTGCGCTCGCGCGCGGCCTCTGCGATTCCGGCGAGAAGTTCGAGGAAGAAGGGATCGGAAACGCGGCTGTCGCGCGCCTGGGGAGCAGGGACGACCACTGCGATGGTCGCGTCCGCGCCGATCGGCCCGCTCGGCATCGAGGATCGGAACTCATAGTCGTGGGCGCGGGCGATCTGCCAGATCTGCTGCTTGGTGCGCCGCTTGACCGAGGGGCTGTCGTTCAAGGCACGGCTCACGGTCGAAATCGACACCCCGGCCTCGCGCGCGATATCCTCGAGCGTGGCACTGCGCCGCGAAGAGGGGGGTGGGTTGTCGGCCATCCGTGCCTAGCTGACCTGCGCCGCTGACCAGTAACCCGTGCCGGGAGCGAGCGTCTCGGGCATGGTGCCGGCGTTGACCTTGCTCTCGGTGGCAAGCAGGCGGAAGGCGCCGAGGTCGGCGGGCGGGGCCCAGTGGCCGGGCGCCTTGCCGAGGTTGAAGACGCACAAGACGCGCCCTCCCTCGTCATGGCGCAGGAAGGCGAGGATGTCTTCAGGGCTATCGAGCAGCTCGATATCGCCATGCACCAACGCCGGATGATCGCGCCGCAACCGCAGGATCGCGCGGGCGTAGGCGAGGGTCGAGGCGGAATCGGCGGTCTGGCGGTCGACTGCAAAGCCGGCGTGGAGCGGGTCGCGCTTGAGCCAGGTGCGGTTCGCGCTGGAGAAGCCCGCTTGCGGGGCGCCCGCCGCCCAGGGCATCGGCGTGCGCGCGCCGTCACGGCCCAGCGTGTGCGGCCAATTTGTGATCGCCTCGGGGTCTTGAAGGTCCTCGAAGGCGACATGGCCCTGCGGCAGGCCCAATTCCTCGCCCTGATAGATGATAGGATTGCCGCGCAGGCTGAGCAGCAGGAGCAGGTTGAGCCGCGCGGCACGGGCCAAGTCACCGCCATGCGCCCAGCGTGTAACAGCGCGCGGGGCGTCGTGGTTCGAGAAGGCCCAGGATGGCCAGCCCTCGCCTTCTTCGCCGCTCCACTGCAGCAGCGAAGTGCGCACCAGCGGCGCGGTCAGATCCGGAGCGTAGAGGAAATCGAAATTATAGGCCGAATCGAGCCGCTTGCTGCCCTCGGTGAAGGCCTTCATTTCGGCGAGCGGCTCGGGCCCGCCGACTTCGGCGACGGTGAAGCGGCCAGGGAACTCGTCGATCGTGGCGCGAATCCGCTCAAGGAAGGCGACGATGTCGGGGTGCGACTGGTTGAAGCGCTTGACCTGCATGTCGAAGGGCCGGGTGACCAGTTCCATCGGCAGTCCCGAGGGCGGATTGTCGCGCAAATCGGGATCATGCATCGAGAAGTTCAGCGCATCCAGGCGGAACCCGTCCACCCCGCGCGCCAGCCAGAACCGCGCCACATCGAGCAGCGCGTCCTGCACATCGGCATTGTGCACGTTGAGATCGGGCTGGCTGGTGAGGAAATTGTGCAGGTAATACTGCTTCCTCGGCCCGTCCCACTGCCACGCCGAGCCGCCGAACACCGACTGCCAGTTCGACGGCGGCGAGCCGTCGGGCTTGGGGTCGGCCCAGACATACCAGTCGGCCTTGGGGTTGGTATGGTCCTTGCGGCTCTCCTGGAACCACGCGTGCTCGTCCGAGGTGTGCGAATAGACCTGATCGATGATCACCTTGAGACCAAGGCCATGAGCCGTTTCGATGATCCGGTCGAAATCGGCGAAGGTGCCGAAGCTCGGGTCGATCCCGCAGTAATCGGCGACGTCGTAGCCGAAGTCCTTCATCGGCGAGGTGAAGAAGGGCGAAATCCAGATGCCGTCGACGCCAAGATCGGCGATGTAATCCAGGTGCTCGGCAATGCCGGCCAAGTCGCCGATCCCGTCACCGTTGGTGTCGCGGAAGCTGCGCGGGTAGATCTGGTAGATGACGGCGCCGCGCCACCAGGCCAGCGGGCCGGCGGTGTCAGGGGCGGCAGTCGGGCCAGCAACGGGCCGGGCACTTGCCATTAGTCGTTAGTCTCCAGAATGCAGGCGGCAAAACCATAGGCGGGCACGGTGACCTTGACCGAACCCGGTGCGGCCAAAGCAGAAGGGCACTGCCCCAGAAGCGGCACCACACGGCGCGCGCCGTAGCTCACCTCGAGGTTGCGCGAAAGCTCCGATGCGCCCGTGTTGAACATCACCAGCACGCGCTGGCCGCTCTGAGGGTCATGGCGCTCGACAGCTAGGATGCCCGGGGCCGCTTCCTCAAAAGCGCGCACTTCGCTGAGGCCCCGGCGCAAGGCGGGGCTGGCGCTGCGCGCCCGGGCGAGATCGCCGATCAGCCGATAGAGCGGGTGGGCGGGATCGAAGTTGCTTTGCGCCGTGGTGGCGTCGCTGCCGATCAGGTTGTTGTCGTTGTAGACCGAGACCTTGCTTTGGAACATGTCCTCGCGGGCGAGCTGGTCGTTGCCGTCGCTGATGAAGCCCTGCTCGTCGCCGTAGTAGACCGTCGGCACGCCGCGCAGCAGGAACATCATCGCATGGCCGAGCTTGACCCGGGCGAGCAGCGCCGCCTCGTCCTTCGATCCGCTCATGTCGCGCACGAACATCGAGAAACGCCCGAAATCGTGGTTGCCGAGGAAGGTGGGGAGGCCCAGCGCGGTCTTCGCACCGCCCGGATAGATCGCGTCCTGCTGGAGGAATTCGGCCATCATGCGCGGGCCCGCCTTGCCGCTTGCGACCAGCTGCGCGGCCTTGGCGAAGCCCATGTCGAGCGCATAGGGCAGGTGGCTTTCGGCCATCACCTGCGC
>JAIYAL010000080.1 GCA_027489095.1 Erythrobacteraceae bacterium
GACCGCTCGATGTTCGTCAGCCGCTACGCCAACGTCTATGACGGTGACGAGCACTGGCAGGCGATCACGGTCACCCCGTCAGACACCTACCAGTGGCGCGCCGGTTCGACCTATGTCGCCAACCCGCCCTATTTCGAGGGCATGACCATGACCCCGGCGCCGATCGTGGACATCCTTGACGCCAAGCCGCTGGCGATCCTCGGCGATTCGGTCACCACCGATCACATCTCGCCAGCCGGTTCGATCAAGGAAGACAGCCCGGGCGGCAAGTTCCTGATGTCGAACCAGGTCGCCAAGAAGGACTTCAACTCCTACGGCTCGCGCCGCGGTCACCACGAAGTGATGATGCGCGGCACCTTCGCCAACATCCGCATCAAGAACGAGATGGTCCCGGGCGTGGAAGGCGGCTTTTCGACCTACGGCGGCGAGACCATGGCGATCTACGATGCGGCGATGCACCACAAGCAGGACGGCACCCCGCTGGTCGTGATCGGCGGCAAGGAATACGGCACCGGATCGTCGCGCGACTGGGCGGCCAAGGGCACGATCCTTTTGGGCGTGCGGATGGTGATCGTCGAAAGCTTCGAGCGTATCCACCGCTCGAACCTCGTCGGGATGGGCGTGCTGCCCTTGCAGTTCAAGGAAGGCGATACCCGCGCCACCCTCGGCCTTACCGCCACCGACACCTTCTCGATCCGCGGCCTGGCTGACCTGACGCCGGGGCAAGACGTCACTGTCGAAGTCACCCGCGAGGACGGCTCGGCCTTCAGCTTCACCGCCCTGTGTCGCATAGATACCGCAAACGAAATGGAATATTACCGCCACGGCGGCATTCTCCATTACGTTCTGCGCAAGCTTGCGGCATAAAGGAGCGGATGACGCCCGCCCGCCCCTCCTTGATGCTGTCTCCCGTGCTGCCGCTTGGCGCCTTGATACTGGCGCTGGCGGCCTGCGGAAGCGAGCAGGGCGGGTCGGATGGCCGCCGCCAGAGCTCTTCCGTACCGCTCGGTTTCGAGCTGGCCTTTGCGGCGAGTGCCGGTGGCGATACGGCATCGGCCCCTGCGGCCCTGGTCGCGCTCTCGCCTGAAGAACTCGTCGCAAGGATCGAGGCGGGCAAGATCCGCCTGATCGACGTTCGCACCGATGAAGAGGTGGCCGAGGGCGTGATCCCCGGCGCCGAGCACATCGCGCTCGATCGGTTCGATCCGGCCAAGCTCGATCTGTCCGATGGGCGCGAGGTGGTGCTCTATTGCCGCTCGGGCCGACGCTCGGCCGTCGCTGCGGAGAAGCTGGCGGCAGCGACCGGCAAGCCGGCGGAGCACCTTGCCGGCGGCATCCTCGCCTGGGAAGCGGCGGGCCTGCCGGTCGAGAAAGAGAAGCCCTAGCTCACCGCGTCATGGTGCAAACGGAAAAGGGCGGCCTCACAGGGCCGCCCTTTTCGTTTGCACGTGTGCGCCGCGCCTCAGCCGAGGAATTTGCGGCGGCCGAGGATCGCCGCAGCGGCGAGGCCGAACAGCACGGTCATCGGCGGCGCGGGCACGTCGTTACCGCCCGAGGAACTGCTGCTCCCCGAGGAGGAGGACGACGAGCTGCTGCTGCTCGACGAAGAGCTCGACCCAGATGACCCGCTGCTGCCGGAGGAACCCGAAGACCCGCTGCTGCCCGAACTGGACGATGACGAGGAGCCCGACGAGCTGCTGCTGGTGCTGCTGGTCATGTCGCCCGAAGTGCTGCCGCCGCTGGTCGCTCCGCCCGAAGAGGATGAGGACGAGGAGGACGAGGAAGACGACGAGCTCGACGAGGACGAAGAGCCCGAACTCGAGCTGGAGCTACCGCCGGTCGAGGTGCTGACATTGCCCGACGAGCTGGAGCTACCGCCGGTCGAGGTGCTGACATTGCCCGAAGAGCTGGAGCTGCCTCCGGTCGAGGAACTGACATTGCCCGACGAGCTCGACACGTTCCCGGAAGAACTGGAAACGTTACCCGAGGAACTCGATACGCCGCCACTGGAGCTCGACACGTTGCCCGACGAACTCGAGACGCCGCCAGTGCTGCTCGAAACGCCGCCGGTGCTGCTCGAGACGCCGCCCGAAGAGCTGGAGACGCCGCCGCTCGAACTCGACACCGCGCCCGTCGAGGATGAGACGTTGCCCGAGGACGAGACCGCGCCGCTCGAGGAGGAAACGTTGCCCGACGAGGAAACCGCACCGCTCGAACTGGACACCGTCCCCGAGCTCGACACGCCGCCCGTCGAGGACGAGACATTGCCCGAGGAGCTGGTGCTGGAAATCTGGCCGGTGCTGCTCGAGACCTGCCCGGTCGAAGACGTGATCGTCCCCGAGGAGCTGGTCGAGCTGACCTGACCGGACGACGAGGTCGTCGAGGTTGAGTTGTCGATATCGATATCGATGACGATGCCGCTCGATCCACCGCTGCTCGATCCGCTGCTGGTCGATCCGCCGCTGCTCGATCCGCTGGTGCTGCCACCCGAAGTCGAGGTGGTGGTCGAAACCGAGACGTCGCCCGAGGCCGAGCCGCCGCCACCGAAGAAGCCGCCAAAGAACCCGCCGCCAAAGCCGCCGCCGCCGCCGAAGCCGCCGCCGAAACCGCCGCCCCAGCCGCCGCCCGGCCCGCCGCCGCCAGTGAAGGGCGCGAGCGCCGGGAGCGGTGCGGGCAAATAGGCCACCTGCGCAAGCGGCGGGCATTCAGCCGCATCGTAATAGGCCTGGACCGCGCCCGAAGGCAGGCTCGCCGCGCCAGCGGCCCCTGCGGGACCGACCGGCTGACATTCGAGGGTGCGCTCGACGATCCGCCGGCGGCGCTGTTCGACATCGGGGATGATCCGCTCGCGCGTCTTGATGTAGCGCGCGCCCGTCACCGGATCGATCTTGATGAGCTTGCCGTCGATGTTGGTCGAGAAGTCCGGCGCGTCGGTGCTCATCGGCTCGGCCATGCGCACCGCGCCGCCTTGCAACAACGCCACGCCCGCCGCAGCGGCGGACAGCTTCGCGATGGCCAGTTTGAGCGACATGGTCGTTTACCCTGCTTGCCTGTGGTGCCGGGCACAACACGGCCCGCACCTCCTTACAATTCCAACCTTCTTGTGATGGCAAATGCAGCGGAGGGGCAATGCGGATTAACGGTATTATCGGCTGGTGCACGGTGCGAATCATGCAGAATCGCTCGGCTTTCGGGTTCGCTGTCCCGAACTGGCACCGAAATGAAGGGTTCGTTAGGCCAAAGGTTAACGCGCGGCCCCGGACTCAGTCCTCGAACAGCGGACCTGGCGCGGGAGGTGATTCTCGCGGCGGGGTCATCTCAAGGTGCGCCCATCCGGCATCGTTGAGCATGCGGCCCCGGGCCGTGCGCGCCACGAGGCCGAGCTGGATGAGGTAGGGCTCGACCACCTCCTCGACCGTGTCGCGCGGTTCGGCGAGGCCCGCGGCGAGCGTCTCGATCCCCACCGGGCCGCCCTTGTAGATGGTCGCGATCATGGTGAGGTAACGGCGGTCCATAAGGTCGAGACCGAGCCGGTCGATCTCCAGCCGGGTAAGCGCCTCGTCCGCCACGTGACGCGTGACCGAGGCAGCGCCCGCCACATCGGCAAAGTCGCGCACGCGCCGCAGCAGGCGTCCGGCAACCCGGGGCGTGCCGCGCGAACGGCGCGCGATCTCGTGCGCGCCATCGGGCGCGATGCTTAGGCCGAGCAGCCCGGCAGCGCGGGTGACGACGCGCTCCAGTTCCTCATGGGTGTAGAAGTTGAGCCTGACGGGGATGCCGAAGCGGTCACGCAGCGGCGTCGTCAGCAGGCCCTGCCGTGTCGTGGCGCCAATCAGCGTGAAGGGCGGAAGATCGATCCTTACGCTGCGCGCGCTCGGCCCCTCACCGATGATGAGATCGAGCGCACGGTCCTCCATCGCCGGATAGAGAATCTCCTCGACCACGGGGGAGAGGCGGTGGATCTCGTCAATGAACAGCACGTCATGCGGTTCGAGGTTGGTCAGCAGCGCTGCCAGATCGCCCGCCTTGGCGATGACGGGGCCGGAAGTGGCGCGGAAGCCGACGCCAAGCTCGCCCGCGATGATCTGCGCCAGCGTGGTCTTGCCGAGGCCGGGGGGGCCAAAGAACAGCGTATGATCCATCGCCTCCCCCCGCGCGCGCGCGGCGGCGATGAAGACGGCAAGGTTCCCCTTGGCCGCCTCCTGACCAACGAATTCGGCCAAGCGGCGCGGGCGCAGGGCCGCGTCAGGGTCGCCGGGTTGGCGGGTGCCTGAGTGGATCGGGGTGTGGAGGGGGTCAGTCATACAGACTCGTCACCCTGAACTTGTTTCAGGGTCCATTTCTCCGCAGGCGCCGAAGGCACAATTGGAAGGATGGATGCTGAAACAAGTTCAGCATGACGGTGGAGGGCGCAAACCATCACCCAGCCGCCTTCTTCAGCGCCACGCGGATGAGGTCGCCCTCGCTCGCGCCCTCGCCCAGCTCTTCCAGCGCCCGCGCCACGGCCTGTGCTGCGACCGCAGGCTTGAACCCGAGGTTCTCCAGCGCGCTCGCCGCGTCCGCGCCTTTGCTGCCGGCCGGAGCCGCAGCCGCGCCAACCGCAAAGCCGCCCGAACCGCCCGGCATCGCGCCCGCCTTGTCCTTCAGCTCGTTGACGATCCGGCCCGCCAGCTTCGGCCCCACGCCTTGCGCGCGGGCCACCATCGCGGCGTCACCCCGCCCGCAGGCGTCGCGCAGCTCTCCGGTCGAAAGCGCGGAGAGGATCGCCAGCGCCACCTTGCTCCCCACGCCCTGCACGCCGGTGAGCAGCCGGAACCAGTCACGCTCGGAGCTTTCCGCGAAACCGAGGAGCCGCATGTCGTTCTCGCTCACCTGCAATTGCGTGTGGACGGTGCAGCCCTCACCCACTTCGCCCAGCATCGCGAGTGTGCGGCTGGAGCAGTGGACGAGGTAGCCCACCCCGCCGACATCGACGACGGCCCAGTCCTCGCCGGTCGCATCGAGCCTGCCTGAGAGCTTTGCAATCATGGTTTGTTCCTGAAGGAACGCCTGCCAAGCGTCCAGCCTTTATGGACAGATGCCCACACTTGCGCCAGATGGCGGGGCATGAGCTGGAACACCTTCGGGCGCGTGCTGCGCTTCACCACTTGGGGAGAGAGCCACGGGCCTGCGCTGGGCGCGGTTGTTGACGGGTGCCCGCCGGGGCTCGCGATCTCGGAAGAGTTCATCCAGCCCTTCATGGACGCGCGCAAGCCCGGCACCAGCCGCTTCACCACCCAGCGGCGCGAGGATGACATCGTGCGGATCCTCTCCGGCGTGTTCGAGGGCAAGACCACCGGCACGCCGATCAGCCTGATGATCGAGAACACCGACCAGCGCTCGAAAGACTACTCGCAGATTGCCCAGCAGTATCGCCCGGGCCATGCCGACTACGCCTATGACGCCAAATACGGCATCCGCGATTATCGCGGCGGCGGGCGCTCTTCGGCACGCGAGACAGCGGCGCGGGTGGCGGCGGGCGCGGTGGCGCGGCTCGTCATCCCCGAAGTCACCCTCACCGCCTATGTCTGCGAATTGGGCGGGGACCGGATTGACCCGGCGGCGATCGATTACAGCGAAATCGCCAACAACCCCTTCTTCTGCCCCGACCCTGAAGCCGCCAAGCGGTGGGAAGAAAAGGTCGACGCGGCGAGGAAGGCCGGATCGTCCCTGGGCGCGATTGTCGAATGCGTCGCCACCGGCGTCCCGGCAGGCTGGGGCGCGCCGATCTATGCCAAGCTCGACAGTGACCTCGCCGCCGCGATGATGAGCATCAATGCGGTCAAGGGCGTCGAAATCGGTGACGGGTTCGAGGCCGCGCGCCTCTCGGGCGAGGAAAACGCCGACCGGATGCGCCCGGGGCCGGACGGCAAGCCGATCTACCTCGCCAACCACGCAGGCGGCACGGCGGGCGGCATTTCGACCGGGCAGCCAGTGGTGTGCCGCGTGGCGTTCAAGCCGACCTCGTCAATCCTGACCCCGGTGGAATCGATCAATTCTGCGGGCGAGGCGGTGGAGGTGGTCACCAAGGGCCGCCACGATCCCTGCGTCGGCATCCGCGGCACGCCTGTCGTGGAAGCGATGATGGCGCTGGTGCTGGCGGATCACAAACTGCTGCACCGCGCTCAAGTAGCGCAAGCGTAGCGCGGCAAGAACGCGCTCAAGTAGCGTAAGCGGTAGCGCGGCAAGTACGCGCTCAGGTGGGGTAGGGCTTTTTCGCACCCCTTATTTCGTCGCCCCCGGACTTGATCCGGGGTTAGGCTTTCTTTGTCTCGGACCGACGTAAGCCAAGCCCCGCATCACGTGCGGGGCGACGGGGTTCGGAATCGTTCAAACGCCAAATCCGATTGGTTCCCGCCTCCACGATTGAAAAAAGCGATTTGTGCAATCGCACAAAACAACTTTTGTGCAGCGCAAAAATTCTTATGTGAGCCGCGTCAGATCAACCCTCTCTCAACACCCCAGATAAGGACAAACTCCCATGGGTATCATCGGTTCGACCATCACGCCGTTCACCGCCACCGCCTTCCAGAAGGGCAAGGACTTCTTCACCGTCACCGACGCGGACCTCGCGGGCAAGTGGTCGGTGTTCTTCTTCTACCCGGCCGATTTCACCTTCGTGTGCCCGACCGAGCTTGAAGACATGGGCGAAAAGTACGGCCAGTTGCAGAGCATGGGCGTTGAAGTCTACGCCGTCAGCACCGACACCCACTTCAGCCACAAGGCGTGGCACGACACTTCGGACAAGATCGGCAAGCTCACCTTCCCCTTCCGCGGCGATCAGAACCACGTGCTGTCGAACAATTTCGGCGTGCTGCGTGAAGGCGTTGGCCTTGCCGACCGTGCGACCTTCGTGGTCGATCCCGATGGCGTGATCCAGATCATGGAAATCACCTGCGAAGGCGTGGGCCGCAATGCCAACGAACTGACCCGCAAGATCAAGGCCGC
>JAIYAL010000201.1 GCA_027489095.1 Erythrobacteraceae bacterium
CGGTGACGACGATGGTCGGCGGAGCGTTGCTGTGGTCGGAAAGGATCGGGAAGCCGCGCGGGTCTGAGCGGTCGGCTGCGTAGGCCGCATCGAAGAAGCCCATGGTGTCGGCGGTGAGCAGGAACCCTTCCGAGAACGCCGCCATGCTGGCCGAGCCGTTGGCGTCAGCGACCAGCGGGAAGATCGGCACTTGCAGCACCACCGGCACGGCGGCGGGGGCGGCGCCCAGCATCTGGCTCACCACCACAGCCGCATTCCCGCCCGCGCTGTCGCCGATGGTGATGATGCCGCTGGCGGTGCGGCCGAGGTCTGCGGGGCTGGAGGCGACCCAGCGCGTCGCCGCCTCGCAATCGAGGATCGCGGCGGGGAAGGGCGCTTCGGGCGCGCGGGCATAGTGCACCGCGACCAGCGGCAGATCGATCAGCGCCGCGATTTCGGTGCACAGCGCGTGGTGCGTGTCCAAGTCACCGATCACGAAGCCGCCGCCGTGGTAGAAGACGATCACCGGCGAGGCCTCGGAGCGGCTCTCGCGCGCGTCGTACAGCCTGAGCGGGATGTCGCCAGCCGGGCCGGGGCAGGCAAGGTCACGGATCACCGGCAGCGCGCGGGCGGGGCGGTCGGCGATGCCGTGCATCACGATGTAGGACTGCCGCGCTTCGGCAAGCGTCATGTCGGCCAGCTTGGGCCCGCTCGCTGCGGCCATCATGTCGAGGAACGCCTGCATATCGGGGCGGATATAGGGGGTCTGGTCGGTCATCGTGGTTCTCTCCCGCGTATGTCTTTGGCGGTGCGATAGGCGAGGGCGGGCACCTTCGCCAAGCGCATTTGCAGTTCCCTCGCACGAACCGCCGCGCTAGCCTGAAAGGCGATGGACAATCTGACACATAGCCTTGTCGGCGCAGTGCTGGGGCAGGCGGGACTGAAGCGCACCACGGGCCTCGCGATGCCGGCACTCATCATCGGCGCGAACCTGCCCGATGTGGACGCGGCGTGTTTCTTCTGGCTGCACGGCACCGAGCACCTCGCCTTCCGCAGAGGCATCACCCACGGCCCGCCCGCGCTGGTGCTGCTGCCGTTGATATTGGCGGGGCTGCTGTGGGCGTTCGATCGCTGGCAGACCAAGCGCGGAACGCGGCCCGAGGGGCGGCTGCCGGTGCGGTTTGGCTGGCTCTATGCGATGGCCTTCATCGGCTGTCTGAGCCATCCGTTCTTCGACTGGCTCAACGTCTACGGCATCCGGCTACTGGAGCCGTTCTCCTCGCAGTGGTTCTATGGCGACACGCTGTTCATCATCGACCCTTGGCTTTGGGCGATGCTGATCGCGGCGGTGTGGGTCTCGCGGCGGCGGGAGAAGGCGGGGGCGGCCAAGTGGGCGCGGCCCGCGCAGGTGGGGATTGCGGCGATGCTCGTGTATATCGGCGCGAATGGCTTCGTTTCGGCCAGCGCCGTGGTGGCCGCCTCGCTCGAAGGCAAATCGTTTGGCAGGGCCCCGTCGCCTTATGCCCGGATCATCGCCTCGCCGGTTCCACTCGCACCTTGGCGGCGCGAGATCGTCGGGGGCGGAAAGGGCAGCTGGTTCCTTGGCGCGTCCGACACCTTCTCGGGATACGAGCGCCCGCACCCGATCACGGTCGAGCCGTGCCGCTGGGTCGACTTCACCGACGCCCGCCGCACGAACTCGCAGCTCGACGCCTTCCTGTTCTGGTCGCGCGCGCCCTTCCTTACGCGCGCGGCGGACGGCTCGGTGGTGCTGCGCGACGCGCGCTTCACAGATCCTCGGGTGGGGGACCGCTTTGCCCTCGCGCTGCCGGATGTGAAGTGTGAGGAACTTACCTCGCCCTAATTCGTCATTGCGAGGAGCCGAAGGCGACGAAGCAATCCATGGACCGCACGGTTCGGCCATGGATTGCCGCGGGGACTACGTCCCCTCGCAATGACGAAAGATAACTGACCTCAATGCCCCAAACCCAAATCGTATGGCTCCGCCGAGACCTGCGCCTTGCTGACAATCCTGCGCTTTACCACGCTGCGAAAAATGGCCCTGTCGTCGCGGTCTATGTGCTCGACGATGAGAGCCCCAAGCACCACGCGTATGGCGGGGCCTCGCGCTGGTGGCTGCATCATTCGCTGGCGAGCCTCACCAAGTCCCTCGAAGCCATGGGCAGCAAGCTCATCCTGCGGCGCGGCGATGCGGTGGAGGCGCTGACCAAGCTGGCGGCCGAGACCGGCGCGGCGACAGTCCACGCCAACCGCCATTACGAGCCGTGGTGGCTCAACGCCGAGCGCAAGCTGGGCAAGAGCCTCGACCTCACACTCCACCACGGCAATTACCTGATGCCGCCGGGCAGCATCACCACCGGCACCGGCGGGCAGTACAAGATCTACACCCCCTTCAGCCGCGCGGTGCGGGCCGAGTTCCCGCCGCGCGATGAATTGCCTGCGCCCGAACGGCTCGACGCGCCCGCCGCGTGGCCCGCCTCCGATGATCTCGCCTTGTGGAACTTGCTCCCCACCAATCCCGATTGGTCGGGCGGACTGCGCGATTTCTGGCAGGTCGGCGAGGCCGCCGCCCACGCGCGCCTCAAGGCTTGGGAGGCGGACGTCGACGGTTACGACGACAAGCGCAATTTCCCATCGGTCGACAAGGTCTCGCGCCTCTCGCCGCATCTCCACTTCGGCGAAATCTCGCCGGTGCAGATATGGCACCGCCTCAAACACAAGCGCTCCAAGGGCTGGGAGACCTATGAAGGCGAGCTGATCTGGCGCGACTATTCGCAGAACGCGATCCTGCAATTCCCCGCCTATGCCTCGCAAAACTACCGCGCGGATTTCGACCGCTTCCCGTGGCGCGACCCCGCGACGGACGAAGCCGCCGCGCGCGATCTCAAGGCATGGCAGCAGGGCCGCACCGGAGAGCCGATCGTCGACGCCGGGATGCGCCAGCTGTGGCAGACCGGGTGGATGCA
>JAIYAL010000019.1 GCA_027489095.1 Erythrobacteraceae bacterium
CGAACTGGTGGTGAAGGAAGTCCACGGCTCGGGCGGCTACGGGATGCTGATCGGGCCGACGTCCAGCAGGCGCGAGATCGCGGCCTTCCGCGAGAAGCTCGTCGCCAAGCCCGACAATTACATCGCCCAGCCCACGCTCGCCCTGTCGACCTGCCCGATCTACACCGCCAAGGGCCTCGCGCCCCGACACCTCGACCTGAGGCCTTTCGTGCTGGTCAGCCCTGAGGGGATCGACATCACGCCCGGCGGGCTGACGCGGGTGGCGCTCAAGAAGGGGTCGCTGGTGGTCAATTCCTCGCAAGGAGGCGGCACCAAGGACACCTGGGTGCTGAAGGATTGATGGTGCAGACTGCTCACCTTTCGCTCGTCCCCCTCCCGCAAGCGGGAGAGGTGGGATGCTAGGCCGCACCGCCAACGGACTGTTCTGGATGTTCCGCTATCTCGAGCGGGCCGAGAACACCGCGCGCCTGCTCGAAGCTGCGCTGCGCATGGCGCTCACCCGCGACGTGGTGACCGCCGAGGCCGAATGGCGCTCGGTGATCGCGACGCTTGGGCTGACGCAGGCCTACCAGGCCGCGCATGATAGCTATGACGGTGTCTCGGTGTGGAACTTCGTCCTGCGCGGCAGCACCAATCCCGGCAACGTGCGGATCATGTTCGGCGGGGTACGCTCGAACGCGCGCGAGGCGCGGATCAACATCTCGTCCGATGTCTGGGAGGCGGTCAACGAGAACTGGATGCGGCTCGACAAGCTGCTTGCGCGCCCCATCGGGCAGGGCGCGGTGGGCGAGGTGCTCGCTGCGATCCGCCGCGCCGGCACGCAGGTCCATGGCGCCTTCGATGGTTCGATGCTGCGCGACGAAGGCTATCACTTCGCCCGCGCGGGGACCTTTATCGAACGCAAGGATTCGACCGCGCGAATCCTCGACATGAAGTATTTCCTGCTGTTGCCGTCGCTTTCTTATGTTGGATCAAGCCTTGATACCGGGCAGTGGGAACAGGTGCTGCGTTCGGTGGCCGGCGCGCGGGTCTATAGCTGGCTCAACGCCGGACAGATCGAGGCGCGCGGAATTGTCGAATTCCTCGTACTTGATGACCGTTTTCCGCGCAGCCTTGCCTTCTGCCGCAATGCACTGCGCGAATGCCTTGCGGCGCTAGCGCGCACGCACGGAACCGAGGGACAATGCCATGTTCTGATGCGTGAGGCTGATGCGCGCCTGAGCCAGCTGACCGTCGATCAGATCTTCGAGGCAGGTTTGCACGAATATCTCGTCGATGCGCTCGCCCGCAACGCCGGGATCGCCCGTGCGATCGCGAAGGATTACCGGTTCCACATATGAGCAAGCTCACCCTCCAGGTCCGCCATACCACCCACTACGCCTTTACGCAGCCGGTGGTCCACGCGCTCCAGCGGCTGCGGCTCACCCCCAAGGCAACGCAGGGGCAGCGGATCATCGACTGGCAGATGCGCTTCGAGAACGCGGGCGCGGAACTCCAATATGATGACCAGCACTTCAACCACGTCACCCTGATCAGCCTCGCCCCCGGCGCGCGCGAGGTGACAGTGACTTGCGAGGGTGTGGTCGAGACCGAGGACAATGCCGGCGTGATCGGCCACCATTCGGGCCACCTGCCGCTATGGAGCTTCCTGCGCCAGACCCCGCTCACCCGGCCCGGGCCCAGGCTGCGGGCGCTGCTGCGCGAGCTGAATGGGGGTACGGGTGGTCTGTCCGGTGAGACACCGCTAGACTTTCTCCATGCGCTGTCCGCCACCGTCCGCGAGCGCGTCATCTACGAGGCCGGACGCACCAATTCGGGTACGAGCGCCGAGGAGGCCGTCGTGCAGGGCGCGGGCGTATGCCAGGATCACGCGCACATCTTCATCAGCGCTGCCCGCGCGAGCGGCATCCCGGCGCGCTATGTCAGTGGCTACCTGCTGATGGACGACCGGATCGAGCAGGAGGCGACCCACGCCTGGGCCGAAGCCCATGTCGAGGGTCTGGGCTGGGTCGGTTTCGATGTCTCGAACGGCATCAGCCCCGATCCGCGCTACGTGCGCGTTGCGACCGGGAGCGACTACCGTGATGCGGCGCCCGTCACTGGCATCAGCATCGGCGTATCCGAGCAGGTGCTGACCGTCGGCGTTGCGGTCGAGTCCCGCCTGCCCGCTTCGCCTGCCGCCGGCCAGAGCCAGAGCCAGAGCCAAGGCCAGGCGAACCAGTAAGCGGCCAGACCGGGCCCCCCTTTGCGTTGGCGTTCGCATCGGGCTAGGGCCTTCGCGGCAAAAGCGGGCCCGAGGAGAGTATGACGGCATGACCTATTGCGTTGGCATGGTGCTCGACAGGGGCCTTGTCCTGATGAGCGACACCCGTACCAATTCGGGCGTCGACAACATCTCGACCTTCCGCAAGCTGTTCCACTGGAGCGTGCCGGGCGAGCGTATGATCGCGGTGTTGACCGCGGGCAACCTTGCCACCTCGCAGGCCGTGATCAGCCAGCTTGAGGAACGCACCAAGGCGCCTGAGGACCGCGACAACTGTCTGCTCAGGGGCACCACCATGTTCCAGGTGGCGACCGAGATCGGGCGCATCGTGCGGGGCACGATCGAGGAGGTGCAGCGCTCCAACGGCGACACGGGCAAGGGCCGCTTCACCGCGACGATGATTGTTGCCGGGCAGATCAAGGGCATGCAGCCGCGCCTCTTCATGATCTATCCTGAGGGCAACTTCATCGAGGCGAGTTGGGACACGCCGTTCTTCCAGATCGGCGAGACCAAATATGGCCGCCCGATCCTGATCCGCGGATATGATCGGGGCATGAGCTTCGAGGATGCGGTCAAACTGCTGATGGTTAGCTTCGATTCGACTCTCAAGGCTAACCTGTCGGTCGGCCTGCCGCTCGATCTGCTGGTGATCGCAAAGGACCAGTTCGAAGTCACCCACGCCCATCGGGTGACCGAAGACGATCCCTATTTCGACACGATTTCATCGGGTTGGGGTAATGCCCTGCGTTCCGCCTTCCACTCGCTGCCCTCATACAGCTTCAGCGATGATGCTTAGGGGCTAAGCCTGATCTGACTCCGTTCCGGAGTAGAATAATCTTTCTTAATCATGAGGTTGTGCCTTACCGGATATGGTAAATCCTCCGGATCGGCGGCGCTCCTGCGTGTATCCCATAGTGGGTTAGCGCAGACACAATCGCATGACACGCAAAGCATCCCTCCACTTCATCGATTCCTGCAGCCGCCAACGGGCCGAACTGGCCCGGGTGGGCTTCGGCCTGGGCCACCACTGCGAGGTGTATGGCGACTTGTCCGAACTCGCGGTGCACCCGCCCCGTGACGGGATCATCATCGCCCGCGACACGGCGGAAGAAGGCGGGTTGAGCATGATCCTCGACCGGCTGGGAAGGCTCGGCATCTGGCTGCCGCTGATTGCGGTGGATGTGCAGCCGCGCCCCGGTCGCATCGTCGAGGCGATCAAGGCCGGCGCGCTCGATTACCTCGCCCTGCCGCTCGATCCGGAACGCTTCACCCGCTGCCTCCTGCGTATCGAGAAGGAGGCCGAACTCTTCGGAGCTGCCCGCCGCCGCATGATCGAGGCGCGTGACCGCATCTCGACCCTCTCGGGACGCGAACGCGAAGTGCTCGACTGGCTGGCCGAGGGCAGCAGCAACAAGGCGATCGCCCGCGAACTCGACATCAGCCCGCGCACCGTGGAAATCCACCGCGCCAACATGATGACCAAACTCGGCGCGCGCCACGCGGCCGAAGCGGTGCGGTTGAAGCTGGAAGCCAAGTTGGAGCCGAAGCTTCGCGCCTGAGAGCGCTGCGCTGCACGAACGATCAGGAGCCACCCCCGGCGGTCCGGGCCACACCCCCCCAACTGGGCCGGACCGCCACCTTCCTCGGATTACTTCGCGCGGCGATTGCGGCGATTGTCGTCATCCCAAACGTGATCCGGGATCGTCATCCTGCCAATGCAAGGCATCCCGCAATAGCAGGTGAATTGGGTTGCGACCTGCCTCAGCGGCAGTACTTCGCGCCCGTGCCTTCGAGATGGAAGTGATCCTCGTGCGCGGCGTTGTATTCCGGGCCGAGCACCGTGCCGAAGCGTTTGCAGGCGCTCTTGTGCACCACCCGCAAGAACTCCCGCGTCGCCGCATCACCGCCCTGCCAGTCGCGCTTGAGCACGATCCTCCGCCCATCCGCCAAAACGAAGGCCGAGACATCGATCGCCTCGGCGCGGGCATGGGCCGAGCGTTGGTCGCTCCCGGCAACATTGCGGCAGGAATAGGAGCCCATCGTCTCGATCCGCGCGACCGGGCTTTTGAGGATTGCGCGCGCGGCGCGGTCGACGCCGAAGCGCGCCCAGTCGCCAAACGCCTTGGCGACGTTGCATTGCACCGGTCCAAGGTTGGCGATGCTGAGCGGTGCGCGGTCCCCGGCGAGCGCCATGAGCTGCACCGTGCCAAGCTTGTTGCAGCCGGGCGCCGCATAGGTATCGGGCAGCAGGTCGAAACGCGCGCCCGAGGCACCAAGATCGGCGATGCAGCCGCGTTCTTCAGGCCGAGGCATGAAGCTTTGCGGGGCCGAAGCGACCGGCATTGCGGGGCGTGCCGGCGCCCGGGGGGCGATGCTTGCCGAGCCAGGTGCCGCGCCGCCGCCGCCTGCGGGGACCAACGAACCGCAGCCCGCCAGCGTCATGACGCCCGCCAGCAAGACTGCTCTTCCAAAGTGTGCCAACTGCTTCATCGCTAGGCACTATTGCGCAGGTAACCTTAAGCCTCGCGAAAGAAACGGGGTTAAGGAAAGCTTCCAAATAAAGTCGTTCCGAACGTCGGCGAGGTCAATCGCCCGCGGTGCGCTCGCCGGTCACGAGGCTCACCGCCAGAATCGCGATCAGCGCTGCGGCAAACCCCGGGACGATCTCGTAGAGGCCGGGGCCGCCGCCCAGCACGTCGGGCAGCCTTGTGTTCCACCCCAACGCGATCCATCCCGCGACCACGCCCGCGCCCGTCACCAGTCCTGCGACCGCGCCCGCCCCGGTCATATGCGGCCACGTCAGGGCGAGCAGGATCAGCGGGCCGAAGGCCGCGCCAAAGCCCGCCCAGGCGTTCGCAACGAGGCCCAGCACCTCGCTGTCCGGATCGGCCGCGATCACCAGTGCGGCAGCCGCCACCAGTGCGACCGATAGCCGCCCGATGTTCACCGCCTCGCGCTCGCTCGCGCTCCGGCGCAGGAACAGGCGGTAGAAATCCTCGGTGAGCGACGAGGACGATACCAGCAACTGCGATGAAATCGTGCTCATGATCGCCGCCAGCAGCGCGGCGTAGAGGAAGCCGGTCACAGCCGGGTGGAACAACAGCCCGGCCAGGATGATGAAGATCGTCTCGGGATCCGCGACCACCAGCCCGTTCGCCTCGGCATAAGCGCGCCCCGCCAGCCCCACCGTCACCGCGCCGGCCAGCGAGATCACCATCCAGCTCATCCCGATGGCGCCCGCCAGCGGCACGTTTTCCACCCGGTCGATCGCCATGAAGCGCACGATGATGTGCGGCTGGCCGAAATAGCCCAGCCCCCAGGTGACCGCGCTGATCACCCCGATCAAAGTCGCGCCTTGGGTGAGGCTCAGGAACCCTTCTTGCGGGACCGACGCGAGCGGGGCGCCGCCGCTGCCCAGCAGGATCACCAGCGGCATCACCACCAGCGCCACCATCATGATCACGCCTTGAACAAAGTCGGTGAGGCTGACGGCGAGGAACCCGCCGATCATGGTGTAGGCAAGCACGATCCCGGCGGTGAGCAGGATGCCCAGCATGTAGTCGCTGAGCCCCGTCACCGGCAGCGCGCCGGCAAAGGCGGTGACGAACAGCTTGCCCCCGCCGACCATCCCGCTCGCGGTGTAGACGGTGAAGAAGCCGACGATGATGACCGCCGACACCACCCGCAGCATCGTGCCGCTTTCGGGGAAGCGGTTGGCGAGGAATTGCGGGATGGTGAGCGCATTGCCCAGCCGCTCGGTCTGTTCGCGCAGACGCGGGGCGACGATGATCCAGTTCGCCGCCGCGCCGATCGTCAGCCCGATCGCGATCCACGCCTCGACCAGCCCGCCCACAAACAGCGCGCCCGGCAGGCCGAGCAGCAGCCACCCCGACATATCGGACGCCCCGGCGCTCAAGGCCGTGACCGCCGGCGAAAGATTGCGCCCGGCGAGCAGATACCCCTCGGAGTCCGCCCGGGTCTTGGCCCAGGCGTAAACCCCGATGGCGAGCATCAGGAGGAAATAGGCGGCAAGCGCTGCGAGGGTATAGGGGTTCATGGGCGGGGCGTATCAAGCGGGCGCGGGGATGGGAAGCGGGGAGGCTGTGACAATGTCGGTTGTCCCCACCACCAAACGGCTCCTCGCAATGATGAGGGTTAGAGCAAACTCCCCTGCTTGCCCTCGTTCACATCTTCGCGCTTGGCGCTCTTGCCGACATTCAAATCCATCAGCGGAATGTTGGGCCGCTTGCCTTGGAACAACTCCGCCAGTGTCAGGATTTGCAGCCGGGGATAGGTGCGCCCGGTGGTGGGGTTCTCCCACAATCCGACCGCCGCCGCATCCCGCTCCATCGCGCGGGTTGGGTTTTGTGCCGTTATGAACACACCGAACGGCGCACGCTCGCGTTCGATCACTTGGGCGAGGCGGCCAATGTCCTTCACCCCGATGCCGCCGCCCTTGACCTCGACAATCGCGCGCTCGGTGCGCTTGCCATCGGGCTTGAAGTAGATGATCCCGTCAATCCCGCCATCGGCCCCCTTGCGCCCGCCCTTCCACGGCTGGGCCTCGACCACGGACAGCGCCCAGAGTTCAAACTGGTGCTTGTCGCGTGCGGCGAGATCGAGCGCGGAGTTGAGGTCTTGCGGGCGGCCTTCGACGGTGAAGGCGAGGCCGGGGAAGGCTTCCTTCATCCGCTTTTCAATGAGGCCGATGGCGAGGTGGGTGACATCGATCCCGATCCATTCCCGCCCGAGCTTCTGCGCGGCGTGTACGGCGGTGCCGCAGCCGCAGAACGGATCGAGCACCACATCGCCCTCGTTCGAGGAAGCGGCGATGATGCGTTCGAGCAGCGCGAGGGGTTTTTGGGTGGGGTAGCCGAGGCGTTCTTGGGCGCTCCCATGCAATGAGAGAATATCGTCCCAATCGTTTTGGATTGCTACGCCCGGCATCTCGTCGAGGTATCGCTTGTATTGCGGCACCCGACCGGGAGCTGTCTGAATGATCCGGCCTTCATCGTAAAGCGCCTGCATCCGCTCGCGTGAATAACGCCAATAGCGGGTCACGCCGAGAAACTCATAATGCGGGTTACGTTTTGCCGGGTTTGCTCCACCGGGCGCGGTTATGTCCCCCAAGCGATAACGGCGACCTGTGCCTTCTTCGGAATGCCGATAGAACGCTTTGACATAGCTCTCATCATAAGGAGTGTAGAGCCAGTTCCACTTCCAGTATTCGTCTTTGGTGTAAAAGAAGATGATGTCGCGGACGTTTCCCGGTTGCTTCCGACCCTGTGCAGCATCGTTGTGTGCGCTCTGCCGTCGCCAACTGATTTCCGTGCGAAAGTTCCCCGCCCCAAACACCCCATCCAACAGCAGCTTGAGGTA
>JAIYAL010000021.1 GCA_027489095.1 Erythrobacteraceae bacterium
CCTTCGGGCGGGGTGCTGGGCATTCTCGAACATGGCGAATGGCAATGCGCGCTCCCCGGCGATGCGGGGGGTGAGGCCTTTGTCGACGTGCCCGAGGAAGCCTTCCGCATCGGCACGGCTTCAAGCTATCGCACCCCCGATGGCGGACGCGGCATCTACCTGCTGCGCGGCACCGAACTGGTCTTCACCCGCGGGCCGAAGAAGGACCAGCGGTTCGAGGTGCTGGGCGATAACACACTGCAAAAGCTGGGCGCGGATGGGTCGCTGAGCAAGCTGATCTGCACCCGGGTTGGATCTGCGCCTTAGGCGCTTCCAATCACCCGCTCACGTCATCCCAGCGGTTGCGGAGCACAACCGAAGGTTGAACGCTGGGACCTAGAGCGGCAAGCGCTGTCCTCAGTGGCCCTAGGCCCCAGCTTTCGCTGGGGTGACGATTAGCCCCCTACCCCCGCATGGCCTTGGCGAAGGCCTCGATCGCGGCGACCTCGTCCCCCGCCCACACCGCGCCCGACACCGCGAGGAAATCCGCGCCTGCCTCGATCAGTGGCTTGCAATTGTCCGGCGTGATGCCGCCGATGGCGACGCAGGGGATTTCGAAGATCTGGCTCCACCATTGCAGCAGTTCCAGATCGGGCACCTCCGCGTCCGGGCCCTTTTCCTTGGTGGTGGAGGGGTAGAAGGCGCCGAAAGCAACATAGTCCGCCCCCGCTTCGCCCGCTTCCATCGCCATGTGGCGGCTGGCGTGGCAGGTGACGCCGATCTGCGCCTCGCGGCCCAATTCCTCGCGCGCGTCCCTGGGTGAGCCATCGTCCTGCCCCAAGTGCACGCCGTCAGCCTTGAGGCGCTTGGCCAGCGATACCGAATCGTTGACGATAAAGGCCACGTCATGCGCGGCGCAGATGGCTTGCAGCGGCTCGGCGAGGGTCGCGGCCTCGTGGCTGTCGACGTCTTTCACCCGGAACTGGAAGGCGGTGACAAGGTCCCCGTGCCGCCGCGCGCCCGCTGCAAGCGCGCGTTCGAGCCGCTGGGGGAAATCGCCGCCGACATCGAGGGGGCTGATGAGATAGAGCTGGGTCTGGGTCATGGCGGCCCTGCGCTAATGGCTTGTGACGATGCTGTCACCTGTTCAGCCGCCACTCAGGCGCGGAATGGCTTTGTGCGGGGCATGATGAAACTCACCCGCACCCTCTTCCGCTTGGGCGCCCCTGCCCTGCTTGCCGCCGCGCTTTCGGCCTGCGCGATCATTCCCGATGCTCCCAACCCCGAGGGCATCCCCGCGCCGCAGGGCAGCGCGGCGGGGCTCGGGCAGCCGGTCACCGTGGGCGCGCTGGTGGTGACCCCGCAGGCGGTGGTTGAGGACAGTCGCTGCCCGATCAACGCGCGCTGCGTGTGGGCCGGGCGGCTGATCGTGAAGACCCGCATCGACGGCGCCGGCTGGCGTGAGACCACCGACCTGACGCTGGGCGAGCCCTATAGCACCCACGGCACCGGAATAGCGCTGATCTCGGGCAGTCCCGCGCCCGAAGCCGGTGCGGGCAAGGAGACGAAGCCCGCCGATTACCGCTTCACCTTCGAACCGCGCTGACCCTTAGACGCTGGCGCTCGCGATCTGGTCGATCGCCTTGCCAAGGACGCTGTCGAACTCCGCATCCGACTGGCCCTTGCGCAGGTCCTGGAGCAGCCCGCGGCTGAAGCTCGCGATCATGCCGGGGTTCTGCGACAGGCGCGTGCAGGCGTCGTCGGTCGAGAAGCCGCCCGACAGCGCGACGACGCGCAGCACCTTGGAGTGGCTTACCAGCGGCGTGTAGAGCCCGGCGCGCGCGGGGATCGAAAGCTTGAGCATCACCTGCTGCCCCTCGGGCAGCGCATCGAGGTGCCTGGTGATCTCCGCGAGGAGGATTTCCTCGCCCTCGGCACGGTCGTCCGAGGTGATGTCATATTCGGGCTCGATGATCGGCATCAGACCAGCGGCGATGATCTCAGCGCCCACTTCGAACTGCTGGGCAACCACGGCGGCAATGCCTTCCCGGTTCGCCGCCTTGATCACCGAGCGCATCTTGGTGCCGAACATGCCCGCCGCCACCGACTTTTCAAGCAGCGCCTCCAGCTTCACCATCGGCTTCATCAGCTGCACGCCATCAGCTTCGTCCGCGAGGCCCTCGTCGACCTTGATGAAGGGCACGATCCCGCGCGCCTTCAGCGCATCGCCGGTGGTCTTGCCGTCGACCATGCCGTCCATCGTCCGCTCGAACAGGATCGCGCCGATCACCTTGCCGCTCGCAAAGCAGGGCGACGTGATGACGCGCGAGCGCATCGCGTGGATCTGGGCGAACATGGCCTCATCACCCGACCATTCGCCATCCTCCACCCCGTAACCGCGCAGCGCCTTGGGCGTGGAGCCGCCCGACTGATCAAGCGCAGCGATGAACCCCTGTCCGGTGGCGATGCGAGCGGTCATGTCCTGGGTGTTCATTGCTGGGTTCTCCAAAGGCGCAAATGGCGGAATCAAGCGGGTGTCAGGTCAATGCATAGGTATGCATAAGCCCATTGGAGGGCGCCTTAGCCAACCGCCCTCGATGCTGCAACCGCGAACAGCAACCGCTTGTTCAGCGCCGCGCCAGCCTGCGGATAATGCCCGTGAAGCTCAGCGCAGGCGCACCGTCGCCTGTCACGATCCCGCGCACGAAGATCGTCTTGCCGCCGCCACGCGTGACCTCGCCGCGCGCTTCGACCAGAGCGCCGCAAGCAACCGAGCCGAGAAAATCGCCCGACAGATTGAGCGTTACCGCATGGTCACCGTTCAGCACGTCGGTAGCGATGGCGAACAGCGCGAAGTCAGCAAAGGTCAGCATGCAGCCGCCATGCATGAAGCCGCCGCCGTTCATGTGGCGGCCTTCGGCGCGGAAGGCGCTGACATAGGAACCGTCATCTTCGCGGCGGTGGTAGAACGGGCCCGAGCGGGTCTCGTAAGGATCGCCCTGCCAGTACCGCCACCCGGCGAACTCCCCGTCCTCCATGACGGACAGTGTCCCGTAACTCGTCTCGACCATTTCGCTCATGACTTGTTCCACAATTGCAGCTTGGCGACCGATGCGGCGATACGGTCATCGGTGTCGAGCCGTGCAAGGCTGCGATCGGCCAGCTTCCACCCGCCGATTGTGCCCTTGCGCCACAGGTCGGTGATGAGGAACGGCCCGGACCAGACCTTACCGCCGAATGCGAGTTCAAGCTCGGCCCCGGCGACCAGCCATGCGCTCTTGCGCTGGGTGCGCACGAAAACCTCGCGGAAGGCGAATTTGGTGCAGGCAAAGCCCCGGTCGGCTGCAGCAAGGAAGCTCGGACGGTCAAGCAACTGCGGCGGGAGCGAGCCGACCATCATCATCGCATCGCGCGCGACGAGCTTCTTCAGCGCCTTCTCGTCGCCTGCCACCCAAGCGCGCATCAGGCTGAGCGAGAGCGCTTCGATTTCGGCTTGGCTGACAGCCATTTCAACGCTCCAGCGCCGCCACGCCGGGCAGCACCCGGCCTTCCATCCATTCGAGGAAGGCCCCGCCAGCGGTTGAGACATAGGAGAAATCCTGCCCGGCGCCGGCCTGTGCCAGCGCCGCAACGGTATCCCCGCCGCCGGCCACGCAGATCAGCGAACCTTCAAGCGTGAGCGCCGCCGCGGTGCGGGCGAGCGCAACTGTGGCGGCATCGAAAGGCTCGGTCTCGAAGGCGCCCAGCGGCCCGTTCCACACCAGGGTGCGGCAGGTCTTGAGAACATCAGCCAGCGCTTCGACCGCCTGCGGGCCAAGATCGAGGATCATCTCGTCAGCAGCGACCTCGTGGACATTGCAGGTGCGCATGCTCGGCGGATTGGCGGCGAATTCCTTGGCCACCACCACGTCATAGGGCAGGTGCACGGTGCAGCCCGTCCGCTCGGCCTCATCCATGATCCGGGTGACGGTGTCTGCCAGATCGTGCTCGCACAGGCTCTTGCCGACATTGACCCCGCGCGCGGCGAGGAAGGTGTTGGCCATGCCCCCGCCGATGATGAGGTGCTGCACCTTGCCCACCAGATGCTCAAGCACGGCGAGCTTGCTGGAAACCTTGGCCCCGCCCACCACCGCCGCAACCGGCTTTTCGGGATTGCCAAGCGCTGCGTCGAGCGCCTTCAGTTCGGCTTCCATCGAACGGCCCGCATAGGCCGGAAGGAAATGCGCCAGCCCTTCGGTGGTGGCATGGGCACGGTGCGCGGCGGAGAAGGCGTCATTGACGTAGAGCGTGGCGTTTGCGGCGATCGCCTGCGCGAAATTGGGGTCGTTCGCCTCCTCGCCCGGCCAGAAGCGGGTGTTATCGAGCAGGCCGATATCCCCCGGCCCGAGGATGCCGATCGACTGCGCGACCACCGGCCCGGTGAGTTCGGGGATGAACATGATCTCCTCGCCCAAGACGCGTTCGGCATCGCCCACCACCATGCTGGTCGAAAGCATCGAAGAGCGTTGCCCGCCGGGCCGTCCGAAATGCGCAAGCAGCAGCACCTTGGCGCCGCGCCCGGCGAGTTCGAGGATGGTCGGCGCGGCCGCCTCCACGCGCGTTACGTCGGTGGCACGGCCGTCTTTCATCGGCAGGTTGAGGTCAACGCGCACCAGCGCGACCTCTCCCGTCAGGTCGGCAGGCAGATCATCGAGAGTTTTGAACTTGGGCATTGCTCACTCCAATCCTACCCCACCGGGGGAGGATGTTCTCAAAGGAACTTCGCCACCACGCCGGCGGTGTCGATCATCCGGTTGGAGAAGCCCCACTCGTTGTCGTACCAGCTCACCACCCGGGCAAGCTTGCCCTCCATCACCGAAGTTTCGAGGCTGTCGACCGTCGAGGACGCGGGATAGTGGTTGAAGTCCGAGGAAACGAGCGGCTGGTCGGTGAAGTCGAGCACGCCCTTCATCGGGCCATCTGCTGCGGCCTTCAACGCGGCGTTGATTTCCTCGGCGGTCGTGTCGCGGCTCGGCACGAAAACGAGGTCGACCATCGACACATTCGGGGTCGGCACGCGGACAGACGATCCGTCGAGCTTGCCCTTGAGTTCCGGGAGCACCAACCCAACTGCGCGCGCGGCGCCGGTGGTGGTCGGGATCATGTTGACCGCACCGGCACGGGCACGGCGCAGATCCGAGTGGATCTGGTCGAGCATCCGCTGATCATTGGTGTAGGAATGGATCGTGGTCATGAAGCCGCGCTCGATCCCGATCACGTCGTTGAGCACCTTGGCCACCGGCGCGAGGCAGTTGGTGGTGCAGCTTGCGTTGGAGATGATCACGTCATCGGCGGTCAGCGTTTCGTGGTTGACGCCGTAGACGATGGTCTTGGAAACGCCCGTGGCGGGCGCGGAGATGACCACGCGCTTGGCCCCGGCGGCGATGTGCGGGCGGCTGGCCTCGTCCGACTGGAAGAAGCCGGTGCATTCGAGCACGATGTCGATGCCCATCTCGCCATGCGGCAGCTTGCCCGGATCGCGCTCCTTGGTGACTGCGATGCGCTTGCCATTGACGATGATCGCATCGCCATCGGCCGTCACGTCGCCGTGGAAGCGGCCGTGCACACTGTCATAGGCAAACAGCAGCGCATTGGCCTTCGCGTCGGCGAGGTCGTTGATCGCGACCAGTTCGAGATTGTGGTCGGTGCGCTCGAGGATAGCGCGTGCGACAAGCCGGCCGATGCGGCCGAAGCCGTTGATGGCAACTTTGGTAGCCATGAGAGGTACTCCTGCTTAAGCGTTCAGTTTGTTCAAGATTTGCGGGACTATTGCCTCCGCGGTGAAGCCGAAATGGGCAAACAGGTCGCCCGCCGGGGCCGAGGCCCCAAAGGTGTCGATGCCGATGTTGAGGCCATCGCGCCCGGTGTAGCGTTCCCAGCCAAAAGTGCTGGCCGCCTCGATCGAAACGATCAGCGCGTCATCGGGCAGCATCTGGTAACGCCACCCCTCGGGCTGTTCGTCGAACAGTTCGGTGCACACCATCGACACGACATCCGCGCCAATCCCATCAGCTTCAAGCCGCGCGGCACATTCGAGCGCCAGCGCCACCTCGGACCCGCTGGCGACCAGCACGACCTTGCGCGCAGCTTCGGCCCCCTTGAGGCGATAGCCACCGAGTTCGACCTGCATCACATGGTCCTTGCCCAGCACCTGCGGCAGGTTCTGGCGGGTCAGCACCAGCACCGACGGCGTCTCCCAGCTGCGCAGCGCAATGTCCCAGCAAGCGGCCGTTTCCACCGCGTCGCAGGGGCGCATGACGAGGATGTTGGGCATTGCCCGAAGCGAGGCAAGATGCTCGATCGGCTGGTGCGTCGGCCCGTCCTCGCCCAACCCGATGGAGTCATGCGTCATGACATAGATCACGCGCGCCTGTTGCAACGCCGAGAGGCGGATTGCGCCGCGCGCATAGTCGGTGAACACCAGAAACGTGCCGCCATAGGGGATCACGCCGCCGTGCAGCGCCATACCGTTCATCGCCGCCGCCATGCCGAATTCACGGATGCCGTAATAGACGTAGCGGCCCGCGTAATTGTCACGGTTGAAGGTGCCGATCCCGCCAGCCAGCGTGTTGTTCGATCCGGTGAGGTCGGCGCTGCCCCCGATCGTTTCGGGCAATTGCGGATTGATCGCGGCGAGCGCGATTTCCGAAGCCTTGCGCGTGGCGATGTTCTGCGGCTTTTCCAGCAGGCCCGCGATGTGATCATCAAGGCTGAATTCTTCGGGCAGATGGCCCGCCATCCGGTGCTCGAACGCGGCCTTGTGCGGCGACGATTCAAGCCGCCCCGCCCATGCGCCATGCGCAGCGCGGCCCGGCTCGGCTGCGCTATGCCAATCGGCGAGGATGTCTGAGGGAATGACGAAAGGCTCGGACGTCCAGCCCAGCGTCTCGCGCGCGGCGGCGACTTCGGCCGCGCCCAGCGCCGCGCCGTGGGTGGCGCTGGTGCCCTGCTTGTTGGGCGCACCCTTGCCGATGACCGTGCGGCAGGCGACCAGCGAGGGGCGCGGATCGGCCTTGGCCTCGGCCAGCGCGCGGTCAATATCGGCAAAATCGTGGCCGTCACACTCGGTGACGTGCCAACCGGTCGCGATATAGCGCGCCTTGATGTCCTCGGAGGTCGACAGATCGGTCGCGCCGTCGATGGTGATGCGGTTGTCGTCCCACAGCACGTTGAGCCGGCCGAGGCCCAGGTGCCCGGCAAGCCCGATCGCCTCGTGGTTGATCCCCTCCATCAGGCAGCCATCGCCTGCGATCACCCAGGTGCGGTGATCGACGAGGGTCTCGCCGAACACAGCATTCAGGTGCCGTTCCGCCATCGCCATGCCGACCGCCATGGCCAGGCCCTGCCCCAGCGGGCCGGTGGTGCATTCCACGCCGTCCAGCAGGAAGTTTTCCGGGTGACCCGCACACGGACTGCCAAGCTTTCGGAAATTGCGAATGTCATCGATCGTCGGCGCGGCATAGCCGGTGAGATGGAGCAGGCTGTAGATCAGCATGGAACCATGACCCGCCGAGAGCACAAACCGGTCGCGGTCGGCCCACCCGGGCGCCGCCGGATCGAACTTGAGGTGGCCGGTGAACAGCACCGTCGCGACATCGGCCATGCCCATCGGCATCCCGGGGTGGCCCGAATTGGCCGCCTCTACCGCGTCCATCGAAAGCGCACGGATGGCGTTGGCCATCGGCTGGAGGCGGGCGGCGTCGATGCTCATCGGCACGAATTTCTCCTGCTGCTTGCGACAGCGCCGGTCTGAGCGATTCGACCCCTGTCACGGTGCGATGTGCCATTGCCGAGGCCAAGGGGGAGGTCAACCTTGCGCGATCAACTCGCCTGCGCGCGGCCACCGCGACACTTATCAACAGGCCAGCCCAAGCCTTTGCGCGCCATGCTTTCTCTTGATATTCCTATCGCCATGACCGCTGACCGCATCGCATCCGCGCTGGCCCGCATCGAGAGCGCGATGGCGCGCATCGACGCCGCGCGCGAGAGCGGCGGCGGCAGCAGCATTGGCGGCGGCAGCGCCACCGACGGCAAGCCGGGGGGCGGCTCCGCCAAGGTCGTCGAACTGGTCAACGTCCACGAGAAGTTGCGCGAGCAAGTCGCTGAAAGCCTTCGTGAACTTGACGATCTGCTGGCTCAGATGGACAGTCACGACGCATGAGCACGGTCACGCTCAGCATCGGCCCCAAGAGCTACTCCGTCGCCTGCGCTGACGGACAGGAAGCGCATATCCGCGCGCTGGGCGCGATGATTGCGGAGAAATATGCGCAGCTTGGGAGCGCGCGAGCGCCGCTCGAAGCGCAGAACTTGCTCTTCGCCGCGCTGTTCATGGCCGACGAACTGGCCGAGGCGAAAAAGCAACTCGCCGAAGCTGCCGAGCCCGACACCTCGGAAGCCGACGCCTTGCGAGAGACCGTCGCCCGGCTCGGGGCCGAGCTGGAAGCGGCGCGCGAGGAGGCATCCCGCCTTGCCGCCGTCTTCGCTGTTGCACCGGCGCCCGCCGCAAATCCGTCCGATGCCGACCTGTTCGGCGGCGCCGCGCCGGCGGAATTCAGGACCGATTCCCTCGCCAAAGCGATGGCCGAACGGCTCGAAGCTCTCGCCACGCGCGCCGAGGCGAGCGCCGCAGCGCTTGAAGCGGCTGCGCTAAGCGCCTAGATTGCTCAATGGCGGGACTGCCCGGCACGAGCCGATTGAATATCCCTGAGGCTATAAGCAATCCATGGGAGCCGTTCCTGCCCTTGTCTGCTGGTTCGTCCGGGAGACTTGGGCACACGGTGCCCACCTGACGTTAGGCGTCAGAGGATTTCGAGTGCAAACGACCCATGGTGGTTCCGTCACTTTGTTTTTTTCGCACGCCGTCCGGCGTGCGATTTCCTCGCTCACACGGCCTGAAGGCCGCGTCGCTGCGGGCGGCCGGTCGGCCTTGCGGCCCTTTGGGCCGATCACTCCTTTGAGCTGAGGGGCCATAGCGCGTGCCGACCAAATCCGAACTCCGCAAAACCCTTCGCGCCGCGCGTAAGGCGCATGTCGAGGCTTTGCCGGATGCGATCCGCGGGTTGCTGTTCCATCGCCCCCCTGCCCCGCTGCTGGCGCGCATTCCGCAGGAAGCTGTGATCGGTCTCTACCACGCAGGCCCGTGGGAGGCCCCTGCCGCCGCCTATGCGCGTTTCTTCCGCGATGCGGGGCACGTCCTCGCCCTGCCCTTCTTTGCGGATCGCGATGCGCCCATGACCTTCCGTCACCACACCGATCCTTACACGCAGGACGATCTTGAGGTCGGCCCCTTCGGCGTCCTCCAGCCCGCTGCCGATGCAGATCTGCTCGTGCCAGAGATACTGTTCGTCCCGCTCGTCGGCTTTACCGCGACAGGCGCGCGGCTCGGACAGGGGGGCGGGCATTATGATCGCTGGCTCGCGGAACATGCGCCCGCGCTCGCCGTTGGGCTGGCATGGGATGCGCAGGCGTGCGACGCCCTGCCCACCGAATCTCACGACGTCGCCCTCGGCGCGGTCGTCACCCCCACCCGGATCTACGGAAACCTCTAGAAATGCGCGAGACCCCGACCTGGCGAATTCCCTTCGGCGTTGTCAGCCTGTTCATCCTGTTGATGGCCTATGGCATCGTTGTCGCGCGCTATGCGCCGGAGATTATCGGGCGCTGGTCGGGCGGGGCGCAGACGGTGGTCTACGTCGTGCTCGGTCTGATCTGGCTGCTGCCCTTGAAGCGCTTTCTGATCTGGATGGAGACCGGCAGCTGGAGCGCGCCTGCCCTACCTGCCGATGCAAAAGAAAAGGCGGACTGACGCCCGCCTTATCAAGAGCCTTGCGGCCATTCCCAAGGAACAAGTGGCGCGAGTGACGGGACTTGAACCCGCGACCTCCGGCGTGACAGGCCGGCGCTCTAACCAACTGAGCTACACCCGCGCATCTTGTCCTTTCGAGCTGGCAGCGATGCCGTCCCGCTCGTGGAGCAGCGCCATTACGTCCGGCGGTTCGGGCTGTCAACGCCCGTCGCGCAGACCCTGACGCAATATTTTCGTCAGTCCACCAGCAGCAGCGCGGGCGTCTCGATCAGGCGCTTCACCCCTTGCACGAAGCTCGCCGCATCATGGCCGTCGACCACGCGGTGGTCGCAGGAGATCGAGATGTTCATCAGCTTGCGCTTGGCGATGCGCTCGCCTCCCAAGCCGTCTTGCACGAACATCGGGCGCTCGACGATCCGGTTTGGGCCGATGATCGCAACCTCCGGGCGGTTGATCACCGGGGTAGTGGCAATTCCCCCCAGCGGCCCCAGCGACGTGATCGTCAGGGTCGAGCCGGAGAGTTCCTCCGAGGTTGCCTTGCCGGTGCGTGCAGCCTCGGCGAGCCGACCGATCTCGCGGGCGAGCTGCCACAGGTTCAGGCCTTGCGCGTTGCGGATCACCGGCACCATCAGGCCGCTGTCGGTCTGCGCCGCCATGCCGAGGTGGATGCTGCCGTGGCGCGTCACCACGCCCGCCTCGTCGTCGTAGCGCGCGTTGATCATGGGGAAGGCCGGGACCATCTTGCAGATCGCTTTGATCAGCAGCGGCAGCAGGGTGAGCTTGGGCCGATCACCGCGCGCGGCGTTCAATTGCGCGCGCAAGATCTCCAGATCGGTGACGTCGCACTCCTCGACATAGGTGAAGTGCGGAATGTGGCGCTTGGAAGCGGCCATGTTCTGGGCGATGCGCTTCCTGAGGCCCATCACCTTGATCGTCTCGTCACCGCGCGTCTTGCCGGCGGCGCCGAAACCGCTGCCCGCATTATAAGCGAGGAAGGCGTCGAGATCGGCATGGCGCACACGCCCGTCGGCGGCGGGCTTCACCTGGGCAAGATCGATCCCGAGATCGCGCGCACGCTGGCGCACGGCGGGGCTGGCAAGGACCTTGTGAGCGGCTGCGGCCGGAGCGGGAGATTCCGATACGGTCTCAGCCGGCGCGGACGCCGCGACCGGTTCGGGCGCTGGTGCCACACCTGCCTCGTCGGCATCGGACATTTCGTCCTCGATCTGCTCGGCAGCGGCTTCGGCCTCCTGCTCCGAGGCCTCGCCCTCGCCCTCGGTCTCGATCACCAGCAGCATCGCACCGATGGCGATGGTGTCGCCCACCTCGCCCGCAAGCGCCGTGACGATGCCCGTCACCGGGCTCTCGATATCGATCGTCGCCTTGTCGGTCATCACGTCGACGAGGTGCTGGTCCTCCTCCACGCGGTCACCGACCTTGATGTGCCACTCGACGACTTCCGCCTCGGCAACGCCTTCGCCCACGTCGGGCATGTTGAATGTGAACTTGGCCATTGTCGGGTCAGTCCTTGAGAAGCTTGTCGATGGCCTCGCCAATGCGGACAGGGCCCGGGAAATAGGCCCATTCGAGGCTGTGGGGATAGGGCGTGTCGAAGCCGGTGACGCGTTCCACGGGCGCCTCGAGGTGGTAGAAGCAGCGTTCGGTGACGAGCGCGGAAAGCTCCGCGCCGAAGCCGCTCGTGCGGGTCGCCTCATGGACGATCAGGCAGCGTCCGGTCTTTTCCACCGAGGCTTCAATCGCCTTGATGTCGAGCGGCACCAGCGTGCGCAGATCGAGGATCTCGGCGTCGACACCCTTGGCGATGCAGACCGCCTCGGCCACGTGAACCATGGTGCCATAGGCGAGCACGGTGAGCTGCTCGCCCTCGCGCACGGTGCGCGCCTTGCCGAGCGGGATCTTGTAGTAGCCTTCGGGCACCACAGAATCGGGGTGCTTCTTCCACGGCTCGACCGGCTTGTCGTAAAAGCCCGTGAAGGGCCCGTTGTAAATCCGCTTGGGCTCGAAGAAGATCACCGGATCATTGTCTTCGATGGCCGCAATCAGCAGGCCCTTGGCATCGTGCGGGGTCGCCGGGATGACGGTTTTGAGGCCCGCCACGTGGGTGAACAGCGCCTCGGGGCTCTGGCTGTGGGTCTGTCCGCCGAAAATCCCTCCGCCAAAGGGCGAGCGCACCGTGAGCGGCGCAATGTAATCGCCCGCCGAACGATAGCGCAGGCGCGCGGCTTCCGAGATCAGTTGGTCGAGGCCGGGGTAAATATAGTCGGCGAACTGGATTTCCGGCACGGGGCGCAGGCCGTAAGCCCCCATCCCCACCGCCACCCCGATGATCCCGCATTCGGAAATCGGCGTATCGAAGACGCGGGTCTTGCCGTGCTTGGCCTGAAGGCCTGCGGTGGCGCGGAACACGCCGCCGAAATAACCCACGTCCTCGCCCATGATGATCACATCAGGATCGCGCGCCAGCATGATGTCGAGCGCCTCATTGATCGCCTCGATCATGTTGAGGCGGCGTTCTGCTGCGGTTTGCGTGACGGTGTCCATCCCGGCGCTCATCCGAAGGGCCTTTCGGTGCCAAACTTGGTGATGCGTTCGCGGATCGCCTGTTCGGCCTGTTCCTTAAGGTGCCAGGGCAGCTCCTCGTAGACGTCCTCGAACATGGTGTGGAACGGATGGTGCAGGCCGTGGCCGAGGATACCGTTCTTCTCGGCCTCCTTGGTGGTGGCTTTGACCTCCTCTGCGCAGGCAAGATCCATTGCCACCTGGCGCTCTTCGTCCCATTCGCCGATGGCAATGAGGTGGTTCTTGAGGCGGTTGACGGGATCGCCCAGCGGCCACTCCTCGCGCTCTTGCGCCGAGCGATAGCCCGAGGGGTCGTCCGAGGTGGAGTGGCCTTCCGCGCGGTAGGTGAAGTATTCGATGAGGCTAGGGCCGTGGTTGCCGCGTGCACGGTTTGCGGCCCATTCGGCGGCCGCATAGCAGGCGAGCGCGTCATTGCCGTCGACCCGAAGCGCCGCGATCCCGTAGCCCAGCCCGCGTGCGGCAAAAGTCGTGCGCTCCCCGCCTGCGAAGCCTGAGAAGCTCGAAATTGCCCACTGATTGTTGATCACATTGAGGATGACCGGCGCATTGTAGACAGCCGCGAATGTGCAGGCCGAGTGGAAGTCGCCCTCGGCCGTGCTGCCCTCACCCACCCAGCTCGCCGCGATCCGGCTGTCACCCTTCGCCGCGCTCGCCATCGCCCAGCCCACCGCCTGCGGGCACTGGGTGGCAAGGTTGCCCGAGATCGAGAAGAAGCTGTGCTCGCGGCTTGAATACATGATCGGCAGCTGGCGGCCCTTCAGCTTGTCGGCCTTGTTCGAATAGATCTGGTTGATCATCTCGATCAGCGGATAACCGCGCGCGATCAGGATGCCTTGCTGGCGGTAGGAGGGGAACACCATGTCGTCGCTGGCGAGCGCCATCGCCGGCGGGATCGAGGTCGCCTCCTCGCCGGTGCACTTCATGTAGAAGCTGGTCTTGCCCTGCCGCTGACCGCGGAACATGCGTTCATCAAAGGCCCGCACCATCGCCATGTGACCGAGCATGGCGCGCAACGTCTCGGGAGCCAGGCGCGGGTTCCAGGGGCCATGGGCGAGGTTGTCATCGCCCAGCACACGGATGAGGCCATAGGCCAGGCCCGCGATCTCGGAAGGGTGGACGGCCTCATCCGGGCGCGGCTGGTCACCGGGCTGGCCGATGGCGATATGCGAGAAATCGGCGGTGTCGCCGGGGCGATACTTGGGCTCGGGCACGTGCAGCACGAGCGCTGGGCGATTGCCTTTCTCGCCCTTCGCCGCGCGTCCTTCAGGTTCGGCCATGGCCTGCGCTCTCCCTCGTCGCGCCCCGCCGGACGCTGCTGCAATCATTGCTTGAATACGTATTTTTATTTCAACCCGAGGGAGCGGTCAAGCGCGGTGGAGGGATGAGGCTCACACCGCAACGGGGGCGCTGATCGGGGGGAGCGGCGCGTAATCATGCACCAGAAAGTCATCGATTCTGTAGTCGAAAATTGTTTCCGGCCGCCGTGTGATCTCCAATCGGGGGCGGCCCTGCGGTAGGCGAGAAAGCTGTTCCTCGATCAGGTGCGCGTGATTGAGATAGAGGTGCACATCGCCCCCCATCCACACCAGCTCGCCCGGCTCCATCCCGACCTGCTGCGCGATCATCGCGGTGAGCAGCGCGGCCGACCACAGGTTGAACGGCAACCCCAGCGCGACGTCGCAGCTGCGCTGATAGAGCACGCAATTAAGGCGCGCCCCCTCATCTCTCTTGGCGCCGCCCTCGCCTGCGACATGGAACTGGTAGGTCTTGTGGCACGGCGGGAGCGCCATGCGGTCAAGTTCGGCAACGTTCCAGCCTTCGATGATGTGGCGCCGGCTGCCGGGGCTGGTCCGCAGGCTCTCGATCACCGCGGCGACCTGGTTGATGCCTTCGCCCTTTTCGTAAAGCCCGTCAGGACGGTAGCGGTAGGTCGGCCAGTCCACCCACTGCTTGCCATAGACCGGCCCGAGATCGCCCCAGCGCAGCGCAAAGGCCTCATCCTCGGCGATCCGCGCGACGAAATCATCGAGGCTGAGCTCATCACCCGTCTCGCGGACATAGCGCGCGTGGGGCCATTCGTTCCAGATCTTCACGCCTTGCAGCACCAGCGGGCGGATGTTGGTTGCGCCGGTCAGGAACCACAGCAGTTCGCGGGTCGCGGTCTTCCAGTAGACGCGCTTGGTGGTGAGCAGCGGCATCGCCCCGCCGCCAAGGTCGAACCGAAGCATCGCCCCGCACAGCGAGCGGGTGCCCACACCAGTGCGGTCGATGCGCTCGCTCCCCGTCTCCCAGACCTGCCGCATCAGATCGAGATATTGCTGTTCGGGGTGCGGCCCGGTCGGGGCGGAAAGGGGATTCGCGAGGCTGGCCATGCGGGGACTATAGGAGCGCATTTGCCCGCTTGCCACTATCCTCATCCCCACCTATAGGGCGCGCCTTGCCTCGATCCACAGCGGGTTTTTGCCCATGTGGAGCCGACACGGTCGGGGAGTAGCTCAGCCTGGTAGAGCACTGTCTTCGGGAGGCAGGGGCCGGAGGTTCGAATCCTCTCTCCCCGACCAATTCTTTGCTTCGCAAAATCGATTTGTTGGGGAGACGCCCGGTTCGCCGTGCGCTCCCACAACAATCCCGTTTCGTGGCTCCGATCACACTTCGATCACACGGAGCATCGACATGGCAACGACGGCGAGACGCGAAGGCGGCTGGAGCCTGCAAGTGAGGCGCAAGGGATCCCCCCGGATGAGATCGAGCCGCCGCCTTTCGCTGACGCGTTGCAATCACTGACGACCTAGTCCCGGTTCAAAGAGGCCCTGCCGTTCGATGCCTAGGTCATCTGCCGCCGCAGGGTGCTCGGCGGGGCGCCGAACCAGCGGCGGGTCGCTCTGCGCAGGCTGCGCGCTTCGGAATAGCCAAGCCCCGCTGCGAGGTCTTCCAACCCCACCTCTCCCTTCAGCGCGGCGAGCGTCTGCTGCTGGCGGACATGACCGATCAGCGCGCGATAACTGTAGCCCTCTTCGGCCAGACGGCGGCGCAAAGTGGGGACTGAAACCCCCATCATCGACGCAAGCGTCGCTTGGTCGAGCGGGGCCTGCCACAGCAGGTCGAGAACCTGCTCGGCCGTGCTGACCCGCGTGAGCGGCTCAGCGGTGATCTGACGATAGGTCTCGAACAGCAGGGTCGGCCAAAGGTCGAAGCGGTCGGCGACCAGCGCGACGTCGGCGGCGCTTGATGGATAGACCAGTTCCACGTCGTTCCCGCGACGGATGACCGGGCAGCCGAGCAGATCAAACAGCGCCCCATTGCCCGGCGCATCGTCGCGAGGCACAATCAGGCGGCGCGGTTCCAGCTTTTGCCCGGCCATCCAGCAGCAGGCGGTGTGGAGCACGACCACCACCATCTCTACATAAAGCCGCCGCTGCGCCGGGACATCGCCCGTGCCCGGCACGCGCAGGCGCAGATCATGGCCGCGGCGCACCGCGAGTGGCAGATCGGGCCACACGATCCGCGACGCGGCGGCGAGCCGCGCCAGTCCGTCGCCGAGGTCATGCCCCAGCCGCATCGCCGCCAGCAGAAGCGCGAAACTGCCGTCCGGCACTGCTTGCGGTCCAAGCGCGTGGCGCTCGTCACCGGTCCGGTCGATGTTATTGCGCAGCAGCCGCCAGAAATCGAGATGGCCGATCGGCGTGCCGTCCGCGGGCAGTCCTGCCTCGGTCAGCATCTCCCGCGCGGGGCCATCGCCAAGCAAGGTAGCGAGAAAGTCAAAGGGGACCAGCGCCGTCACGTGGCGATGTTGTCTTATTGCTCGCCGCAAGGCAACGACCATTTTGAGCGAATTTGTCCGCCCGTTGAGCAAGCTCCTGTCCTTCCGCCGCCGGAACCGTGGGCCTAGCCACAAAGAAAACACAGACAACGGGGAGGAAATGACCATGCGCAAGGTAATTTTTGCGAGCGCAACATCGCTTGCAGCGCTGCTGTCGGCAACGGGCGCGGCAGCGCAGAGCGCGGACGAAAGTGCAGGCTCGACGGTGGATACACCGCAGCCTGAGGAGATTATCGTCACTGCAGAGCGGCGTAGCAGCAGCATACAGGACACGCCGCTCGCGATCTCGGTTCTTGACGGTGACACGCTGCGGCAGGGCGGAAACCAGGGGCTCACCGAGCTCGCCCAGCAGGTGCCCAGTCTCAGCTTCGCCCAGAGCTTCGGTATCGCGCAAATCTTCATTCGCGGGGTCGGGAACAACTTCTTCTCGCCCGGCGGCGATCCGGGTGTCGCGACTTACGCCGACGGTGTTTACCTATCGGATCAGGAAGCCACGGCTGTCGCATTTCTGGATCTGGAACGGATCGAGGTGCTGCGCGGTCCGCAAGGCGCGCTCTACGGGCGCAACGCCACCGGCGGCGCGGTGAACTTCGTCTCCGCCGCGCCGACCGACACGCTCGAGGGCCGCGTTGGCGTGCAGTTTGGCGATTTTGGACGGGTGCAAGGCGATGCCATGCTTTCCGGTCCGCTGGGCGGCGGGATCACGGCAAGAGCGAGCGCACAGTATCGTAAGCTCTCGGGCTTCACGCGCAACGAGCTTGCCGGGACCGCCGGTGCGCGCAAGCGGGGTGATGCAGAGGACAGTTTTGCCGGACGCCTGCAAATCGCGGTTCCGGTCGGTGACGGACGCCTCCTGCTGAGTGCCAACGGCTACACGCAGGACGATGCCGGACCGGCTCTCAAGATCCTCGCCGATCCCTTCCCGCAACCAGCCGAGCTATTGTTCGGCGTCAAGCCATCGACTGCAGAGCGCAGTTTCAAGAGCCAGGGCGCCGAGAACCGGCGCGACGTCTGGTCAGTAACCGGGCGGCTCGAACAACCGCTTGGGGCAGCGGAACTGGTGATCACCGCCGACACCCGCGGCTCTGACCGCCTCATCACGTATGATCAGGACGGCACCGAGCGCACCGTCAGCACCACCACGCTCGACACCGACAGCACCCAATCGAGCGTCGAAGCCTATCTCAAGGGCGCCAGCGGACCGCTCGACTGGCTCGTGGGCGGCACGTGGCTGCGCTTCCGCCAAAGCCGCACGACGCTGGTCGATGGACTGCTTCCGGGCGCGTTTCTCAATCCCGCGCTGCCAGTGACCTTTCCCTTTCCCTTCGCCTTTGCTGGCGGCGGGACAGTCACCACGGAGGCGCTTGCCGGCTATGCTGATGGCAAGCTTGCACTGTCGGAGAAGTTCGCGCTCAGGATCGGCGGTCGCTACAGCGACGACACCAAGCGCGCGAGCGAGTTCCTGACCTTCCTCGCCCCCACCGTCACCGGGCAGCAGCGCGACAGCTGGGGCGAATGGTCGGGCAAGGCCGGAATAGACTTCACCCCCTCGCAGGACCTTTTGCTCTATGCTTCGGTCGCGCGCGGCTTCAAATCGGGAGCGCTCAACGTCGGCGCCTTCACACCGCCCGTTGACCCGGAAATCAACGTCACGATCGAAGCCGGCGCGCGCCTGTCCGGGCGCGGCTGGACGTTCAACCTCACCGGCTACAGCTCGGATTACAGCGATCTCCAGATCGTGCAGGTCGGCCCGATCAGCCAGATCCTTGCCAATGCCGCGTCTGCGCGGATCAACGGGATCGAGGTTGAGGCGAGTGTCAGGCCCGCCCCGGGCCTGACGATCGGCCTGTCGGGCAGTTGGATGGATGCCGAGTTCGGCAGCTTCGTATCAACTGACCAGCGCCGCGCCTTCCAGGCGTTTGACGTCTCGGGCAATCGCCTGCCGCTGACCTCGCGCTGGCAGGGCACGCTCTCGGCACAGTATCGAGCCGATCTGGCGGGCGGAAGCCGGCTCGACCTCAACGGCTCGATGCAAATGCGTTCGGAGTATTTCTTCACCGAGTTCAACACCGCCGATGCCCGACAGGAAGGATTTGTCCGCTTCGATCTCGGCGCGGTGTGGACGAGCGCGGATGAGCATTGGGCGGTCAATATCTTCGCCCGCAACCTGACGGACCGGCGCGTGCTGTCCTCGCTCGCGGTGGTCTCTCCGCTGCTCGGTTCGGTGCGGGTCGCCTCGCTCGAGCCACCGCGTCACTTCGGCATCGGCGTGGAGCGGCGGTTCTGATGGCGGTGCGCACAGACCTTGCCGAGGTCTTCGCTCACCTGCGGCGCGAACCCGATCCGGATCTGGATCCCGTCAGCGCCATGCGCGCAATGGTCGAAGGCTATGGCATGGGGTGTGCGGGCGAGGGCCTGGTTGCCTGCCGGGTGGTGCCGGTGCAGATCGGTGCGATGGCGGCGGAATGGCTGGTGCCACCACAGGCCGCCGATGGGCGGGTCGTCTATCTGCATGGCGGCGGATGGGTCGCAGGATCGATGGCGAGCCACCGGGTGATCGCGGCCGAGCTGGCCTTGCATAGCGGGATGGCGGTGCTTGTTCCCGACTACCGCCTTGCTCCCGAGCATCCCTTCCCCGCCGCCCTGATCGACGGCGCGGCGGCGCTGGTCCATGCCATCGGGAACGGCCCTGACGCTCCCGGGCCTTGCAGCCGGCTGGCACTTGCGGGGGACTCGGCCGGAGGCAATCTGGCGGCCGCCTTGGCGCTCGGCCTGGCACCGCTTTCGGGTGTCCCGCGGCCTGACCGGCTGGTGCTTTTCAGCCCCTTCCTCGGGCTCGAGCCGATTGGCGGCGGGTTCACGCGCGAGCCTGACGACCCGGCGGTCGCTGGCGATGCCATGGGTCTGGTCGGCGAACTCTACGCTCAAGGACACAACCCGGATGACCCCGCGATCAGCCCCTTGCTTGCCGGGGATAGCTTCCTCCAGAACCTTCCGCCGACGTTGATCCATGCCAGTGCAGCAGAAACCTTGCGCGGACAGGCGCTTGCTTTCGCTCAGCGCGTATGGGGGCTCGGCGGATCCCTGCGTCTGTCCATGTGGCCGGACATGCCGCACGTCTGGCACGTGTTTATGGGAAAACTGCCGGAGGCAGATGCGGCCCTTGTGGAAGCGGCAGCATTCCTGCGCGAATGAGGCCGTCAATTCTGTCCGGAGGCAACGGTTGGGTTGAACCTTGCGCACGCAAGACCGCGTCTTTGCGTCCATTCGGGGTGGTAACGAAGAATTCGGCTTTCGGGTGTCAAACCGCTATAACGGCTCGGCAGCTTCCATCGCCGCGCTTTGTTCACACGATCAGGCGCTAGCTCTTGCGAAAGCCGCTAACGTATCCGCATCTGCACCGTTGCCGGCCGCAAATACTACCTCTGACGGAATGAGCGGCTTGCCCTCCTCGTTCGTAACAAGAACCGCTGCAATCGGCCTGCCGCTGCGCTTGTCGGACAGGCGGACGGGTTCGTTCCCCGCGCCCGAAATCCATTCATCGCCCCACTGCATAAAGGCGACCACGATCGGGAAGAGCGCGCGGCCGGCATCTGTCATCCGATAGGCGTGACGATCGACCTCCATGCGCGGCTGATATCTTTCGAGGACGCCGCTGGCACATAGCGTCTCCAATCGGTCGGTCAGCACCGTGGGCGCTACGCCCAGGCTGTTGCCGCAAGCCTCACGGAGGCACAGGCTTTGGTTTGCGGCGTTGCCAACGATGAGGCCATTGCCGGAACACTTGAGCCCGTGAAGGCCGCCAACCGCCCCGCGACACTTCGCGCCGCTAGGAGCCTGTATCGACCGCCGGCTTGCGATCAATCGCGATAGGTGAGCTGGCCGGCGCGTGCGGCGCCTGCGCGGAACTCGCCGCGCTCCAGCATCCTGATGGCCTTGCGGGCGAGCTTGCGCGAATCCGTGGTGGTGCCGTCAGCCGTATCAAGCTCCACAACATCCTGGCATCCGAGCGCCTGCATGAAGGCAGCGCGCGCCTTTGGTTCGTCGCCGACGCGGGCATAGGCAATACCAAGATTGATCAACACAGCCGGATCATGCGGATTGGCGCTGCTCGCCGGTTCAAGCGTCGCCAGCGCCTCCTCGGCTTGCCCCGTAGCCAGCGTCTGGGCGGCCAGCTCGGGCGCCTCGGCCAGCATGGCGACAGGCATGCCTGCCGAAGGGTTTGCTGCGATCAGCGCGAGTGCGATTGCGGTAAGGGACATCAGCAGGGCTCCTCCATGAACGACGTGCATGATGACTCGCTCCAGAGGATTATGCAACAAAACTGAAACATTGTCTTTTTAATGTAATACGATTCCTCAGGACCCTAATTTTATTGAATATTATTGTTACACCCACCGCTCACCGTGCGAGCGTTGCGGCTCGATTCCTTGTCTTTCTTCGGTCATAATGGCAATTGCGACACGCAGCTGTCATGCTGCAACAAAACGGTCATGACTGCCTCGTAGCGACCCCTTCAGCGCAACAGAACCGGCGCGCATCATTTGGATTGTCGGCTCAAGAGGGGACCGTAAGCTGTGAAAAATCTCCAACGCACTCTTATTCTCGGATGCAGCATGATGGCACTCGCGGGCTGCGGCGCCGACGAGATCGTTTCGCCCGGCAGCGGCGGCGACATCATCATCAACAACCCGGCCCCCACGCCGACCCCGACGCCCACCCCGACGCCGACCGCGACGCTGGTGACCCCGGCGGCCGGCTGCCCGACCATCGCCTCGACCGGCGGGCTGATCGATGCAGGCACCACCACGGCGACCCCGACCGGTACCTATCGCGTGTGCCGCCTGCCGGCGACCTTCAACGCGAGTGACACGCTGCGCTACATTCCGGGCCTGCTCTACGAAATCCGCGACCGTGTGAACGTTGGTACCGACCGCGGCTTCTCCAGCACGGGCACCACCGTCACCCTGACCGTTGAACCGGGCGTGATCCTGTTTGCTCAGGGCAACTCCTTCCTCGTCGTCAACCGCGGCAACGCCATCCAGTCGAATGGCACTTCCGCGCGTCCGATCATCTGGACCAGCCGTGACAACGTCTTCGGCCTGGCCAACGACGCGAGCGACGCGCAGTGGGGCGGCGTTGTGCTGCTCGGCCGCGCGCCGGTTTCGGATTGCAACACCGGCGTGTTCAACACCGCCGCTGCGCCGACCACCAACCCGACCTGCGAGCAGCAGCTTGAAGGCACCGCAGTTGCGACCCCCTATGGCGGCGGCAACAACGCCGACAGCTCGGGCTCGTTCCGCTTCAACCAGATCCGCTTCTCGGGCTTTGAACTGGCGCCGGGCAACGAGCTGCAGTCGCTCACCACCGGCGGCACCGGTTCGGGCACCACGATCGAAAACGTGATGACGTTCAACAGCTCGGACGACGGCGCGGAGTTCTTCGGCGGCACGGTCAACGTGCGCAACCTCGCGGTCATTGGCGCATCGGACGATGCGGTGGACACCGACTCGGGTATCCAGGGCAATTTCGACACGGTGCTCTCGGTGCAGCGCACCAACACGGGCGACAACCTGATCGAGCTTGATTCGCCTAACGATCTTACTCGCAACACGCCGATCACTGCGTTCCCGCAGAGCGTCATGAGGGTAAACAACTTCACCTTCCTGCAGCGTTCGAGCCTTTCCACTTCGGTGGTGCGTGCCCGCGGCGGCGCAGCGCTCAGCCTCACCAACGGCGTGATCGATGCGCAGAATGTGTGCCTCCGCATCGACGAGGCACCGACCCTCGCCGCGCTGATCCGCATCGATTCGGTCGTCGGATCGTGCAGCCGGGCCACCCCGGCCCGCCCGACCCAGGGTTCCTCGGGCGTCACCGACGCGCAGGTGCTTGCGGCCGTCAATGCCGGCTCCAACAACAACATCGCCTTTGCGATCACGCTGACCAACAACGTTGTGAACGGCACTGGCGAGAACGGCATCACGGCCTTCAATGCCAACCCGATTGCGTCGTTCTTCCCGACCCGCACCTATGTTGGTGCGATCCAGAACGCGGCGCAGCTCACGAGCGTGTTCCAGAGCTGGACTTGCAACTCGTCGATCCAGAACTTCAACAGCCCGCTGGGTGCCTGCACCTCGCTGCCTGTCTACAGCTGATCGAGCCCTATGGCAGCCGGGGGGCGCTCTTGTGGGGCGCCTCCCGCTTGTCGTTTGCGGGCCGTGCGCCCGCCCATTGTCACAAAGGCATTCATGAGGGGGCCTTGTTCCATGTCGAAGGTTTCGCGTCTGGCGGGGTTGCTGCTGCTGACTACGTCCCTGTGCTGTCCGGCGCTCGTCCACGCCCAGGATGCTGGCAATCCCGAGGATCCGCCGGCCCAGCCGATCGATCTGTCCGCAGGCGATCCGGCCGAACAGCCAACCGATGAGCAAGTCGCCGAGCCCGACATATCGCTCCCCGGCGGGGGGATCATCGTCACCGGACGACGCCTGCGCAATCCCGAGCGGTCATCCGGCCAGGTGCTCACCGTCCTTTCCGAAGCCGACATCGCTCGCACCGGCGAAAGCGACATCGCAGGCGCGCTCGCCCGCGTGTCGGGCCTGTCACTGGTCGGCAATGGCCGCGTCTTCGTGCGCGGTCTCGGTGACCGCTATTCGCTCGCGCTGCTGAACGGCCTGCCGCTCCCCAGCCCCGAGCCGCTGAGCCGGGTTGTCCCGCTCGACATCTTCCCGACCAACGTGATCGCATCGAGCCTGGTGCAGAAAACCTACTCGGCCAACTTCCCCGGCGAGTTCGGCGGCGGCGCGATCAACCTGACCACCAAGGCAATCCCGAGCGAGGACTTTCTCGACGTGAGCCTCGGCATGAGCGGCGACACGCTCACCACCTTCCAGAACGGGCTCACCTATTTCGGGTCGGACTGGGATTCATTCGGCTTCGACAACGGCAACCGCGATATCCCGTCCAACCTCACCGCCTTCCTCGATAGTGGCAAGCGGATCAGCGACTTGACCATCGCCCAGCAGGAAGGGATCGCGGGCCAAATCCTGCCCTTCAACCTCGTGACTTTGCAGCGAGTCCCCAATCAGCGGGCGAACCTGTCCGGATCGCTCACCGGCGGCATCTCCGCCGACATCGGCAGCGACGCGACTCTTGGGGTGATCGCAACGGCCTCGATCAAGAACCGCCTGCGCAACCGCACCGTCAAGAGCCAGGTGGCCAGCGGCGACTTCAGCGAGATCTTCGAGAATTCGAGCACCTTCATCACCGATGAGAACGTTCTGTTTAACGCGCTCCTTGGAGTCGGGCTCGATATTGGCGAGCACACTTTCCGCTGGACCAACCTCTACATCCGAGACTCGCTCAAGACCGCGCGGCTTGAAACCGCCAACAATGTCCTTTTGGGTGCGACCGGCTTCGACTTCCTCAACCAGCAGACGGCATGGTTCGAGCGCCAGCTGATCGACAGCCAGATCGTCACAGAGCTGCGCTTTGATCCAGTGCGAATCGACCTGCGCGGCGGCTATGCCCGCACAGATCGCGAGGCACCGTTCAACGCAAACGTCAGCTACACCCGCACCAACGCCCCGGGGAGCCCTTTCGGCAACCAGTTTGTTGCGTACCTCTCTCAGGTCTCCGACGCTGGCATCACCAACGTCGCCTTCGACGACCTCAAGGAAGAGCAGTGGTTTGCCGGCATCGACCTTACCTACGAGGTCATGCCCGAACTCGATGCAACGATCGGCTATGCCTATACGGACAACACCCGCCGCTCATCGAGCCGTGAGTTCCGGCCCTTCCTCTCGGGCGATCTGCTACCCGGCGAGCTTATCCCCGCAGTCGGCCTGCGCCAACCGGGCTTCCTCCTCAACGGCGCCACCCTGAATGGGTTCAACGTCACGCTCACCGAAGCGACGCCGTTCCCGGTGTTCGACGCCGCGCTAACGATCAATGCAGGCTACGGCCTTGCGCGCTGGGCTCCCACCGACCGACTGACCGTCGAGGCGGGTGTGCGGTACGAAGACGCCACGCAGACCGTCGCGCTCGATCAGTCGATTTTCCTTATCCCCATCACTGGATCGGTGCCGACCAACCTTGCGAACAATTATTTCCTGCCCGGCACGACAATCACTTGGGAGGCCATCGACGATCTCCAGCTGCGCTTCGCGGCATCGAAGACGATCGCCCGCCCGCAGTTCCGCGAACTGGTCGAGCAGACCTATTTCGATCCCGAATCCAACCGCCGTTTCCGCGGTAACCCGTTCCTTCAGGACAGCGACCTGATCAACCTCGAAGGCCGCGCCGAGTACTACTTCGGCGGCCCCCGCAAGGTCAGTCTTGCGGGCTTCTTCAAGAAGATCGACAACCCGATCGAGAACTTCCTTATCTCGGCCTCGGGTGAACTGCTGACCAGCTTTGCCAACGCGCCGAGCGCGGAGCTCTACGGCGCCGAGATCGACTTCGCCTACGGCTTCGATCTCGCCAACTGGGGCGGTAGCTTCTTCGAGGCAAAGCAGCTCCTGGTGCTGCTCAACTACACCTACACCAAGTCGAGCATTTCGGTCGGACCGACCGATCTTGCGCCGATCCCGGGCAACACCACCCAGCTTGCGAGCCAGCTCTTCGATCAGGGCGCGCCGCTGGTCGGCCAGTCCGACCATGTCGCCAACATCTCGGTGGGGATCGAGGACAAGGATAAGATCCAGCAGGCGACGTTCCTCGTGAACTACGCGAGCAAGCGCGTGACCGCCCGCGGCAGCGCATTGCCCGATGTGCTCGAAGATCCGGGCCTGACGGTCGATTTCGTTGCCCGCTCGGAGGTCAAGCTTGGCCGCCAGCCACTCGAGCTGAGTTTCGACGTGCGCAACATCTTCGGGCGCGACAATCTCGAATACCAAGAGCTGAACGGCGTCAGGATCGACATCAACAGTTTCCGGGTCGGCACCTCTTTCTCGGTCGGGGTAAAGGCGCAGTTCTAGGTCTTGAAAGGCGAGGCTGCGGTCTCGCCTTTCGCTGCCGCCCTGCGCTTTGCGGAGGGACGATGGCAGGCAATCTAACTGACGATCGATGTTGGATGAACCAGCGAGGCGTTCGCTTTTCGACGGATGCCTGAGCGCCTTCAGGGGTGGACTTCTTCACCCCCGCTGAAGACGGGCAAAGGGTGGCCCTCGCCTGCGCGCGCCTTCTGGCACGGACGGATCCCCGCCCTTGTTTGGTTCGCCGATCGAAGTGGGAATTCAGGCTGGAACTCTGCCACAACCGATTTGGCGCGAATCGCAGAACCTTAACCATGCACGCCAGAAAATCACCGGATCGGGGCATCACCAGCACGCGCGGTAGGCCTGCCCTCTCCACCTGGCAAATCCGCGCCAGAAACGAAAAAAGCCCCGGTTTCCCGGGGCTTTTGCCGTTCATAAGACGCCGTTAATTAGCGGCCGTTCCCGAACAACCAGGAATAGAATCCCCACATGCTCTTGCTCCTAACAGCGTGATAGCTGGTAGGATCTTTAACACTTTATTAACCCTAATCAAGCGTTAACTGCTACCTGGCCTCCACCCATCATGGCCAGCAGCGCTGGCATGGCGATCGCACGCGAGAAAAGGTAACCCTGCGCCTGGTCGCAGCCCATCGCCTTGAGGGCTGAGGCGACCGCGATATCCTCGACGCCCTCGGCCACCACAATCTTGCCGAGCGAGTGCGCGATCTCAATCGTGGCGCGCACAACGGCGCGGCTTTCTTCCGAGGTCGCCATGTGCTGCACGAACCGCTTGTCGATCTTCAGCTCGGAGCTCGGCAGCTTCTCGATATATTCGAGGTTCGACTGTCCGGTGCCAAAATCGTCGATCGACAGACCGATCCCGCGCGCCTTGAGCGCGGCGATCTGCGGCGCGATCCGCTGGTCCTCGAGCTTGGCGGTCTCAGTCAGTTCGAGCGTGAGGTTCTCGGCAGGGAAATTGTAGCGCCCGAGCATCGTCATGATCTCGAACAATAGGTGCGTGTCGGAGAGGCTCTTGGCCGACATGTTGACCGCCAGCTTGAAGCGCGGGTCGAGGGCGATCGCCTGCTTGCCCTCGACCAGTGCGGTCTCCATCACCACCAGGGTCAGCTCGTTGATGCGGTCGCCCGCTTCGGCAGCAAGGACAAGTTCCTGCGGGTTGACAAAATCGCCTCCGTCGGGCCGCCAGCGGATCAGCGTCTCGGCGCCGACGATCCGGCCCGAGGCAAGATCGATCTTGGGCTGGTAGGCCACCCCGATATCGCGGTCGCGCAGGCCGCGTTCGAGCACGCGGATCAGCTCGAGCCGGTAATTGCGCGCCTCAAGATGCGCAGCATCGTTGATGATGAAGCGCACCCCGCGGTTCGCGGCCTCGTCCGCGACTTGCATCGCCTTCTTGATCCGCAGCGCCACTGGCAGGTCGTGGTTGGTGTCGATCCCCAGCGCCGGGGCGCTGTTGGAGGACTGCCAGTCGTGATTGATCGCGGTCTTGAGCATCAGCGCCAGGCCATCGGCGTGCAGTTCGAGCTCAGCGGTGTTCATGCGCGGGGCGAGCCAGACGAGCAGGTCGCGCTCGAAGGCGACGTCGCCGACCTCGCCGGGGCCCTTCACATAGGTGATGAGGGTGTTGACGAAATCGCCGGTCTCGCGCGCCGACCAATCCTCGGAAAGCTCGGCGAGGTTGGCGATCTTGAGCGCGTAGACATCGCAATCCTCGCTCGGCTTGGACGAGCTGATCGCAGTCGTGGTCATCGCGTCGACGTTGCGGCTGTAATACTTGCTGTTGATCCGCTGGAAGCCGATCGCGGCCCAGATTACCCCGAGCAGCGCCGGCATGATGTCCATGTTGACGCCGAAATCGTCGAGCAGGAAAGGTAGAAGCAACAGCCCCGCCGCGACAAAGCCCAGCGCCCCGCCCGACTTGCTGCGGCCGCGCGCCACCCACACGATCGCCGCAGCAACAATCAGCAGGGCGGGAAACCACATCAAGTCGACCGGCACACCGCGCTTGAGCGTATGCGCGCCCATGATGTGGAAATAGCCGCCCGGGATCTTCCCGTTGCGCAGCGGCAGAACGAAGAAGTCGCTCGACAGGTAATTGGCCTCGCCGATGATCACGTTTTTGCCGGCGAGATCCTTGCGCGACACCCGTCCTTCAAGCACGTCGATGTAGCTGAAGGTCGGAATGGTGCGCGGGTCGAAGGCGTAATCGGGACGGTACATCCGTTCAGGGCCGGTGTATTCGGCCAATGCGGCGGAGAGCGAGGGATGCTTGCGGCCCGCCGCCTCCACGCTGGTCGGGAATGACACCGACAGGCCGAAGGGATTGCCCCGTCCGCTCATCGAAGCGAATTGCACATGCTCGCGGAACAAGGGAAGCGGCAAGATCTCGTCGACCACCTGGAAACCGATCTCGTGCCGGGGCACGATCCCGAACCACACTTTGCCTTCGTGACGCTTGAGCGTGTCGAGCAAGACCTTGTTGGACGCACGGTCGCCGACCGAGGCCTGCGCACGGTCAAAGGTGATCCGATCCACCCCGAGATCCGAAAGATTGTCGATCAGGCGGCTGTCCGCGAACCGTGACGGGGGTTCGCCGTTGTAGGCGTTGAGTGTTTTGTCGTCGATCGCGATCATCGCGATGTCCTGCGGCGCGGGGCGCGAACGGACTTCGGCGCGGACACCGCGATAGAAGTCCTCGGCCGGAAGCGGCAGGTCGATCAGGGCGGAAACAAGCCCGAACGCGATCGCCGCCATGGCGACGCGGGCGCGCTTGCTGCGGAGCAGGTCGCGGCCCGAAAGTCGCGCGCTTTCGCCTTGTGGCTCAACGCTTTCCACGTCCGCTGGCTTGGCCAAGCGGCGCAACCTGTCGGCCAAAGAGGAGAACCAAGCAATCATCAGGCGCGCATATCCCGCTGGGAAACCCGCTCAATCCCTAGATCACAGTGGTTAACGCATCGCAAACATTGGCCCTGGGCACCTGATTGCGGCGGTCACATCACCCGGTCGGCAAGAAGGCCGAGCCCGATCGTCAGCACGCCTAGGCCGATCGAAAGGTGCCAGCGCAACCGCAGGAAGTCAGCCGCAGCGAAGCCCAGTGCGCGGTCGATCAGCGGCGAGCCAAGGATAAGCGCGCCGAGATAGAGCAGCGCGGGGCCGGGCCACTCCCATCCAAACGTCCAGGGCAGGAACAGCGCAACCGCAAGAAGGCTCGGCGTGACGGCGAGCAGATAGGCCCCGGTGGTCGCGCGCCCGCTCGCCACCGCCTGCCCCCACCACACGCCGCCCAAAAAGCTGAAGATAGCCGCAGCATAGGCAAAGCCCCCGGCGAGCGCGGCATAGCGCCATTCGTGCCCGGCGAGGATCAGCCCGACGCACAGCACCTGCGGCAGAAGCCCGGCATAGCCGAGCGCGCGAGCGGCCCCCGAAAGCGAAGGCGTGAGCGACGCGGGCGAAGTTGCGATTTGTCCGTCCATGGCGGCACAAGTCGCGCGAGGCCTGCCCGGTTCCCGGCGCCTTGCCTCGGGCCTTCGTTTGCGTCACTTGAGCGAGCATGAACCTGTTCGATCTCACCGGCCGCACGGCCATTGTCACCGGCGGCAATGGCGGGCTCGGCCTCGCCATGGCGCGGGGCCTTGCGAAAGCCGGCGCCAATGTCGCCATCCTCGCGCGAAACGAAGCCAAGAACGCCGCCGCGCTCGAAGAACTGCGCGCGCTCGGCAAGGGCGAGGTGATCGCGCTCGCCTGCGATGTCGCCGATGACGCGCAGATCGAAGGCGCCATTGCCCTGACCCTCGTGCAGCTTGGCCGCATCGACGTGTGCTTCGCCAATGCCGGGATTTCTGGCGCGGGCACAGCCATTCCCGACATCACCGGAGCAGGCTGGGATCACACGATGGCCGTCAACACCCGCGGCGCGGCGCTGGTCTACAAGCACGTGACCCGCCACATGATCGCCCGCGCCAAGGATGGGGACGCGGGCGGCAAGCTGATCGCGACATCGTCAGGCCAGTCGATCATGGGGGTGAACCGCAGCTCGGACTACGCCGCCTCCAAAGCCGCCTTGAATGGCCTCACCCGCGCCGCCGCCTTCGAGCTGGCGCGCTACCAGATCACCGCCAACGCCTTCCTTTTCGGCTATTACGAGACCGACATCACCGCCAAGGCCGATCCCAAATTCGGCGAATGGATGAGCCGCCGCATCCCGCTGCGCCGTCCGGGTGATCACGCGGGTCTCGAGGGGCTGGCCGTGTTCTTCGCCTCGTCCCATGCCGATTACATCACCGGGCAGTGCCTTCCGGTCGATGGAGGGCTTTGCATCTCGTAACAGAGCACCACTTTGACGGAACAGGCGGCCACCCAGGCCGTTGCTCCCCAAAGCCTCTTGCAACCGGAAAGCCCCCTTCCCCGTGTCCGACGACGACCAGATTCCAGAATTCTCCGACCGCCCCGAAGACCGCAATCGCCAGCGCGCCGTGCCCGCCGGGCGGGTCGCACGGATCGGCACTTTCGGACGGCTCGTGGGCGGCGTGGCGGGCGGCATGGTGGCAGAGGGCGCACGGCGGCTCGCAAGCGGCGAGAGCATTAGCCCGCGCGACCTGATCCTCACCCCCGGCAATGTCCAGCGCATGACCGATCGCCTCTCGCACCTGCGCGGCGCGGCGATGAAGATGGGACAGATGATCAGCTTGGACGCGGGCGATTTCCTGCCCGAGGAGCTGTCGCGGATCCTCGCCACCTTGCGCGATCAGGCCAATTTCATGCCGACCCGCCAGCTCGATCAGGTGCTCAAGAGCGAATGGGGCCCCGATTGGCGCAAGCAGTTCCGGTGGTTCAACCCCCGCCCGATCGCCGCCGCAAGCATCGGCCAGGTCCACAAGGCGCTGACCCGCGACGGCGAGGAGTTGGCGATCAAGGTGCAATATCCCGGCGTCGCCAAGTCGATCGACAGCGATGTCGACAACGTGATGACGCTGCTGAAGGTCGCCGGCTTTGCCCCGCCCGAGCTCGAGATGGATAAGCTGATGGCGGCGGCCAAGCAACAGCTCCACGAGGAAGCCGACTACCAGCGAGAAGGCGCGCAGATGGCGCTTTACCGTCAGCAGCTGGCGGGCACCCCCGGCTTTGTCGTGCCGCGCTTGCACGAAGGCCTGACCCGAGGATCAATCCTGGCGATGAGCTTCGAGGAAGGGGTCTCGATCGAGGAACTGGGCAACGAGGCACCTGAGCGCCGCGATGAGGTGTTCGCGCGGCTGATCCGGCTGGTGACGCGCGAACTGTTCGATTTCGGGGTGATGCAGACTGACCCCAACTTCGCCAATTTCCGCTACCGGCGCGAGACGGGCGAGATCGTGCTCTTGGATTTCGGCGCCTGCCGCCCGGTCGATCCGGCGGTGGCCAACGGCTATCGTCGGATGCTCGAGGCGGGCCTTCGCGGCAATGCAACCGAAGTGCTCGCCGCCACCATCGAGGCCGGGTTCATGATGCCGATCGTCGCCGAAAAGCACCCCGAGCGGGTGAACCGGATGATCGCCATCGTCATCAACGAGATGCGCGAGGACAAGCCCTTCGATTTCGGCGATCGGGCCTTCATCCCGCTGTTGCGCGATGAAGGTTTCGCGATCGCGCAGGACAAGGACACCTGGGCCTTCCCGCCGATCGAGACGCTGTTCGTACAGCGCAAGGTTTCAGGCACGGCGCTGCTCGGCGCGCGGCTGAAGGCGCAGGTCAACATCCGGCGCATCACCGAGGACATGCTGGCAAGCACATCGCCGCACCCCGTCGCTGCGGCCTAGACCCCCTCTAGACCCCCTCTAGACCCCCGCCAAATCCCTTTCGACGCGTGATTAACCAGGCGTTAGCCATGAATCTGTGTAGCGAGGCGATGTTTCACGTGAAACCAACAGGATAGTCTGTGGACACTGCGCGGAACTTGTATTAACCCGACACCCATGCACGGGGGGATCGAGCATAGGAGTGGAGTGCTGTTCGTGTGTCTCGGCAATATCTGCCGGTCACCGATGGCAGAAGGCGTGCTGCGCGAAATGGCGCAGGCGCAGGGCTTTGCCTGCCTCGTGGATTCCGCCGGAACCGCCTCCTACCACGTCGGCAGCCCGCCCGATCCGCGCGCGATCGCGGTCGCCGGACGCCACGGGATCGACATCTCCGAGCAGGCCGCGCGCCAGATCGAGCGTGACGATTTCTACCGCTTTGCGCACATCGTGGCGCTCGACCGGTCCAATCTTGAAGGCGTGCGCGCCCGAGCCCCGCGTGATGCGACCGCGCGGCTCTCCATGCTGATGGATAGGGTCGAGGGCCGCGCGGGCGAAAACGTGGCCGACCCCTATTACGGCGAAGCAGCGGCCTTCGAGGCGGCTTGGGAAGTGATCACCATCGGCGTCGAGGCGTGGCTTGCGCACCTTGTAAATGAAGCGAAGGGCCTGAAGGCCTGAGAGCGCAGGGCCTAGCCGCCCCGCAAGAGCTGCACGCCCCAGTCGCGTTCGAAAAGGTAGAGGAGCATCCGGGCCGCCTCGCCTCGGGGGCTGGTAAGTCCGCCGTCGCGCTCCATCAGCAGCCGGGCATCGCCGTGCGCGACTGGCAGCAGGCGCTGAACCTGTTCGAGATCAGCGATGCGAAACCCCGCCTCGCCCGATTGCCGGGTTCCGAGCAGCTCGCCGCCGCCACGCAGGGCAAGATCTTCCTCAGCAATCCGGAACCCATCCTGCGTCTCGCGCATCAGGGCAAGCCGGGCGCGGCCAGTCTCCGACAGCTGGCCCGAACGCAGCAGCAGGCAGGTGGATTTCTCCGCCCCCCGCCCCACCCGCCCGCGCAGTTGGTGGAGCTGAGCAAGACCAAAGCGCTCTGCCTGCTCGATCACCATGAGCGTGGCGGACGGGACGTCAACGCCCACCTCGATCACTGTCGTCGCTACCAGCAAGCGCGCTTGCCCGGTGGCGAAACGTTCCATCGCGGCATCCTTGACCTCGGGACGAAGCTGGCCATGGACCAGTACCACCGCTTCGCCGAACTGCTCCTTGAGACCCGCGAACCGCGCCTCAGCCGCGGCGATATCGGCAAGGTCCGGCGCGCCGTCGATCTCGCGCACCATCGGGCACACCCAATAGGCTTGGCTCCCGCCGGCAAGGTGGCGCTCGATCCCCGCTACCACCTCTTCGATGCGCTCCATCGGGACAACCCGGGTGTCGATCGCCTGGCGTCCGGGGGGGAGTTCGTCGAGACGGCTCACGTCCATCTCGCCATATTGTGCCAGCGTCAGCGAACGCGGGATCGGAGTGGCAGTCATCGCAAGAGTGTGTGGCGCGCGCTTGCCCTTGGCCGCGAGCGCAAGGCGTTGCGCGACCCCGAAGCGGTGCTGCTCATCAATTACCACCACGCCGAGATCGCGGTAGTTCACCGTGTCCTGGAAGATCGCATGGGTGCCAACCAGCAGCTGGATCGAGCCGTCCAGCAACCCCATCAGGATGCTCTCCCGCTCCCGCCCCTTGGCCCGCCCTGTCAGCAGCGCAATTTCAACCCCTGTCGGCCCAAGCATCTTGCGCAGGGTCTCAAAGTGCTGGCGCGCTAGGATCTCGGTCGGCGCGAGAAGCGCGGCCTGCTTCCCCGCCTCAACAGCGATCAGCATGGCATTGAGCGCCACCACGGTCTTGCCCGCCCCAACATCGCCCTGCAGCAGCCGCAGCAGCGGCGCTTCCTGCACCATGTCGCCCTCGATCTCGGCGATCGACCGGGTCTGCGCGCCGGTGAGGCCGAAGGGGAGTTGCAGCTTGGCCCGCAAGGCCCCGTCACCGATCAGCGCCTGCCCCCTTCGGCGCCGTCCGTCGGCCTTGACCAGCAGCAGCGCGAGGCTGTTTGCCAGCAGTTCGTCATAGGCGAGCCGGTCGCGCGCCTTGGCATCGCTGCCCGCGTGCGCCAGCCTCAGCGCCGCAGCCCAAGCTGGCCACCCGGCGCGCTCAAGCTGGCTCGGCTCGATCCATTCGGGAAGCTCGGGCAGCCGGGCGAGCGCCTGTTCCACGAAGTCTCCCACCCTTGGCTGGGTCAGGCCGTCTGAAAGGCGGTAGACCGGCTCGCTCATCCGCCCCATATGCGCTGCGCTTTCGACCTCGATATGGTCCGGATGAACAATCTGGAGCATGTCACCGTAGCGGTCGAGCCTTCCGGCGATCCAGCGTGCCTCGCCCACCGGAAGCAGCTTCTTGGCCCCATAGGCCGCCTTGCCGAACCAATTGAGCGAACAGATGTTTCCGGCAGCATCCTGCGCCAGCACGCGGTAGGGTCCACGGCTCCCGGGGCGCGGGGCGCGGTGCTCGACCGGGGTGAGCGCGATGATCACCTGCTCGCCCTCGCTCGCTTGGTCGAGATCGGCGACCATCCGCCTGCTAACGAAGCGTTCGGGCAGGTGATAGGCGATGTCCTTCACCCGGGTCAGCCCCAGCTTCTCGAGCGGCTTCATCAGCTTTGGCCCCACGCCCTCGAGCGTCTGGACTTCGGCGAAGAGCGGATTGAGAGCCTCGGGGCGCATGGGTAGCTTCGCTAACACCGCGCTTGCGACTTTGCGAGTTGTGCCTGCGCAGACCTGTGGCTAGGTGAGCGCCATGACCGACACGCCCTCCTTCGACCAACGAAGCCTCAGCGAAAGATTGGCGCGCGCAAAGTTTCGCAGCTGGCACCGCGGCACACGCGAAGCCGATTACATGATGGGCGGATTCTTCGATCGCTATCATGCAGGCTGGGGCGAGGCGGAGCTGGCGTGGTTCGAGGCACTGCTCGACGAGGACGATGTCGACGTGATGGCATGGGCCCTCGGCTCGCAGCCGCCGCCCCAACATCTGGCAGGTGAGCTCATCACCGTGATGCAGAAGCTCGATTACGTCGACATTCCGCGCTGATCCTGTTCCGCTGCGTCACCGCGCGGTTCGACAGGTGTGGTATGAATGGCTAAGGCCCGGAACCGATTAAGAGCCCCAAACCTTTCGAAGGGCGTACGGCCGCCCTCCAAGGCAGCCGACCAGAAGCAAAGACACCATGCCCGATCTCAACCGCATTCTCGCGGCCCGCGACCCGCTGACCCTCGCCTCGCTGCCTCGCGGGAGCCTGCCGCTGGTGCTGTCCGACCTCGCCCGCGCTGCGAAACGGCGCGCGGTGTTCATCGCTCCCGACGAGGCGGCAATGCGTGCGGCTGCTGAAGCCGCCCGGTTCTTTGCGCCCGAGATCGACGTGGTAACCTTCCCCGCATGGGACTGCCTGCCTTACGACCGCGCCAGCCCCGCGCTGTCGATCAGCGCCGAGCGGCTTGCAGCGCTCCACCGGTTGCAGCAGCCGGGCGCAGCGCAGCAATTGTTGGTGACGACAGTCAACGCCGTGCTCCAGCGCGTACTCACCCCGTTTCGGGTCCGCGAAAGTGTGCGCGAGTTCAAGGTCGGCATGCAGATCGGCCTCGACAGCCTCGCTGCGCTTCTCACAAGGCAAGGCTACAGCAGAACCGATACGGTGATCGACCACGGCGAGTTCGCAGTGCGTGGCTCGATCGTCGACATCTTCCCCTCCTCGCTCGATAGCGGGCTGCGGCTCGACTTCTTCGGCGACGAGCTCGAGAGCTTGCGCCTTTTCGATCCCGCGACGCAGATGACAGTCGAGCGGATCGAAAGTCACCTGCTGCTTCCTGCTTCCGAAGCGCTGCTCGACGAGGAGAGCATCAAGCGTTTTCGCAGCCGTTACCGCGAACTTTTCGGCGCCAACGCCACGCAGGATCCGCTCTATGAGGCGGTGAGCGAGGGTAGGCGGCTGGCCGGCATGGAGCATTGGCTCCCGCTGTTCGAGACCAAGCTGGCGACGCTGATCGACCACCTCGACGGTCAGGACGTGGTGGTGATCGACCAGAGCGCGCTCGGTGCGGCCGAGGAACGGCTGACCGACATCGCCGATTACCACGAACAGCGCGGACGCATCGCGAGCGAAAAAAAGGGCAGCTACCGACCCTTGAAGCCAGACGCGCTGTATCTTTCGCGCACGGAATTCGACACCGCACTGGCCGCCCAGCCCATCCACCGCGCCACCGGCTTTGCCGCCGAAGAGAGCGGGCAAGTGCTCGATTTCGGCTTCCGCTCGGGCCGCGATTTCTCGCCCGAGCGCGGGCGCGGCGAGAACGTCTACGAAGCGGCCGCAGCGTATCTGAAGGCGGTCGCCAAGTCGGGTCGCAAGCCGCTCGTCGCGGCCTATTCGAACGGCAGCGCGCGGCGCATTGCGGCGATCCTCGACGAGGCAGGGGCGCCCACGGCGCTCGCGGAAACCTGGCAGCAGGCGCTCGGCCTATCCGCCAAGAAGAAGGTTGCGGTCGCAGTCCTTCCACTCGAAACCGGCTTTGCGAGCGAAACACTTGAACTTGTCACCGAGGCCGACTTGCTCGGCGACCGGCTGGTACGGCGCAAGAAGAAGCGCAAGGATTCCGACGCCTTCCTCGCTGAACTTCAGGCTTTGAGCCAAGGCGATCTGGTCGTCCACATCGAGCACGGGATCGGCAGGTATCTCGGTCTTGAGGCCATTCCGGTCGGCCAGAGCAAGCATGATTGCGTCGCGCTGGAATATGCGGGCGGGGACAAGCTGTTCATACCGGTCGAGAACATCGACGTCCTCACCCGCTACGGTTCTTCCGAGCAGGCCGTCGCGCTCGACAGGCTTGGCGGCGAGGCATGGCAACGCCGCCGCGCCAAGCTCAAGGAGCGCATCACCGCTATCGCCGGCGAGCTGATGCAAGTGGCAGCCGCGCGTGCGTTGCGACAGGCACCCGCCCTCCCCGCCGATCCCGCAACCCTCGGCCAGTTCACCGACCGCTTCCCGTGGTCGGAAACTGAGGATCAGGAACGCGCCATCGCCGACGTGTTGTCAGACCTTGAAAGCGGGCGTCCGATGGATCGCCTCGTGTGCGGTGATGTCGGTTTCGGGAAGACCGAGGTGGCGCTGCGGGCTGCATTCGTGGCCGCGATGCACGGCCAGCAGGTCGCGGTCGTCGCGCCGACCACGCTGCTTGCCCGCCAGCATTACCAGAACTTCGCCGAGCGCTTCGCGGGCTTCCCCCTGCGTGTCGGGCGCCTATCACGGCTGGTTACATCCAAGGAAGCAGCCGAAACCCGCGAGGGTCTAGAGAACGGCCAGGTCGATCTCGTGGTCGGCACGCACGCGATCCTCTCCAAGTCGACCAAGTTCAAGAACCTCGGCCTCGTGATCGTCGACGAGGAGCAGCGCTTCGGGGTGACCCACAAGGAGAAGCTGAAGCAACTGCGCGCCGACGTCCACGTCCTCACTCTCACCGCCACCCCGATCCCGCGCACGCTCCAGATGGCGATGTCCGGCCTCCGCGAGCTTTCCACCATCCAGACCCCGCCGGTCGACCGCCTCGCGGTGCGCACCTACGTCATGGAGTGGGACGACATGGTAATCCGCGAGGCCTTGCTGCGCGAACATCACCGCGGCGGACAGAGCTTCATCGTCGTGCCGCGCATCTCCGACATGGCCGATGTCGAGGAATGGCTGCGCAAGAACACGCCCGAGATCAAGGCCGTCTCCGCCCACGGCCAGATGTCCCCGGGCGAGGTCGAGGAGCGCATGGGCGCCTTCTATGATCGCAAATATGACGTGCTGCTCTCGACCACGATCGTCGAAAGCGGGCTCGATATCCCGAGCGCCAATACGATCATCATCCACCGCGCCGACCGCTTCGGTCTGGCCCAGCTTTACCAGCTGCGTGGCCGAGTGGGCCGCGCGAAGCTGCGTGCCTATGCCTATCTCACCCACGAGGCGGGCGTAGCGCTGTCGGAGATCGCGCAGAAACGCTTGAAGGTGCTTGGCGATCTCGACACACTGGGCGCAGGGTTCCAGCTCGCCAGCCACGATCTCGACATCCGCGGCGCGGGCAACCTGCTTGGCGACGAGCAATCGGGCCACATCCGGGAGGTGGGCTTCGAACTCTACCAGGCAATGCTCGAGGAGGCGATTTTGGCCGCCAAGGCAGGCGAAATGGGCCTAGAGCGACCGCGCGATAAGCTTACCCCGCAAATCACCGTCGACGCGCCGATCATGATCCCCGAGGATTACGTCCCCGACCTGGCGGTGCGCATGGCGCTCTATCGCCGCCTCAATCAGGCTGAGGGCCAGACCGAGATCGAAAGCCTCGCCGCCGAAATGATCGACCGCTTCGGCGATCTGCCGCAGCCGACCAAGAACCTCATCCGCCTGATCGAGATCAAGCATCAGGCGATCGGTGCCAACATCGCCAAGATCGATGTTGGCGCACGCGGCACACTGGTGGGCTTCCACCAGGACGATTTCCCCGATCCGGCCGGCCTCATCGCCTATGTCGCGCGGCTCAACGATGGCGGGAAAGACACCGCCAAGCTGCGCCCCGACATGAAGCTGGTGATCAACCGCGCGTGGAGCGATCCACAAAGCCGGTTGAACGGATTGTTCCAGCTGACCAAAGGCCTGAGCGGGATCGTGAAGAAGGCGGCGAAGGGAAGCAAGGCCCCGTGACGCCGAAGAAAATGCGAACGAACCAGCGGCGGCCGCGCGGCGGAGCAGGCACCCCGAAGTCAGATCCCGAAGGCTCGCTGGATGATCGCAGGGCATCATCGGTATGGGCAATCAGGCCTTTGGCTAGCGGCCCATTGCGCAGCATGATCGCAGCATCTATCGGTCGTCCGCAAGGACGCCGTTACCATCTAACGAGGCCAAGACCGCAATGGTGAACCGGTTAGATAAAAAACTGATGTCTGTCTGGATGCGCTGGGGCAAACGGGTGCTGCCGTTTGCCGATGCCGCCGATCAGGACTTGCCCCTGCGCCGCTTGCTGCGTCTTTCCCTCATTCAGTTTTCGGTCGGGATATCGCTGACCCTGCTGGTCGGCACGCTCAACCGGGTGATGATCGTAGAGCTTGGGGTTCCCTCGACAATCGTCGGCGTGATGCTGGCCCTGCCGCTGCTCTTCGCGCCGTTCCGAGCGCTCATCGGCTTTCGGTCCGATACGCACAAATCGGCGCTGGGCTGGCGCCGGGTTCCCTATATTTTTCGCGGAACGATGGTTCAGTTCGGCGGACTGGCACTTATGCCCTTCGCGCTGCTGGTGCTGGCTGGCGCAATGCAATCCGCGGCATGGCCTGCGTGGATCGGCCAGATCAGCGCAGGCGTGGCGATCCTGCTCGTAGGGGCGGGCGTGCATATTACCCAGACGGTGGGCCTCGCCCTCGCGACCGACCTGGCGCGTGAAGATCAGCAGGCCAATGTGGTCGGGCTGATGTATGTCAGCCTGCTGGTCGGATCGATTGTCGCTGCGCTGGCCTTTGGATCGTTTCTGAGCGAATTCAGCCCCGGCCGTCTGATCCAGGTTATCCAGGCCTGCGCCGTTGTGACCATCCTGCTGAACTTCATCGCCACCTGGAAGCAGGAATCGCTCAATCCGGCCGCCGCGACCGCCGCTGCGTTGGCGCAGCCCTTGACGTTCGGGGAGAGCTGGAACCTCTTCATCGTGCAGGCGCAGGCCATCCGCCGGCTGACGGTGATCGGCGTCGGGACGCTGGCCTTCACCATGTCCGACGTGCTGCTCGAGCCCTTCGGAGGGCAGGCGCTGGGCCTTGGAGTGGGCACAACCACAAGGCTGACAGCGATCCTCGCCGGAGGCAGCCTAGTGGGGTTCACCATCGCATCGCAAATCCTCAGCCGGGGCAGCGATCCCGTCAGGATAACGGCGGTGGGCGCGCTGATGGGCCTACCCGCTTTCGCCATGGTCATCGCGGCAGCGCCGATGCAATCTGTCTCCCTGTTCTCGATCGGGGTGCTACTGATCGGGTGCGGAGCCGGCCTGTTCGGACACGGTACGCTGACCGCGACGATGCGCGATGCCCCCAAGGGGCAGGTTGGCATGGCGCTGGGGGCCTGGGGGGCGGTGCAGGCAACGGCTGCGGGGTTCGGGGCCGCAATTGGCGGCGTGCTGCGCGATGTAGGGCGCGGCGTCATCCTTTCGGATGCATGGTCGCCGGTCACGAACGGCTATATCCTGGTCTATCTGCTGGAGATGGCCTTGCTGGCTGCGGCTCTGGTCATCATGGGGCCGCTGCTGGGTCGCCCGCTGCCCCCGGATCAGACCACACCGCCTGTCTAACCAAGGCCGCCGATCCGTGTCGGCGAAGCGTCCACTTGCGTCCGGCCTGGAGCACAAATGGAAAGACCCGGCATTTGCAGCCGGGTCTTTCCGTGTTCCCGATCCGCACCCTTGCGGGCAGGCCGAGAGATGGGTTGTCCGCGACTATTCGGCCGCAGCAGGAGCAGCTTCCGGAGCAGCAGCCACAGGTGCTGCCGCCGCGGGTGCAGCAACAGCTTCGGCTTCAACCGCAACAGCTTCGCTTGCGCCGCCTTGGAAGAAGTCAGCCATCCATGTGGTGTTGGAAAGGACGCTGTAGTGAACCGAGAGCGAGGTGAGGACCATCACGAGGAACATGATGGGCACCAACAAGTTCGGGCTCACATAGAGGAAAATCCGACCTTCTTTCATGATTAGTCCTCCTCTACTTCAGCCACGGCGTCAAAATGAACGCCAGGATATGAGCCGAAACGGCGATCGCGAAGTAAATCCGCGTTCCCCATTTGAGGCCATCGTTGATTTCCAGGGCCTGCGCTTCTGTCAGACCTGTTGGATATACTGTCGTGTCAGCTTCTGCCATTACAGAACCTCCTTGTATCTATCAAATCAGCCAAGGAAGCCCGGCTTGAAAACTCGCCGCACCCCCCAAGCCTACGCTTAGTCTGGACGTTCTTCTCACTAGGAGGCGCATCACGTGACCGTGATCGCAACCATAGGCATTGAGTCGGCGCCCCCGGCTTAATGCCCTTTGGTTGTTGCATTTTCCAGCACAGGTGTCAATTTTGTTTAACTTTCTACAATGTCCAATAAATTAGACGTTTGCGAGTTTTGCAACGGCAAAAATCGCGTGGCGGTCGCACCCGCATCATCGGGCCGTTCCGACTGACCAAGCTCTGAGCGGAACCGTCAAAAAGGCGACCCACGCGAAAAGGACGGCGTCAGGGACGATTGTGTCCAGCCTGCTGAGAGGGTGACAAAGGTGACACCCTGCCACCTTTGCAAGATCTATATTTATCTCTTTTTCTCAACGTCCTACGCCCGAATTCTGCGGCGAGCGGTCAGAGGAAAGCGCGAGAGAAACTGCGTCCGGCGGTCAAAAACCACCCTGATGGCGATGCGAGGGCGCAAGGCCGCGTTGATAGCTGTGGGAGCGGGAGCAGGAAATGACGGGTTGCAAGGTCAGACAGTTCAAGAACTGTCTTCCAGCTGACGACCCCGAAGCGTCCGTGCGCCAAGTCGTCGCCCCGGACTTGATCCGGGGGATAAGGCGATAGGTGCGCCGGGGCGATGGATTGACCACACCGCTTACCGTGACAGTTTCAAACCTTTATCTTGACCTATAGTCGGACTCGCCGCTCTTGGGATTTGCTGCGTTCGGCCGGAATGTCTGGAAGTGGGTGGGGAGCGGAATGGCGGCTATAGTCAGAATTCGCTCCAATCGTCCGCATCGGGGGCAGCCGCTGAGGTCAGTGCAGGGGCGGCCTTGTGCGCAAGCTTGTGGCTGACCATTGGCGCGCGCGCCGCAACAGGCGGGGGCGGCGCAAGCGTCCGCCCCTGGGATTTTGGCGGCGCGGGACGGGCGGATGCCGGACGCAACGGAGTGACCGAATTCGTCCGGCTCGCCGCACCGCTCACCCGGAACTGCGCGACCAGCTCACCCAATCGCTGCGCCTCGGAGGACAGGCTGCGGGTCGCGGCGGTCGATTGCTCGACCATCGCCGCGTTCTGCTGAGTCATCCGGTCGATCGTGCCCACCGCGACATTGACCTGTTCCAGATTGCTCGCTTGGCTGGCGGTGGTCTCGGCGATCTCGTTGACCTGCGACGTCACCGCGCCGACCTGCGCGACGATCTCGGCGAGCAGCGTGCCGGTTTCGCCGACCAGGCTCACCCC
>JAIYAL010000009.1 GCA_027489095.1 Erythrobacteraceae bacterium
GAGAGTGTGGGGTCAAGTGTGGGGTTGAATAGGAGCCGGATCGATGGGAAATCTCAGCGCCCTCAAAATCAAAAGCCTCAAGGAACCTGGACGCTACTCGGATGGGGACGGGTTGATTCTGGATCTCAAGGCGCCCGGCCGAGGTCACTGGACGGTCCGGGTGCAATATGGCGGCAAACGCCGCGACATCGGACTTGGCTCGCTGGAGCACATTGGATTGGCCGATGCCCGCGCAGCGGCTGGCGAAATTCGCAAACAGGCCCGCTCGGGAATTGATCCGCTGGCCGAACGAAAGAAGGAACAGGTAATCGTTCCGACGTTCAAGGATGCTGCCGAAACGGTCCACCTTGAGCACCAGGCCGCCTGGAAAAATGGCAAGCATCAAGCGCAATGGATCAATACGCTCGAAACCTATGCCTTTCCGAGGCTGGGCAAATTGTTGGTTTCTGAGATCGAGGGACCGGCAATCAGAGACGTTCTCGCGCCCATCTGGCTGGCCAAGCCTGAAACCGCGCGGCGTGTCCGTCAGCGGATCGGCGCAGTGCTCGATTGGGCCTATGCGAAGGGTTATCGCTCCAGCGAGGCGCCCATGCGCTCGCTGTCAAAGGGTCTGCCGCGCCAGCCCCGCAAGGATGGTCACTTTGCCGCCATGCCTTTCTGCGATGTTCCTGCGTTTTTGGTGCGTCTTCGGCAACGCCAATCGGTGACCCGATTGGCGCTCGAATATCTGATCCTGACCGCAGCCCGTTCAGGCGAAGTGCGCGGGGCACGGTGGTCGGAGGTCGATCTGGCTGAGAAGGTCTGGCTCATTCCGGCCGAGCGGATGAAGGCTGGCAAAGAGCATCGCGTCCCGTTGTCCGACGCTGCGCTTGATGTGCTGGAGCGCGTCATGCCATTCAAATCGGAGCTTTCCGACCTGATCTTCCCGGGTCAGAAAGCCAGGAAATCGCTTTCGGACATGACCTTGCTCAAGGTGCTTGAGATGATGGATGTGCCCGTCACCGTCCACGGTTTCCGTTCCACTTTCCGCGACTGGTGTGCCGAGGAGACCCAATATCCGGGCGAGGTGGCCGAGGCGGCGTTGGCACATACCATACCGAACAAGGTCGAAGCGGCCTACCGGCGCACGAATTTCTTCGAGAAGCGCAAAAACCTCATGAATGACTGGGCGAGCTACTGCTTCGAGAGGGTCTAAGTCTGCGTTGTTATGGCGGAAGAACCCTGTTTGCTCTCGGAGATCATTCAAACTTTTGCTGCTGACTACGGTGATTCGAATAGTCTGAGGCAAGGTGCCTCAGACTGATTCATGTCCTGCCCGATGCTTCGGCAAATCCTCGGGGGCGACCATTTCAGGAAGCTGGCCTGACCATGAAGCTTACCGCTCGGTTGTTGCGCGTACACCGTAATCCGAGGGCTTGGCGCAGACCGAGGTTGAGCACCGAGGGCCAAGGTTCAGGGGAGATACGGTGACGCTCGGCAATGCACGTCTTGCACCTGGGTTCGAGCTAAAGTCCATCGAGATGCTTGGCGAGGCAAGAGAAGCGGCACTGAAGGGGGCTAGAGTCTTGGCACTTGTTCGGAGCGGGGCCGCGGTCCTGTTCCGGACTGAGCAGTCGGCTGCGGACTTCAACGCAGTTCTGTTGACAGAGTGTCATATGCATTTTTTGCCTTAGTGAGTGAATTAAAGGCAGGAAGTCAGAGCTTAAGTTTAGAGTCTCACACCGGACCCACATTTTCGTTGGCATAAGGTTTGGTGTTCGGGGGTCGCATGCCATCCCGCCGCCGTCTGTGGTGCCGGAGATAGCGCAGCAAGCGATGCCATCGATGGGCGCAATGGCGTCCAATGGATTGGTAAAGCGCCGCGCAATCTGCAAATCTCTGCGTCTGTCTGCGCGCCATGTCTTTCGCGGCGGGCAGACGACACTGCGGTCCAAACTGCAGGCAGGGGAGAGAGCGCGAACACATGGGAATTGATCGGACACCTGACTGGCGCACGGGTACCGCTCTGCTGCTTCCCATTACCCTGACGACCATGGCCGTCGTGCTTCTGGCACCGGTTGTGCCGCAGCTCATGCAAGCGTTCGCGGGCGTACCGAATCACGAATACTGGGTGCCGATGATCCTCACGGTGCCCTCGCTGTGTGTGGCGCTGCTGTGTCCGATTGCGGGGATGCTGGCAGACTATTTCGGGCGGCGCACGTTATTGCTGGTCGCTTTGGCGGGCTATGCCGTGGTCGGGATCGCGCCGATCTTCCTTCAGACCCTGCCGCTCATCCTGCTCTCGCGCGTGGCGGTGGGCGTTGCCGAAGCGCTGATATACGTCGTCTCGACCACGATGATCGGGGACTACTACAGCGGAGCGGCGCGCGATCGCTGGCTGGCTGGGCAAACAGCCTTTGCCTCGGTTTCGGCGCTCCTCTTCTTCAACCTCGGCGGCGTTCTGGGCGAGATCGGGTGGCGGACGCCGTTCTGGGTTTACCTCTCCGCACTCGGCATGTTCGCGATGGTGCTGGCGTTCACGTGGGAACCAGCGGCTCAAGAAACGCAGCAGCGAGAGTCTGAGCCGCCGCACAACACCAGTTGGGCCGGATTTCCATGGGCGATCACCGCGCTGATTGGAGGGATCACGGTCTACGGCTCGATCTTCTTCTACACCGTGCAGATCCAGGCCTCGAGCGGCCTCACAGAGCTGGGGCTATCCAGTCCGGCCGAGATCGGATTCCTGACATCGGTCGCGAGTATCGGCGTGCCGCTCGGAACACTGTTTTACTCGCGGATCGGCGGTGCGCGAGTAGGGCTGCTCCTGCTCGCTGAGTTCGCCATGCTTGCGCTGGGTTTTGCGCTGATGGGGCGCAGCGGTTCGGTCCCCGGGTTCCTGATCGGGTGCTTCATCAACCAGCTCGGCGCGGGCATGCTGCTGCCGACCTTGCTGGTCTGGTCGATGAGCGTGCTGAGCTTCGAGTTTCGCGGGCGGGGCACTGGCTTCTGGCAATCGGCCTTTGCGCTGGGCCAGTTTCTGAGCCCGCTGGTCGTGACGATGGCGGGCAAGGCAACCGGTGACATCATGGGCGCTTTCACTTTCCTGGCGGGCGCAGCTGCCTTGGGCGCGGTGGTTGTGGTGATCGGTCCCATGCTGGCGGCAAAGCGCGCATGACGGGGCGGCTGGCCGATAAGATCGCGGTTGTGACCGGAGCGGGCAATGGCATCGGTCTGGGCTGCGCCGCGCGGTTCCGGAAGGAAGGAGCGACTGTGATCGGCATCGATCTCGCAGGGTCGGACCTTGCCTGCGATCTGCTCGACGAAGCCGCCGTAGCTGCGCAGTTCGCAGCGATCGGGGCGGAGCATGGCCGTATCGACGTGCTGGTCAATGCGGCGGCCTGTGCAGTGTTCGACTGGATCGAAAACCTTTCCTACGAAGACTGGCGTCGGACCTTGCAGGGTGAGCTCGATATCGTGTTCCTGCCGACAAAGGCAGCATGGCCGTTGTTGAAGGCCAGCGGCAAAGCCAGCGTGATCAACTTCGCTTCGGCCAATGCGCACCATGCGCTCGAAGGCTCGCCCGCGCTGGCGCACTGTGCGGGCAAGGGCGGGGTGCTGGCGATGACGCGGCAACTGGCCATGGAAGGCGCCCCCTATGGCCTTCGCGCCAATAGCATTGCACCTGGATTCATTCGCACGGCGGCGACCGCACGCCATCTGGAAGCCGATCCGGCGTTCGAGACCGAGGTGCTGCGCAAGAACATGCTGAAGATGCTCGGCGAGCCGGATGACATTGCGTGGTGCGCGGTGTGGCTGGCTTCGGACGAAGCCCGCTATGTCACAGGCGCGGATATCGCGGTGGATGGCGGCGCGACCGCGTGGTGATCAACTGCCGTCGGTGATCAGCGTCCCGCCATCGACAACCAGATTGTGCCCGGTAACGAAAGCGCCTGCCGGCGAGGTGAGGAACACGGCGGCACCGGCGACTTCAGCCGGCGTACCGGGCCGGCGCAACGGTGTCATCGCCATGCGTCGGGCCATGAATTCGTCGTTTTCCAGCAGAGGCTGCGAGAGCTCCGTTGCGATGAAGCCGGGCGAGATCGCGTTGACGCGAATGGCCTGCGGACCCCATTCGACTGCAAGGTTGCGCGCCAGTTGGGCGACCCCAGCCTTGCTTAGCGCATAGGCATTGATCCGGCCATTGCCACGCAGGCCTGAGAGGCTGGAAATCAGCACTGCTGCTCCGCCGCCGCGCCTGGCTATGCGCGGCAGGGCATGGTTGCACAGGACCACTTGCGCGGTAAGATTTATCGCCATGACCCGCGCGTAGTCCGCCATGTCGAGTTCAGCGAAGGAACCGGCCTGTCCAGTGATTCCGGCGTTGCAGACGAGGATATCAAGCCCGCCCAGCGCAGCTTCGCCCTCTGCGGCGAGGTGCTCCAGTGCGGCATGATCGGTGACATCACAGGCAATGCCGGGCATGCCAAGTTCGGTGGCGACGCGCTGCGTATCGGCTGCGTCCTCGCTTGAAATGACCACTCGCCCGCCTGCGGAAATGAGCGCCTCGGCGATCGCGCGGCCGATACCCCGCGTTGATCCGGTTACGATGGCACCCTTGCCGGAAAGGTCGAAGAGGCCACTCACTTGTGGTCTGGTTTGTCTTCGGGGAGCGGCGCGCCATCGTGGAGGTAGGCGGGAGCTTCGATGAGGATGAAGGCGATGCGGCAGGGCTTGTTGGTGGTGTTGCGCCAGAGATGGTTGGTACCGCGCTGGACGATGATGCCCCCTTGGCGCACGGTCCGCTTTGCACCGTCGTCGAGTTCCAGCTCGATTTCGCCTTCGAGCACGATGCCGTAGTCGATCGAATTGGTGCGGTGCATCGGGCTTTCCTTGCCCGGCAGCATATCGACGATGCGAATTACCGAGCCGCCATTGAGCGTGAGGCCTGCCTCGCGGTGGCGGCCATCGGTCTCGTCATTGTTGTCGGCAGGAACGGTCGCGGTGGTCCAGATGAGGAGGAACGAAGCGTCGCCCGAGGGGATCATCCGGGTCGGCGTCACATCCTCGCTCTTGAACACCGCGCGGCCGTTTGCATCGTGGCCGGTGATCACGCGCTGGATCGGTGGGAGGCCGGAATCGGAGATATGTTCGTTCATGCCTTTACCACCTTCTGCTCGATCATGCCGAAGGGCGCGCGGCCATTGGCATCAATTGCCACCATCCGGACCGTATCGCCGAAGCGCATGAACTCGGTGCGCGCGGCGCCTTCGTCGATCACTTCGATCCCGCGCCGTTCGGCAATGCAGGAGGAGCCGACTTCGCGAAAATTGGCGTTCGAAACGGTGCCCGAGCCGATCACCGTGCCAGCCACCAGATCGCGCGTGCGCGCGGCGTGGGCGACAAGTTCATGGAAGCCGAAACCCATCGGTTCGCCATTCGCGGCGCCGAACTGCTTGTCGTTCCAATCGACCTTGAGCGTGAGGCAGACACGGCCACTGCGCCAGTCTTCGCCGATCTCGTCCGGCGTTACTGCGAAGGCAGCCATGCTGCACGGCGGCTTGGCCTGGACCCAGCCGAAGCCGGTCTTCATCTCCGGCCCTGCAAGCGTGCGAAGCGACCAGTCGTTGATCTGAACGAGGAGCTTGATGTGCCTCAGCGCCGCTTCGGGCGTTACGCCCATCGGCACCGCATCGACAATCACGCCGAACTCACCCTCGAAATCGATGCCGAGCGCTTCGTCCGGGAACCTCACGTCATCGCCGGGGCCATAGAACTTGTCCGATGTACCCTGATACATCAGCGGCATGTCGGTCTTGGGCTTGGTGATGCCGAGCACTGCATCCATCAAATCGCCATGGCTCTGGAATGCCGACCCGTCGAGCCACTGCCATGCGCGGGGCAAGGGGGCGATGATGGCTTCGGGATCGAGAGTATCAGGGAACTCGGTGATGGCGGCGAGCTCAGGCGCGGCTTTGGCCCAGTTTTCGAGCGCGGATTGAAGCGTGGGATAGTGCGTGGACGCGCAGTTCGCGGCGTCGGGTGATACGACCACCAGTCGGCCGTCGGGTGACCCGTCGCGAAGCGTTGCGAGGCGCATGCTGTTCTCTCCCCATTGTTCAGGAGCTTGGCTCGTAATGGCCTCGGCGGTGGCGAACAACGTGTTCGGATCGATAGGAAACCATCGACGCTATGCGTTGGTCCGCCTGGCCCGGCGCTGGCAAGGACCGGATCAATCAAGGCAATCGTGGGAGAAATCATGGCGATCTGGCTCAAGCGCGGCATGGCGGCACAGGCCAAGGCGGATGCCGACCGCAAGGTGCGCGACATTGTCGAAGCGGCGCTCGCCGATATCCAGACGCGCGGTGATGCGGCGGTGCGCGCCATGAGCATTCAGTTCGACGCTTGGGACCGCGAGGATTACCGTCTCTCGCAAGCCGAGATTGATGCAGCGGTGGACAGCCTGACCCCGCAGGAGCGCAAGGATATCGAGTTTGCGCAGACACAGGTGCGCAATTTCGCGAAAATCCAGCGCGCGAGCATGCAGGACGTCGAGGTCGAGACTTTGCCGGGCGTCGTGCTGGGCCACAAGAACGTGCCGATCAATGCCGCCGGGTGCTATGTACCCGGCGGGAAATACCCGCTGCTTGCCAGCGCACATATGAGTGTCATCACGGCCAAGGTGGCGGGGGTGAAGCGCGTTATCACATGCGCACCGCCGTTTCAGGGCAAGGTCGCGCGCGCGATCGTGGCCGCGCAGGCTCTGGCAGGGGCTGATGCGATCTATGCGCTCGGTGGCATCCAGGCGATCGGTGCGATGGCCCTGGGTACAGAGACGATTGACCCGGTCGATATCCTCGTCGGCCCGGGCAATGCCTATGTGGCGGAAGCCAAGCGCCAGTTGTTCGGCCGGGTGGGCATCGATCTGTTCGCAGGTCCAACCGAGACACTGATCATTGCCGACGAGATTGGCTGCGATGCGGAACTGGCAGCGACCGATATTCTGGGTCAGGTCGAACATGGGCCGGACAGCCCCGGCGTGCTGCTGACCAATTCGGAAAAGCTGGCGCGCCAAACGATGGCCGAGATCGAGCGCCTTCTGCAAATTCTGCCCACAGCCGATCACGCGCGCAAGGCCTGGGAAGCCTATGGCGAGGTGATCGTGGCGGAAAGCTACGAGGAAATGGTTTGCATCGCCGACGAGATCGCCAGCGAACACGTGCAGGTGATGACGGCCGATCCGGACTACTTTCTCGAGAACATGACCAACTACGGCGCGCTGTTCCTCGGCGCACGGACCAATGTCTCCTTCGGTGACAAGGTGATTGGCACCAACCATACGCTGCCGACGAAGAAGGCGGCGCGCTATACCGGTGGGCTGTGGGTCGGCAAGTTCCTCAAAACTTGCACCTATCAGCGGGTGCTGACCGACGAAGCGTCCACGCTGGTTGGTGAATACTGCAGCCGCCTCTGTGCGCTGGAAGGCTTCGCCGGACACGGCGAGCAGGCCAACATCCGCGTGCGGCGCTATGGCGGGCGGAATGTGCCTTATGCCGGACAGGCGGAGCCAAGTGAGCTGACACAGGCATGACCTTGCCGCGTACCCCCAGCTTTCGTCTCGATGGACGGCGCGCGCTCATAACCGGGGCCGGGCGGGGAATTGGTCTTGCGATGGCTGCGGCGCTGGCCGAGGCTGGCGCTGCAGTCACGTTGGCCGCGCGCACGGCGGCAGAAATCGAGGCTGGGGCCGAGGCAATCCGCAGCGCCGGCGGCCGCGCTCAGGCAGAAGTGTTCGATGTGTCGGACCTTGCGGCGGTTGAAGCCTTTTTTGCCGCGCAACCGGCATTCCATGTGCTGATCAACAATGCGGGTACCAATCGCCCCAAGCCGCTGTGGGAGGTCACCGAGGCCGACTATGACGCGGTGCTGGACCTCAATGTGAAAGCGGCATTCTTCGTGGCACAGGCCTGCGCCAAGTCGATGGTCGCCGAGAGGGTGCAGGGCAGCCTGATCCACATCGGGAGCCAGATGGGCCATGTCGGCGGGCCAAACCGCTCGCTCTATTGCGCCAGCAAGTGGGCGCTGGAGGGCATGAACAAGGCCTTTGCCCTCGATCTCGCACCCCATGGCATCCGCAGCAACACCATCGCACCGACCTTTGTCGAAACCCCGATGACAGTGCCGTTCTTCGAGAATGCCGAGTTCAAGGCCAGCGTGCTTGCCAAGATCAAACTCGGACGCTTGGGCACGGTGGAAGACCTGATGGGTGCGGCGGTTTTTCTTGCCTCCGATGCCTCGGCGTTGATGACCGGTACTAGCCTAGTCATCGATGGTGGCTGGACCGCAGACTGAGCACATGGCCACGGCGATCCCCTCACTCGATCTGGATCCGTTTGATCCCGTCGTTCTGGCCGATCCTTTCGCCAGCCACACCGGCTTGCGTGAAGCTGGGCCGGTCGTGTTCCTTCCTCGCATCGGCTGCTTTGCAATGGCGCGCCACGCCGAGGTGCAGGCGGCGCTCAAGGACTTTGAAACCTACGTTTCCGGGCGCGGGGTCGGGCTTGCCGACTTCAGTCGCGAGGAGCCCTGGCGCCCGCCTTCGCTGCTGCTCGAAGCCGATCCGCCGCTGCATGATCGCACACGGAACCTGATGAACCGTGTCGCCTCGCTCGCCTCGCTGCGCAAGATCATGCCCGAATGGCAGGCAAAGGCCGATGCATTGGTTGCACGACTGGTCGGACAGGGCCCGTTCGATGCCGTACCCGAGCTGGCCGAAGCGTTCCCGCTTTCGGTGTTCCCCGATCTCATCGGTCTGCGCAAAGCCGGGCGGGAACACCTGATCCCCTACGGCACGATAGCGTTCAACGCATTTGGCCCGCGCAACGCATTGCTCGTCGAAGCGATGGAGGCAGCGCAGGCGGCGACCGCATGGGTCGCGGAAAGTTGCAAACGCGAAAACCTGCGCCCCGGTGGGTGGGGCATGCAAGTCTATGAAGCAGCGGATAGGGGCGAATGCACTCAGGCCGAGGCCGAGCGGCTGGTGCGCTCGTTTCTGACCGCCGGAGTTGATACCACGGTCAACGGCATCGCAGCTGCCCTCCATGCCTTCGTGCAGTTCCCGGATGAATGGCAACGCCTTCGCGCCGATCCTTCTCTAGTGAAGCGGGCGGTGGAGGAATCGTTGCGCTGGGGCGGCACAGTGCAGACCTTTTTCCGCACCACTTCGCGCGCGGCTGAAATTGCCGGTTGCCACATTCCCGAAGGCTCAAAGGTCCTCCTGTTTCTCGCGGCGGCCAATCGCGATCCGCGCCGCTGGGAAGATCCGGACCGGTTTGCCATAACGCGGCAGGCAAGCGGCCACGTCGGTTTTGGCTTCGGCATTCACCAGTGTCTGGGCCAGATGGTCGCACGGATGGAAGCCGAAGCCGTGCTCGGCGCGATGATCCCGCGCGTTGCCGAAATTCGCGAAGCTGGGCCAGTGCGCCGCCGCCTCAACAACACGCTGCATGCGATCGACGCCCTCCCGGTCGAACTCGTTCCAGCCTGAAGAAAGACCACACGCATGTTCGAACCGTTTCCCGGAAACTATGTCTGGAACCTCGCCACCAATCTTGCGTTGGTGTGCGGCGGCAACCATGGCGAGATCGATGAGGCCAACCGGCCGATCATCGAGGCTGCAAAGCAAGGCGCTGATGCGGGATCGGCGCTGATGTTCGACAGTTGGATCCGCGTCGCCGATCAGGTCGCTCAGAATGGCGCGGCGGACGAGGCGGCCGGCTACCGCCTTTCGGCAGGCACCAAGTATCTACGGGCTTCGGGCTACTACCTCGCGGCTGAACGGATGCAGAGCCGTGACTACGCGCCGCGCTGGGAGGCCTATGCCAAGGGCCTCGAACTCTATCACAAGGGCAGCGCGCTGCGCGGGCTTCATGTCGAGAAGGTCGAAATCCCCTATGAGGGCAGCGCCTATACCGCGATGTTCGTCCACGACGGTTCGGGCACGCCGCGGCCCACGCTGGTTTCGGTGAACGGGCTCGATTCGATGAAGGAGCAGGTCAACATGGCGGGGCATGGCCTCGCCAATCTCGAGCGCGGGATGAACACGCTGTTCCTCGACCAGCCCGGGACAGGCGAAGCGATCCGGCTGCGCGGGCTTCCAGCGGTCTACGATGCCGAGCGCTGGGGCAGCCCTGCGTTCGACTATCTGCTGACGCGCAGCGATGTGATCCACGAGAAGATCGGCATCTTCGGCCTCTCGTTCGGCGGGTATCATGCACCGCGCATTGCCGCGAACGATCCGCGCTATGCGCTCTGTGCGGTGATGGGGGCGAACCACGTCTGGGGCCAGCGGCAGCGCGAACGGGTGAGCAATGAGGGCGAAAACCCCGTGCCGCACTATTGGGACCATGTGATGTGGGTGTTCGGCTTTGATGATCGCGATGCGTTCCTTGCCTATGCTGACCAGATCACGCTGGACGGCGAGGCCCAGAAGATTCGCGTGCCGTTCCTCATCACCCATGGCGCAAATGATCGGCAGATTCCCGCGTTCAATGCGCAGATGAGCTACGATCAGGCAGTGAACAGCCCGAAGCGGGCCTTGCGTATCTTCACGAAGGCCGACTTCGAGGTTGAGCATTGCGGCGCAGACAACGGCACCGGAATGCGCGACTATATCGCGGACTGGTGCGCAGAAACATTTGCAGAGATGGGGTGAGGGCGATGGAACGCTATTTGCGTGGGTGTTGGGTCATGGCGGGCTGGGCCGAAGAGATCGGCGAGGCAGGACTGGCCCGGCAGCTATTGGGCCGTCCGACTTTCATCTACCGTCTGGAGAATGGCGATCTTGCAGCGCTGCTTGACCGGTGCCCGCACCGCTTTGCGCCGCTCTCCAAAGGCGCGCGCGAGGGCGACAGGGTGGTTTGTGGCTATCACGGGCTGACGTTTGACAAGGCTGGCCAGTGCGTGCGCAATCCCTTTGCGGAGCGCATTCCGGCGGGTGCCACAGTGCCTTCGTTCGCGGTGCTGGAACGCGACGGGATCATCTGGCTCTGGGCGGGGGCAGCGGAAGAGGCAGACCCAGCGCTGATCCCCGATTTCAGCTTCGTGCCCGATACGTCCCACAGCCGCACCGTCCGCGGGTACACGCTGATGCAGGCAAACTACGAATATGGTACCGACAACCTGATGGACCTGTCGCACATCGAATTCGTCCACAAGGGCACGTTTGCTGGGCAGGGGGTCATCTTTGCCGGCGAGCACACGATCCAGCTCGAGGGCGACACGCTCCACTCCAACTGGTGGATGCCCGGTATCGCGCCTCCCTCGATGGCGCAGGATGCCTTTCCGCCCGACGCCAAGGTCGATCACTGGCTCGACATGCGCTGGAATGCTCCCGCCTCTATGCGTCTGCATGTTGGCGTTACGCCGCATGGTGCCGGGCGCGAGGCAGGGTTTCAGGTGCCCCAGGCGCATATCCTCACCCCGGCGGACGAGCACACCACGCACTATTTCTGGTCGTCGACGCGCTATGACAATCTGGACTCCGCCGAAGTCGATGGCGCGCTGCTGGCGCTGTTTGGCGAGGCCTTCGACCTTGAAGACAAGCCTATGATCGAGGCGGCTTATGCGAACGTGCGCGGCAAGGATTTCTGGGCTGAGAGGCCGGTTTCGCTCGGTATCGATCAGGGCGGGACGCGTGCCCGGCGGCTGCTGGAAAGCATGATCGCGCGGGAAAGCGCGGCCCATGGCTGAGTTCACGTTTCATCACGGCGGGGTGTCGGTGCCGAGGCTCGATCAAGCGATCGCCTGGTATGGGGAAGTGCTCGGGTTCGCCGTGGAATCGCGCTTCTACATCGAGGCCGCGCGCAGTCATACCGCGATGGTGCGCAAGGGGCCGCTGCGTTTCGAGCTGTTCGAAGTCGAGGGCGCTGCACCATTGCCCGAGGACCGCCGCTATCCGCCGCGCGATCTCCAGACGCATGGCAACAAGCATGTCGCGTTCCGCGTTGATGATCTCGAAGCGTTTCTGGCCGAGATGGCCGAAAAGGGCGCGGATGTGGCTTTTGTGGTGCGCGAGGCCTTCGGCAAGGGCTGCTTCATTCGGGACTGTGCGGGCAACCTGATCGAGTTTGTCGAGGAACCCGCCCCATGAATTTCACCGATCCGCGTGTGGCCGCCGTGTTCGAAACCTACCGCAACCGAGAGGCGGCGGACCAGGCGCGGATGCGCGAACTGGGCCCTGCCGGGTTCGCCGTGCGCGATGAGTTTCTGCTGCCCATCGGCGCGGAGGTCGGCGCGGTGCTCCATGCGCTGATGCTGGCGCGGCGGCCGCAGCGCATTCTCGAACTGGGCACGAGCTATGGCTATTCGACGCTGATCCTTGCCGATGCGGCGCGCAGCATCGGCGCGCGGGTGATCTCGATGGAGCTTGCTGGATACAAGCAGGACTACGCGCGGGCGCGGCTTGAGGAAGCAGGGCTGGCCGAGGTTGTGGATTTGCGCTGCGGCGATGCGCTTGCCTTGCTGGCAGAGGATCCCGGACCGTTCGATTTTGTGCTGCTCGATATCTGGAAGGAACTCTACCTTCCCTGTTTCGAGGCAGTCTATCCCAAGCTCTCGGACGAAGGCGTTATTGCCTCCGACAATATGGTCGAGCCGGCACACGACCGCCCGAACGTAAGGGCCTATCGCGAGGCCGTTCGCACCAAGGCCGATTTGCAAACGGTTCTGCTCCCGATCGGCAGCGGCATCGAGCTGACCGTCCGGTGGCATGCTGGCAATTCCAAGCTATGAGGAAATCTGCATGATTCATGAGATTGCATCGCTCACCATCGATCCGGCGCGGGCTGCCGAATTCGAGGCGGCCGTCGCCAGTGCCCGTCCGCATTTCGAGGCAGCCAAGGGCTTCGTTTCGTTCGGCCTGAAGCGCGTGATCGAAAATCCGGCCTGCTATCAGCTCATTGTCGGGTGGGAGAGCGTTGAGGCGCACATGGTGGACTTTCGCGCGTCTCCCGGATTCCAGGAATGGCGCGCGCTCGCCGGACCATTCTTTGTCGAAGCTCCGACGGTGGCGCACCTTCAGACGGTGATCGCGTAAGTCCGCCGTTTGTCCATGCGGTGATCCGGCTCAGAGGGCGTGCTCGTCGTCGGGGGTCAGTTCGGCGAGCGCTCCACTGAGCTGCCGCTTTCCGGGCACGCTCTTGCGATAGGGTTCGAAGCTCGCCCGGCTGGCGTCGAAGGTCATATCCCACGGAATGTTCGGCGCGCGGAAGATGGCGGGCGCGTTGTGGGACCAGAGCAGCGAACCGAACTTGAAGTCCCAGGCGCGCGGGACCCAATTGTCGTCTACATAGTCGGTATCGGCATGATACTCGGCTTCGCCTGCGTGGCCGGGAATTTCGCAGTAGTAATAGATCGCGCTGGAAATGCGGTGGCGCGAGATGCCGCCGCTGGTGTTCATCGTGGTGTTCTTCCAGCCCTTGTTGTCCATGATGTTGGCGCCGAGCATGACCTCGTCGATATCGTCCATGCCGAAGGCGATGTGCATGAACTTGAAGTGATCGGGCGCGATCGGCAGGTCGCAGTTCACCCAGAAGATCGAGTGGTGCTCGTAAGTGCTGCCCGCCCGCGCAAAGATGCCGGTGCCCTTGGAATGATCGACATAGCGGAAGCCCAAGTGGCGCTCATAGAACTCGAAGCTGCCGACATAATCCGGGCTGAAGAACACCACGTGATTGATCGTCTTGGGGATGGCGCGCTGGCGCCAGATACGGTGCTGGTTGAAGCGCGGCCATTGCGACGGCGTGTTGACCGGGCTCGTTTCGGATACGACCGGGCGCTTGTCCCACACTCGCAGCGCGATGGGCTGGCCATCCGGGCACACGCAGCGCACCGTGCCATCGGCTGCTCGTGTCACCGCCACTTCGCTCGCGAGGCTGGCCGCGATCCTGCCAAGGCTTGCCTCCGTGTCGACACCCCAGACCGTTTCCTTTACGCCGTCGCCCAAGAATGGATCGGGCACCGGCAGGCGAGCATCGCCGTGCTGGAGGAGGATGACCCGGCTACCGGAGGGCAGGCGGAAGACAGATTCGACCTCGTCCGTCTGCTCCAGTGTCAGGCCGAAATCGGTCCAGAAACGGGTGTGCTCGGCCAGATCGGCCACGCCGAAAACAACGCTCTCAACGCCAAGAACGGACATGACTTCTCCTGACTTTCAATCAGGGGAAGCTATGCAGCAGCGGGCTGCCGGGCGGAAACCCATGTTTTCGGTCGCTACCTATCCACGGCAGCGATTGGGCTGGATTACTTGCGGAACGGCAGAGTGATGAGGAACAGAATCGTCCTGAAATCGAGCAGCTTCAGCGCAGCGCGCGCTTCGGACGGCGTGAGGCGTGCGACCATTGGCATTGCACCGAAAATCTTGCCGCGAATGACCAGAGTATTGCCGTCCTGCTCGATCTTGCGCACCGCCATCAGTTCATTGCCCTGTGCATCGAGGATCTTGGCCGTGGGCACCTTGCTGCGCTCGCTCATCACACCGCCCTCCCGCAGACTTTGTCGTAATCGATGCCCATGTCATCCATCATCTGGATCGCGGTGGCGCGGCCGGCGCCAAATACACCGCCACCCGGATGCATGAACGGCCCGGTGAGGTAGAGCCCCTCCACGCCCGGGACGCGGAAGCTGCCGAGATCGGCAGTTGGGCGGTGGCCTGCGGACTGGTAGAAAAACGGCGCGCAGCCGTGCGCGTCGCCTTGAACCATGCTGTTGGGGCTGCCGCGTTCGTGATCGAGCGGCGAGCAGACCTTGCGGCCAAGGATATTGTCGTCATCCAGATTGACGAAGAACTTGCGGTATTGCGCGAGGGCGCGGTCGGCATGCTCCTCCTTGACGGCGTCCCAGCTTGCCGGGCCGTGCGGATAGAGGTGGTAGGGTGCGAAGTTCACGCCGTAGAACACCCCGGCGCCCTCGGGCGCGCGAGTGGGATCGAAGATTGTGTTGTCGCCGCCCGCGATCAGCCGGTGCGAGACTTCGCCGCGGCGAAGCTTGTCGTACTCAAGGCACATGTCGCGCACGGTGTAGAAGTCCATCAGCTCGGTCATCATCGCGTTGCAATCGTTGCCGACCTTGAGCTGGAGCCGCTCCTTGAGCGCGAGATGCGTGAGATTGATCGAGAAGGTGGATTGGGTCACACGCTCGGCACGTGCCAGCACCGGCTCGGGCGTCTCACCGACAAACTGGCGCAGCTTGTGCGGGTGGATTTGCCCGATCACGCCGTCCCTCGCCATGATTTGCTCGCCGTCTTCGAGCGCAAGGCCGGCCGCCTTGCCGGACGAGACCAGCACGCGCTTCACTGGTGCGTTTAAACGCACTTCGCCGCCGAAATGCTCGATTGCGCGCACCAGCGCATGGCTCAGTTGGCCTGACCCGCCCTTGGGCATCGAGCAGCCGAAGGTGTGGACGATCCCTGGCATCACGAAAGCGCCCATACCGGTGCCCAGTTCATCGGGCATCTGCAGGTTCTCGGTGACCATGCGCACGATGTGCACCTTGAGCAGGTCGCTGTCGAAATAGGCATCGACGATATCGAGCGCGGTGCGCTGCATCAGATCGAGCAGGAAGCGCCCTTCCTCCGACTGGTCCATCATCGCAACAAACGCGCCGAGCGGGAAGGGCGGGCTGTACATCCCGCTCATCAGCATAGGCAGCGCGGTCTGGCTCATCTTCACGAACTTGCGATAGGCCTCCGCGTCCTTTTCCGAGGTGACGCGTGCGAGTTCCTCGCAGGTCCGGTCGAGGTCCTTGTAGCTGCGGATGACCGTGCCGTCCTCCCAGATGCTGACGTGCACCAGATCGGGGTATATGTATTCGAGCCCGAACTTGGAAAGCAGGCCCAGTTCGTCCTCGCGTAACAGCGGGTTGCCCTGGATCATAATGTGGACGTTCGAATGTTCGTCGTGCCAGAAGCCGGGGTGGATCAGTTCGCGGGTCGAAACGCCGCCGCCGTAGAAGGGCTTGGCTTCGAGCACGAGGACCTTCTTGCCCGCCTTGGCCATGTAGGCGGCAGCGGTGAGGCCGTTATGGCCCGCGCCCATCACGACGATGTCGTATCGGCTCATGCTCAGTGTTCCTGTGAAAAGAAGCTGCGGAAGCCCGCGAGACCCGGGACATGGCTGGCCCCGCCGCCGTCGCAGACAAGGACCTGGCCCGTGATGTTGCGCGCCGCATCAGAGGCGAGGAAGGCGGCGGCTTCGGCGATGTCTTCGGGATCGCCGAGCTGATCGCGCAAGGTTTCGTCTTCCACCAGTTGGCGCAGGATGGGTGGGAAGGCTTCGCGCAAGGTGGGGGTCATTGTCATGCCGGGGGCAAGCGCATTGCAGCGCACACCCGCCTTGCCATGGCTGGCGGCAATCGCGCGGGTGAGCTGGATGATTGCCGCCTTGGAGCTGCTGTAGGCAGCCTGGATCATGTGACCCTGCAGCCCGAGATTGCTGACCGTGTTGACGATATTGCCCCGGGTTGCGCGCAGGTGGGGAAGGGCCGCACGGCACGCGATCATGGTGCCCCGCACATTGACCGCAAAAGTGCGGTCCCACAGCGCGGTCTCCATATGCTCGATATCGCCGTCTGCCTGCGCGATTTCGGGGCCGAGCAACGCAGCATTGTTGTGCAGCACATCGAGCCGGCCAAAATGCTGCACTGTTTTTGCGATCATCGCCTCGGTCGAGGTCTCGCTTTCCAGATCGAGCGCGATCGCCATGGCGCCGGGCAGTTCAGCCGCCAGCGCCTCGGCCCGGTCACATGCGATGTCGGCAATTGCAACGCGCCCGCCGCGCGCGGTGATCAGCCGCGCAGTTGCCGCGCCGATCCCGCCCGCGCCGCCGGTGATGATCGCCACTTTGCCATCGAAGCGGGTTGCATCGCCTGCCATCTGCAAGGTCTCCCGATACGGCGCTTGATCGCGCCCTGGGCCATGGCTTAGATCGGTTGCAGCAAAGCGGAAGACGGCACTTTTTTGTGCCCGGTTCTGCAGCATTCGGGGGCACTACGGCATTTCGCGCACGCTCGATCTATCTGGCATTGATCAAGCCTTTCACGCGCCAGTGGCTGCGCTTGCCGAGCAGATGGCCGAGCACGGTGTGCGGCGGGATGAGCCCGTGCGGATGATCTTCGGCCTCCTTGGAGACCGATGGACCACGCTTATCTTGCTCGTGCTGGGCATGGGCACCTGGCGCCATGCGGAGCTGCGCCGGGTGCTGGGGCGGCTGGGGGCCGAGGAGAAGATTTCGCAGCGCGTGCTCACGCTCAAGCTGCGCACGCTGGAACGGGAGGGGCTGGTCGTGCGTCAAGTGGTGGACAGCGTTCCGCCCAAGGTCAGCTACGCTCTGACCCCGATGGGGGCGGACTTGCGGCAAGAGGCAGAGCGCCTCATTGGCTGGGTGAACAGCCGTGCGCCAGCAATTCGTGCGGCCCGCGAAGTCTTCGATCGATCTGCAGACTAGGGTTCGCTGCGCCGCGCGGCGTTCAGTTCCACGACAGTCCCGGCATTCGCCGCGCGGAGTCGCTCATTGGACTCCGCAGCGATCAGCGCGATCCGTTCGATCACCCAGCGCAGGCCTGCATCATTGTTGCTGGCGATGTGCCATTGCACCGCCTCGCGGATCGGGGGCACGAAGAAGGGCAGCTCGCGCATGACGAGCGGGCCAAAGCTGGCGAAGTGGCGCGCAAGGCGGCGGTGCATCGTCGCGATGCGGTTGGTGCCGACAACAAGGCCGGGAACCGACATGAACGAGGGCGCAATAACCTCAACCTGCCGCTGCTGCTTCATCCGCCGCATGAAGCTATCTTCGAATGCAGGCACACGGCTCTTGCCGAACCGGCAGGTGACATGGCTCAGGCTGAAATAGAGCTCGCGCGTCATCGGTTCGTGCATCGCGGGGTTCTGGTCCCAGCCGATCACGACGTGATCGTCCTCGAACAAGATGCGTGAAGGGTGGTCGGGCCCGAGGCTGACATCAAGGGTCAGCAGCAGGTCTATCATGTTGCGATCGAGCGCTTCAGCGGGCTGATCGAGCATCGGCTGGATTTCGAAGCGCATCCCAGGCGCGGACGACTTCATGTCGCGGAGCACCTCGGCCAGCAGCACTTCGGTGGCGTAGTCCGAGGCCATCAGGCGGATCTGGCGATCTGACGTCAGCGGATCGAACTCGGGGGCGACCGCGATGGTCTGCGCGATCTGATCGAGCACCGCGCGTACAGGCTCGATCAGCTCCTCTGCGCGGGCCGTGAGCACCATGTTGCGGCCGCGGACGACCATCAGTTCATCGCCAAAATAATCGCGCAAGCGGCCAAGAGCGCTCGATGTGGCCGATTGCGAGAGACACAGGCGCTCTGCCGCCAGGCTTACGCTGCGTTCGGTCAGCAGCGCGTCGAGTGCCACCAGCAGATTGAGATCAAGCCTCTGAAATCGCATTGCCGTCTCCCGCGCGTCGCTTCTGGTCCGCGATCAGATCGCGGCGAGAGCGCTGGCGACCAGACTAGCAAGATCGCCGTCATGTGCAAAACCAGCGTGCAGGGCAGCTGGAGTTTTGAGCGGTGGCTGGGTACCGAAGGCGGCTTCAAGTGCTGCATCCGGATTGTAGGTCACCAGATTGGCCGAAACGGAGCACTGCCGTGCGATTTCTGCCCCGAGATCCCCCATCGTAACGCGCAGCGCAGGCAAGGTTACCGCCCGGGTCGGGGGCAGAAGCGCAGCGTCAAGCGACAGCGCATGAACAAAGTTGGCCGCACTGCGTGTGACTGATTGGGCCCAGATGGTCGCTTCGGCGGAGACGGGGCACACAAACGGCTGCCCCGCTTTCAGCGCATGGAACAGGTCACTCATGAACGCCGACTTCATCCCCGAAGGGCCTTTGGGCCGCGCAAGAATGCCGGGGAGGCGCACGGTCACGCCGTCTATCAGTCCGCGATTGGAGAACATCGCGACCGCGTGCTCCATCATCGCCTTGTGTCCGCCGTAGATCATTTTCGGCGAAAGCGGCGTGGTGTCATCAACATGCGCCGGCAGAGGATCGCCAAGTACCGCGATGGAACTGGCATAGACGACGCGAGGGCGCTGGCCTGCGGCCGCCGCTTCCAGCAGCAGATCGTACATCGCGTCCACATTGATGCGACGCGAGGCGGCGGGATCCGCTTCCGCCGCGCCGCCCGGCACGGTGGCGAGATGGATCAGTGCTTCACACCCGTTCGCCAGCGCAGCTGTCCGCACCGCAGGATCCGCCAGATCTCCAGCGATGGCGTGCACGCCATCGGGAATGCCGCCTGTTACCGTATCGATCCCCACAATGTTGTGACCGGCGCCAAGCAATTGCCCGACAAGCGCACGCCCGATAAATCCCCCTGCGCCGGTCACTACAATGGTCATCGTTGTCCGCCCGTCAGAACGTTGCGGAGAGGCGCAGGCCATAGGTCTGCGGCGCGCTGTAGTGGCCGACGGCCATGCCCAGCGGCGAGGCCTGCGGCGCAAGGTTACGGCGCTTGTTCTCGATGTTACGGATATAACCGGTGAGCGCCCAGCCGCCATCGGGCGCGCGAACCGTGAGTGCCGCGTCGGTGGTCCAGTAGGCCGGGATCCGCTCAAAATCGAGGTATTCGAACGCCCCCCACTGTGTATCGCGCCAGGCCGTGTTGACGTTGGCTACCAGTTCCAGCTTGCTTCCCAACGGCACAATTTGCTCGGCGCCGAGGTTCACCGTCCAATTGGGGCTGAACAGCAGCGGATTGCCCGAGCAATTGAAGTCCTTGACCGGTGCGCCACCCGCCGTTCCTCCGGTGAAGGTGAACGGGCAGCCGAAGTTGTCACGCGGCGGGGCGGTGAAGAGGTGCAGATCATTGTACTTGGCATCAAGGTACTGCACCTTGCCGCTGAGCGTGGTGCCAGAGAAGGGCTTGGCCACGACATCGATATCCGCGCCCTTGATCGTCGAGCGCCCGGCGTTTTCGTTCGAGCTGATCAACGTGCCGCTGGTATCGACGGTGAAGTAGGTGATCTGCTGATCGCGGTACTTCCACCAGAACGCTTCAAGATTGACCTGCAAGCGGTTGTTTAGGAATCGGTTTTTGGAGCCAATGGTGTAGGCGGTGATGAACTCGGGCTTGTAGACGGTCTTGCTCTCCGTCAACTGCAAGCCGCCAGCGCGGTATCCGGATTCTGCGGTTGCGTAGAGCAAACTGGTCGGCGTCACGTCGAACTCGGCCGAAGCCTTCCATGTGACGCGCGAGAACGACTTTGTATCGGCCACCGGATTGTAGGTCTTGAGGATCGCGCCAACGCCGTTCACCAGCGGGAACACCTGATAGCCGGGCTGATCGCTGCTGGTCGGGGCGATCCAGCCGTTTGATTTCAGCCAGCCGATCGTGTCACCAGTGTTCAGGAAGTTCGGGTAGTACGGCATGTTGCCCGGCGTGGCGCAGCCTGCGCCAAACGATGCGGGCGGGGTGATCAGGAACGGGGGCGGGCCGCCGCAGAATGTGATGAAGTTGTTGATCAGCCCGTCGATCGACTTCTTGTCGTGCGTATAGCGCGCGCCGCCGACGAGACGGACCCGATCGCCAAGATGCGCGGTCAGCTGACCGAACGCGGCATAGCTGTCGGTCTTGTGATCATAGGCCTGGATCGGGAGAACGAACTCCTGATTGTACTGGTTGTTAGCCTTGATCTTTTCGTTGAAATAAAAGCCGCCGACCACGTAATCAACCGTACCGACTTTGCCCGCCAGTCGCGCCTCGAGGCTGGTCTGGTTGACCTTCTCGTTGGTGTTGGCGGTGTTGAAAGCCGGGCCATAAAAGAACGTGTGATCGGTGCTCTCGCGGTAGGCCGGGATCACCGTCAACGTGCCGATGCCAGTTTTCCAGGTAAGTTCTGCGTTTACCCCCCAGTAGGTCGTGTCCAGTTTCTGCTCGCGGTTCATCGCGCTGAGGAAGCCGAACGCAGGCGCCGCAAGGTTGTGCTGGCGAAAGGCGTTGCCGGCCGCGCTGTTGAAGCCCTCGCTGACATCGAGCCCTGAGGGAAAGAACGTGTAGGTCGCGCCCGAGATGAAGCCGCCGATGTAGTTGCCGCCAACTCCAAGGCCACCAAGTTTGGTATAGTCAGCGCCAATGCGCAGCGACAGATCACTTGAAGGTTCGATCAGGAATTGGGCGCGCAGCGAATCCCGCTTGAGGTCATCGGTGCCGTCCTTGTTGTAGCCATCGCGAGAGGAATGCGCTCCCGAAATGCGCAGCGCGGTGGTGGCGCTGGTCGCAAGATTGATATGGGCATCCACGTCGACCGCGTTGTAATTGCCGTAACCGAGATTGAAGCCGATTCCAGTCTTGCCGATTTCGGGTCGTGCCGGGATGATGTTGACCGCGCCGCCAGTGGCATTGCGGCCATAGAGGATACCTTGCGGCCCTTTCAGGACTTCGACGCGGGCAAGATCGTAGAACGCTGCGCCAAACACTCCGCCGCCGCGGCCAAGCACCACGCCGTCGTAGCTTGGCGTCACTGCCGGATCATTATAGCTGCTGGTAGTGATGTTGCCGACGCCGCGAATGAAGATTGAGGCAATGCTGCCGCCGTTGGCCGGAACGGACAGGGCAGGGACCGCCTTGGTGATATCAGATGCGCTGCCGATGCCGCGCTGCAGAAGATCGTCGCCTTTCACCGCGTCGATGGCGATTGCAGCTTTCTGCGCTGATTCCACGCGGCGCTGCGCGGTCACGATGATCTCGGAGATGCCGGCTTCTGGTGTAGCGGCGCTATCGGCTGAAGCTTTAGCGTCCTCAGCAAAGGCAGGCGTTGCCATCCAGAGGGTGGTCATGGCCGTGGTGACCAAAAGTGCCTTGCGCATCAAAATCCTCCCCAAATGGTTTGCGCTTCAGCCCATTGTTTCGGGCTTTGATGTGCGCGGTCGATACTTCACGCGAGGCACAGCGTCCCTCCGATTGTATCGATAGCGTTGCATCCACGGTTCGGATTTGCCTCGTCCATGCTGTCTGCGCAGGAAAGCTGCATGAGCACGCAAAGCATCAGCAATATCGCCCGGGCACTGGTCGTTGGCGGCGGCATCGCCGGCATGGCAAGTGCGATCAGCCTCGCGGAACGCGGCGTGGCGGTATGAACCGCCCCGGGATTGCCGGAGGCCCTAACTCCTGAGAGGAAGGGTCTACGATGAGCAAGACGACGAACAAGTTTTCCCCTGAGGTGCGTGAGCGGGCGATCCGCCTGGTGCTGGAC
>JAIYAL010000032.1 GCA_027489095.1 Erythrobacteraceae bacterium
CGGCCCGCGCTACCGCCGCGGCACCGAGATCATGAAGATCGTCAAGACGCTGCTCAACGGCGAGCATCTCGATTTCGATGGCGAGTTCTACAAGCTGAAGCTCGATCCGCCGCGCATCACCACGCTCAGCGGCAAGTGCCCGCCGTTCTACTTCGGCGGCCTCAGCCACGAAGCGCGCGAGTGCGCGGCCGAGGCGGCGGACGTTTACCTGATGTGGCCGGACACGATGGACAAGGTCCGCGAGAACATCGCCGACCTCAAGGCGCGGGCCGCCAACTACGGCCGCACATTGAAGTTCGGCTACCGCGTCCACGTGATCGTCCGCGAGACCGAGGACGAGGCGCGCCTCTATGCCGACCGCCTTCTCTCGAAACTCGATGACGAAGCCGGCCGCGCGATCCGCGAGAAATCGCTCGACGCGAAGAATTACGGCGTCCAGCGCCAGCAGGAACTGCGCGGCGCGGCCGATGGCGACGGCTTCGTGGAAGAGAACCTGTGGACCGGCATCGGCCGCGCGCGGTCTGGCTGCGGGGCGGCGATTGTCGGCACGCCTGACCAGGTGCTCGCCAAGCTGCGCGCCTATCAGGCCGAAGGGATCGAGGCGTTCATCCTGTCAGGCTATCCGCACATGCAGGAAGCCGATCTGTTCGCGCGCCACGTCCTGCCGCATATCCAGCATGGGCCGCTGGAGATGTGAGGGGGGCATTTTCCAATCACGTCTCCCCGGGCTTGACCCGGGGAGACGGAAATACTCCTACAACCCGCCCCCACCCGAAATGTTGGCCGCGCAAGAGTCCCCCTTGGGCGACTCAAGTGCGTGCTTGACCCCCTCCAGACCCCCCTTAGACCCGTTTAGACCCCCCCTTGGGGTGCCTTTTGCGATGTTTCTCGTGAAACATTCCCCTACTGCAGGGCCGACCTCGGCAACGGGCCGACATTTGCCTCTTTTCCGCGTCCATGCGCCGTGACAAGACGTATGCCAAAGCAACAAACCGTCTGGTGGAGAGACCAACCCATGAACCTCGAATTCACCCCCGAAGAGCAGGCCTTCCGCGAGGAGGTTCGCAGCTTCATCGCCGAAAATTATCCCAAGCACCTCGCCGATTTCGGCATGCGCGAGGACATGAGCCGCGAGGACTTCCTCGCCTGGCACAAGATCCTGGGGCGCAAGGGCTGGTCGGTTCCGGCATGGCCGACCGAATATGGCGGCACCGGCTGGAGCCCGACCCAGCGTTACATCTGGTCGGAAGAAAACGCCCGCGCCAGCACCGTCATGCCGCTGCCGTTCGGCGTCTCGATGGTCGGCCCGGTGATCTACACTTTCGGCAATGCCGAACAGAAGGCGCGGCACCTGCCCGGCATCGTCTCGGGCGAAGTGTGGTGGTGCCAGGGCTATTCCGAACCGGGCGCAGGCTCCGACCTTGCCAGCCTCAAGACCACAGCGGTGCGTGACGGCGATCACTATGTGATCAACGGCCAGAAGACCTGGACGACGCTCGCCCAGAACGCCGATTGGGGCTTCTTCCTGTGCCGCACCGACCCGACCGCCAAGGCGCAGGAAGGCATCAGCTTCATCCTCGTCGACATGAAGACGCCGGGGGTGGAAGTGAAGCCGATCAAGCTTCTGGACGGCGGTTACGAGGTCAACGAGACCTGGCTCACCGACGTGCGCGTGCCGGTCGAAAACCTTGTGGGTCAGGAGAACAAGGGCTGGACCTACGCCAAATTCCTGCTTGCCCATGAACGCAGCGGCATCGCCGGTGTGGCGCGGAGCAAGCGCGGGATCGAGAAGCTGCGCGAAATCGCCGCGAACGAAACGCTCGACGGCGCGCCGCTGATCAAGGACTTCGATTTCGCCAAGAAGGTGAGCCAGCTGGAAATTGATCTGGCCGCGCTCGAAATCACCGAACTGCGCACCCTTGCAGGCGAGCAGGCGGGCAAGGGGCCGGGGCCGGAAAGCTCGATCCTCAAGATCAAGGGCACCGAAATCCAGCAGCGCCTGACCGAGCTGACGCTGGAAGCGGTCGGCACCTATTCTGCGCCGTACATGGGCGGGGTTTCGAACGACAACGGCTCCAACGAGCACCCGGTCGGCCCCGATTATGCCCAACACGCCGCGGCGACCTATTTCAACATGCGCAAGACATCGATCTATGGCGGATCGAACGAGATCCAGCGCAACATCATCACCAAGATGATCCTCGGCTTGTAAGCGACTGAGGACGGGAGAGAATTCGTGGATTTCAATTTCACTGAAGAACAGGGCATGGTGCGCGACGGGTTGTCGCGGCTGGTGCGCGAGCAATATGACTGGGAAACCCGCCGCAAGGCGATCGCTTCGGGCGCCGGTTGGCGCCCCGAAGTGTGGGCCCAATTGGCCGAATTGGGCATCCTCGGCATGCCGTTCTCCGAGGCCGACGGCGGCTTCGGCGGCGGCGCGATCGATGCGATGATCATCATGGAAGAGTTCGGTAAAGGCTTGGTAATCGAGCCCTTTGTGCCGACCGTGGTGTGCGCCGGCGGCTTCCTCAAGCACGGCGGAACGCCTGCGCAGAAGGAAGAGCATATCGGCGGGATCGTCGCAGGCAGCACCGTCTTCGCCTTCGCCTATGCCGAACCCAAGGGCCGCTTTGACTTTGCCGATCTGGAAACCACCGCCAAGAAGGACGGCGCGGGCTATGTGCTGAACGGCCACAAGGCGGTCGTGATCGGCGCGCCCTGGGCGAGCCACCTCGTCCTCACCGCCCGCACCGGCGGCGAGCGGCGCGACCGTTCGGGTGTCTCGGTCTTTGTAATCGCCAAGGATTCCGCCGGGATCACAACCCGCGACTACGTGACGGTCGATGGCCGCCGCGCTTCGGAAGTCTATTTCGAGAACGTCGCGGTGGGCGCTGAGGCGCTGATCGGCGCGGAAGGCGAAGGGCTGGCGCTGATCGAGCTGGTCACCGATGAAGCCATCGCCGCAACCTGCGCCGAGGCCTGCGGGGCGATGAAGGTCGCCCACGCGATGACGGTCGAATATTCGCGCCAGCGCAAGCAGTTCGGCGTGCCGATCGGATCGTTCCAGGTGCTCCAGCACCGCATGGTCGACATGTACACCGCCTATGAACAGGCCGTGTCGCTGACCTATCTTGCGACCCTGCGCCTCGGCTCGGACGAGGTGGAGCGCAAGAAGGCGGTCTCAGCGGCGAAGGTCGGGGTGGGCCAGGCCGCTCGCCTGATCGGGCAGGAAGCGGTGCAGATCCACGGCGGCAACGGCGTGACCGATGAATATGCGATCGGCCACTTCTTCAAGCGGTTGACGATTTTCGACAGCGAATTCGGCAATGTCGATCATCACCTGAAGCGCCACGTCGCGCTGTCCTGAGCTTCGGCCCGGGAATGATATCAGCCCCGCTCTCGGTCATCCGGGGGCGGGGCTTTTTGATGGGCACTGTAACCCTGCCGCGCCGCACCGCGAACCGGGGCGCATGAGAGCCGACGAAGCCACGCTTGCCCATCTGATGGCGCTCTCGCAATCCGGCGACAGACAGGCCTATGCCGCCCTGCTCGAAGCCTGCCAGCGCTGGCTGCGCGGATATTACAGCCGCCGCATCGCGCCTTCCAGCCTTGATGATCTGGTGCAGGAGACGCTGATCGCCCTACACACCAAGCGCGCTTCGTGGGATCCGACGCGGCCTTTCCTACCGTGGCTGGCCGCGATTGCGCGCTACCGCTGGGTCGATCACCTGCGCCGCCTCTACCGCGCTGACGAGCGTGAATTGAACGAGGAGCTGCTCGGCTCGGATGACGAACCCGCGATCGCCGCGCGCATCAGCATCGACCGACTGCTCGGCCTGCTCCCCCCGGCACAGGAACGCGCCATTGCGCTGGTCAAGATCGACGGGCTGAGCATCGCCGAAGCCTCGGCCGCGACCGGGCAAAGCGAGAGCCTGGTTAAAGTGAACATCCACCGCGGGCTGAAGAAGCTCGCCCTTCTGATCGAGAAAGAATGACGATGAAGCCCCTCAACTCCGATGCCCTGATTGCCGATCTGGTGGGCGATCTTGCGCCGGTTCGGCCGCTGCGCTTCGGCGCGGGGCTGGCGGCTGTGCTGGCGGCGGCGGGGATCTCGGCGGCGGCTGTGGTCGCCGTGCTGGGCCTGCGCCCCGCGTGGCTGGCGGGCGCGGTCAACCCGATGCACCTTATCGCCACCGGACTCTATGGCGGGCTTGGTCTCGCAGCGACGGTGACGGTGATCATCATGGGCCGCCCGCAGGTGGGCAGCGATCACAGCGGATGGCGCTGGGCGGCGCTGATGGCGGCGCTGCTGCCGCTCGCCGGGCTGATTGTCGCGATCGGTCGCGGCGCCGAGGAACTGGCGCCGGACGTGATGCTCTACGGGGCGGAGTGCCTCACGATAGGCGCGGCGGCATCGCTGCTGGTGCTGGGCGTGCTGACGGCGTGGCTGCGCCGCGGCGCGCCGACCGCTCCGACCCGTGCTGGGCTAGTGGCAGGGGTCGCGGCGGGGGCCTTCGGGAGCTTCGCCGTCTCGATTCACTGCCCCGCCAACGACATCGTCCACATCGGCATCTGGCACAGCATGGCGGTGCTGGCGATGGCGGGGCTGGGCCGCGTGCTCGTCCCGCGGCTGGTGCGCTGGTGAGTCGCTAGGCTGCCTTCAACGCGCCGGGTCGCGGGCGCTCCAACACAAAGCCGCGCCAGAAGGTCACAACCGCAAGGCTCCCCAACAGGGCAAGGCCGAGCCCCGCGAGCGTCATTACGATCCGCAACGGCAGTGCCATTGCGCTGCCTGCCATCCGTGCCGAGTGGAGCGGGTAGAGCGCGTAGTTCGCCTTAACAGCGAGCGGCGCTGCGGGGGCATCGCGGGCCATCAGCACTGTGCCATCGCCCGCCAGATTGAGCGTTGTGCGGCCATTGGGGTGCCATTCCTGCGGACGGCGCATCCGGATCGTGAAGGCCTCGCCCGGCTCGCTCGGCCAGACTATCATCCGCATCTCGCCATCGGGGAAGCGGGTGCGGGCGGCGGCGAGAAGCTTCGGCCAGTCGGGCGCCGCGGCGTTCGTCGGCAAGGGCGGCTTGGCCTGCCATGCGGCGACCGCAACCTTGGGCGAGAGCGGCGCGAATACGGCCGTCCCCAG
>JAIYAL010000164.1 GCA_027489095.1 Erythrobacteraceae bacterium
GACCCGCGCCTGATCGCGCACCCCAATGTCATGACCCTCCCCCACATCGGCAGCGCGACCGCCGAGGGCCGCGAGGATTCGGGCCACAAGGTCATCGCCAACATCCGCATGTGGGCCGACGGCCACCGCCCGCCCGATCAGGTGCTGACGGCGCTGGTGCGTTAGCTCTCGAGCGCGCGGCCCAGTTCCAGCACCACGCGGTCGATCGCGGGCCTTGTCGAGGCCAGTGCGAAATGGCGGAACGGCACCTCGATCTCGGCATCGCGTTCATGCGGCAATCCGCGCGCTGCGGCGGGGGCGAGCACGCCGTCCTTCCTTGACCATAACGCGATGGTCTTCACCGGAGGTTTGACCGCCGGATCATCGGGCACCGGCGGCGCATCGACTGTGTGGTCGTTGATCGCCTCGTAGAGCCGCCAGGCATTGTTCGCGCGCCGGTCGCCCGAGAATGGCGTGCCCAGCGTCATCACCAGTTCGACCAGCTCAGGATGCCTCTGCGCCAGCACCCGGGCATAGAGCCCGCCGAGACTCCAACCTACCAACGCGATCTTGCGCTGCTCGGCTTCGGCGACTTCGGCAAGCCGCTCGACCGCGCGCGCCATCGTCGCTGGCGTGATACCGGTGATGAAACCCAGTTCGGAAGTGTAGGCGCGGTAGCCGCTCGCATCGAGCGTGCGCCGCAGCAGCGCAGTGGCACTGTCGCTCGAGAGGATGCCGGGGAACACCAGAACCGGCTGCCCCTCCCCTGCCCGCGCATCCGGCACGGGTTGCGCGCGGCGTAGCGGCGCGAGCGCAATCGGCACCGTGACCGGCAGCTCGCGCAGCCACAGCGAGAACGGCGGCGGAGAAGTATCGTCCATCGCCGCCGCCGGCTCAATCCCCCGTCAAAATCCGCTCGACCAATTCCCCCACGCTCGGCGTGTAGCCGTTCGAGACGAAGGGATCGGTCTTGAACCGGTAGGCCGCGTGGCCTGCAAAGGCGAGGTTGTCGTCGGGATCGCCGCCGTGGGCGATGTCCTGCAGCGTCTTCTGGATGCAGAAGCTGCGCGGATCGGCGAGGCGCCCGGTGGTGTAATCGTCATGGTCCTTCCACGCCGAGAAACCGCAGTGCGACAGGCAGCCCATGCAATCCTGCTGGTCCTTGCGGATCACCTCGCGCGAATCCGGGGTGACGAAGACGATGGTGTTGTCCGGGGTCTTCAAGGGCTCGGTATGACCTGCGCGCATCCACATTTCGGCCTTGGCCTTGTCCTCGGGGCGCACCCAGAAGCTGCGTGCCTTGCCGTCTTCGCCGAGCTGGACGGTGCCTTCTTCCTCAGCCCGCTTGAAGAACGGGATCTGGCGCTCCGAACGGTGCATCAGATCATAGAGGAAGGGCGTTTTCACCGCGCTGGAATAGAAGCCGGTGGGCGAGAACTTGTGGAGCAGCACATCGCCGGGCTCGACGGTGCGCAGCATGTCCTTCCAGATCTGCGGGATCGGGCTTTCGCGGGTCAGCAGGGGCCGCGTGCCGAACTGGAAGGCGATTTTGCCGAGCTCGGGATTGTCGATCCAGTCGTTCCATTCGCGCAGGTACCAGACCCCGCCCGCCATCACGATCGGCACGTCGTCCGAAACGCCCTCGGCGCGCATCATGTCGCGCAGCGCCTTGACGCGCGGGTACGGGTCTTCGGGCTTGGTCGGATCTTCAGCGTTGGAGAGGCCGTTGTGGCCGCCAGCGAGCCAGGGATCCTCATAAACCACCGCCGCCATCAGGTCGGGAACCTTGTGGTAGCTGCGCTTCCACAGCGCGCGGAAGGCACGGCCCGAACTGACGATGGGAAGATAGCTGACGTTGAAGCGCGCGGCGATCTCGGCGAGCTTGTAGGGCATCCCCGCGCCGCAGGTGACGCCGGTCACCATGCCGCGGGTGTTTTCCAGCACGCCTTCGAGCACGGCCTGCGCCCCGCCCATTTCCCACAGCACATTGATGTTGATCGCGCCCTTGCCGCCGGCGATCTCATAGGCCTGTTTGACCTGCGTAGAGGCGCCGTCGATGGCGTAACGGATCAGCTCCTGATGGCGTTCCTCGCGGGTGCGGCCGTGGTAGATCTGGGGGACGGGGTTGCCGTCGTCGTCGTAGCTATCGGCATTGACCGCGCTCACCGTGCCGATCCCACCCGCCGCCGCCCAAGCGCCGGAGCTGGCATGGTTTGTGGCCGACACACCCTTGCCGCCTTCAACCAGCGGCCAGACTTCGCGGCCGCCATAGACGATCGGACTTAATCCTTTGAACAACGAACAATCCCCTCTGCGCCGATATAGGCGCGGTTATCTCGAATTTGCCATAGTGCTGGTGCCCCTGCCCCGCAACCTCGGGGGCGCAGTGTGCCTCAGGGCGCGCTGCACACCTTGATTGTCTCGGGCGCCCGCCGCGCCGAACCTTTCTGGAAGCGGGCAAAATAGCCCTTGATATCGGGCCTTTCGATATATTCGACGAGCACATAGCCGACCGCCTCGAACTCACAGAACAGAAGCGTGTGCGGAATGCCGTGGCTGCCGACCCGGCTCTCGCTTTCCACCACCACGATCTGCCCGTCGGCATTGAGTGCGGGCCACATGTGCCAAAGGAAAGCGTAAGGCTCGGTCACTTCGTGATACATATGCACCATGAAGATGCGGTCGAAGCTGTCGGTGGGGAGCTGTGGATTGTCGGTACCGCCAAGCTTGATCGAGATGTTCTCGAGCCGCTCGCGCTCGACCCGGCGGCCGAGCCGGTCCAAGGCTTCGCGGCTGATGTCCTGCGCCAGCACCCGGCCTTCGGCCCCGACCCGTTCGGCAAGGCGCACGGTGTAATAGCCCTCCCCCGCACCGATATCGGCGACGGTCATGCCGGGGCGCATGTCGGCCAGATCCATGACGACCTTCGCCTCACCGCGCTCGTCGCGGTCATCCTCGTTGGAGAACTGGGTGGAGACAACCTGCGCGACCGGACGATCGGGCGCAGGAAAGGCGACCGCGCTTTCGGGCCGCTTGGCGGTGGCCGGCGCAAGGCCGTCGCAGCCGCCGAGCAGCACCACACCGAGCGCCGCCACCGCGGCGAGGAGCACGGCTCCTTGACGCATCGGCGCTACTCGACGTCCTCGATCTCGACCTTCTCGCCTGTCACCCGCTGGGCGAGCGCGGCCGAGATGAACGGATCGATCGCCCCGTCGAGCACCGCGTCGGGCGCGGTGGAGACCACCCCGGTGCGCAGGTCCTTGACCATCTGATAGGGTTGCAAGACGTAGGAGCGGATCTGGTGGCCCCAGCCAATGTCGCTCTTGGCTGAATGCTCGGCGCTCGCAGCGTCCTCGCGGGCGCGCATCTCGGCCTCGTAAAGCCGCGCCTTGAGCATGTTCATCGCGATCTCGCGGTTCTTGTGCTGGCTGCGGTCCTGCTGGCTGGCGACGACGATCCCGGTCGGCTGGTGGGTGATGCGCACCGCCGAATCGGTGGTGTTGACGTGCTGCCCGCCCGCGCCGGAGGCACGGTAGGTATCAATCTTGAGGTCGGCCGGGTTGATGTCGATCTCGAAGCTGTCGTCGATCACCGGGAAGACCCAGACGCTCGAGAAGCTGGTGTGGCGGCGCGCTGAGCTATCGTAGGGGCTGATGCGGACGAGGCGGTGGACGCCGCTCTCGGTCTTGGCATAGCCATAGGCGCCGTCGCCCTTGATGAGCAGCGTTGCCGACTTGATCCCGGCCTGCTCGCCCGCCTGATATTCGACCGTTTCGACCTTGAAGCCGCGGCGTTCGGCCCAGCGGCCATACATCCGGAACAGCATTTCTGCCCAATCCTGGCTCTCGGTCCCGCCCGCGCCGGCATGGATTTCGAGATAGGTGTCGTTGCCGTCAGCCTCACCCGACAGCAGCGCCTGCACCTTGTCGGCATCGGCACGGTCAGCAAGGCGGGCGAGCGTCGCAAGGCCGTCCTCGACAATGCTGTCCTCGCCCTCGGCTTCGCCCATTGCGATGAACTCGATCGCGTCGGCCATTTCGGCTTCGATCTCGCGGACCGTGTTCACCGACGTCTCGAGCGCCTTCTGCTCGCGGCTGATCGCCTGCGCCTGCTTGGGGTTGTCCCAGAGATTGGGGTCCTGCACCCGCGCGTTCAATTCGTCGAGCCGCCGCAGCGCACGCTCCCAATCGAGCGACAGGCGCACCAGCGCCAACGCCGCCTCGATCCGGTTGATGGTAGCCTGGGCCTCGGCCCGCATGGTTGATCCTTCGCGACGAGTCAGCGTTATGAGGCCGCACCGCTTAGCGTCGACGGCGCGATTGTAAAGCGGCCAGCGCGCGCGCAGTGGCCCTACTTTGTCTTCAGCGCCCGCACCGCTGCGAGGGTCTGAGCGACATGGTCCTTGTAGTCCGGGTTGGAGTGGACCGCCACGATCCGGCCGTCCTGCGCGATGACATAGGAGGTGCGCTTGGTCATGCTACCCTTGCCCATCTTCACCTCATAAGCGGCACTGATTGTGTCGGTCGCCACGCCCACCGGGAAGGCGTCGCGGCATTCCTCGCGGCTGAACTTTTTGAGCGTCTCAATATCGTCCGCCGACATGCCGATCACACTCGCGCCAGCTGCCTTGAACTGCGGCATCGTCTCGGCAAAGGCATTCGCCTCGAGCGTGCAGCCTTGCGTGAAGGCCTTGGGGTAGAAGTACAGCACCACCGGGCCCTTTGCGAGCGCCGCGCGCAGCGTGAAGCCGAACTCCTTGCCGGCCAGCGCAGCGCGGGTCACGAAGGCGGGCGCCTTGGCGCCTTTGGGCAGCTCGGCCGAAGCGGAAGTGGCAGGCAAGCCGGCGAAACCGACAAGCACGAGGGCGAAGGCCGCGAAGGCAGCGGAGCGGAGACGGGTCATACCCCCTTCAACCCCCAACGCCGACGAAGGTTTCCGGCGCGCGGATGAAGGCGTCAGTCAATTCCACCCTCCTCGAGGTACTCGACCCCCTTGGGCGCCTCGACCACCGCGCTTTCCGCATTCTGCCGCCCGGCGCGGATCAGCGCGAGGATCTCGTTGCGCTTGGCCGCGATCGCGTCCTGCCGGGTATAGCGCTCTGGCTCGGTATCGGGCTTGAAGGCCTCCCAGATGATCGCAGACTTGGGATCGTCGGTCGGCCAGCCCTCGAACACCTGCTTGCCCGAGCGGCGGTCGATCCGCACCATCCGAACGCCCGTCGGCGCGACCGGAGGCAGATCGGACCACTTGGCCCTGGTCTTCTCGATCAGGCTCTTGACGATCGGCGCGGCAATCGTGCCGCCGAAGGCATATCCGCCCATGTCGCGCGGCTTGTCGAAGCCGACATAGGCGCCCGCGATCATTGCTTGCGTGCCGCCGATGAACCACACGTCCTTGGGGCCGGTGGTTGTCCCGGTCTTGCCGAACAACGGCAGGCCCAGCGGGTTGAGCACAGTCGCCGTACCCCGGCTGACCGCACCGCGCAGCATGTTCATGACCTGAAACGCCGTGCGCGCGTCCATCGCCTGCGCACCACGCACCCCGAAGCGCGGCATAGGCTTACCGTTCCACTCGGGGCTGTTGCAGCCCCGGCACTCGCGCTGGTCGGCGCGCCACACCACCTTGCCACGGCGGTCCTGCACGTAGTCGATCACCGTCGGTGGATTGAGGCGCCCGTGGTTGGCGAGCGCGCTGTAGGCGGCGACCATCTTGGTCAGCGTCGTCTCACCCGCACCCAGCGCGGTCGAGGGATAGGCCGGGAACTTGCCGATCCCCAACCGCTCGATCTCTTTGACCACGTTGGGCATCCCCGCGGTCATGCCGATCTGCACGGTCATGATGTTTTGCGATTGTTCGAGCCCGTAGCGCATCGGGTGCTGGCCGCCGCTTCCCGTTCCGCCGCGGATGCACTTTTCGCCCAGCCCGGCGCCCTGATAATAGCAGAAGCGCGTATTATCGATCTGGGTGGAAGGCGTCATGCCGGTGTCGAGCCCGGCGGCATAGACGAAGGGCTTGATGGTCGAACCCGGCTGGCGCATCGCCTGTGTCGCGCGGTTGAAATCCGACAGGCGATTGTCGAACCCGCCCTGCATCGCCATCACCCGGCCCGATTGTGCCTGCTCCACGACCATCGCACCCTGCGCCTCGGGAATGGTGCGCACACCCCAGGCGTTGCCCACCGGGCTCGCGGCAATCACGTGGCCCGCCTTGAGCCCGTTTGGCAAACCGATCAGCGGCGCCTCGCTCCCGTCCGCAAAGCCGATCCGCGCATTGGCACCGCTGCGCCGGGTGACGACGCCGACGCGCCAATCCTTGTAGCTGATCCCGAGCGGCGAGGATTGCAGCCGGCTCGCCCACTTGTCGTCCTCGACGTCGAGCGTGGCGATCGGCCCGGTCCATGCGCGCCCGCCGTGATACCGCAACAGGCCCTCGCGCAGCGCGTCGCGCGCGGCGAGCTGCATCGGCGTATCAAGGCTTGTGCGCACCCACAGGCCGCCGGCATAGACCGAGTTCGGCCCGTCCTCGGCGGTCTCGCCGAAGCGCTCGATCAGCTCGCGGCGCACTTCCTCGAGGAAGTAGCCGGCATCGACACTCCGCTCACGGCGCTGGGTGACGAGGCCCAGAGGCTTGGCCGCCGCCGCGCGCCGCTCGGAACCGGTGATGAAGCCATTCGTCTCCATCTGATCCAGTACGAAATTGCGCCGGTCGAGCGCGGCCTGCTCCTGGCCCTTGCGGCCATAGCGCTCGGGCGCCTTGGGAAGGATCGCGAGGAACGCCATCTCGTGCAGTTCAAGCTGATCGACATCCTTGTCGAAATAGGCCCGCGCGGCGGCCTGTACCCCGAAGGAGCGACGGCCGAGCGGGATCTCGTTGAGGTAAAGCTCAAGGATCTCCTGCTTGGTCAGCGCCTGCTCGATGCGCCCTGCAAGGATCATCTCCTTGAGCTTGCGGGTGACCGAGTATTCGTCGCCGAGCAGCAGGTTCTTGGCGACTTGCTGGGTGATCGTCGAGCCGCCGACCGCGCGCTCGCCCGAGCCGAACTTGGTGGCATAGTCGAACACCGCATTGGCGGTGCCGAGGAAGTCGACCCCGCCGTGGCTGAAGAACGTCTTGTCCTCGGCCGCAAGGTAAGCTTCGATCAGCTTTTGCGGGAAATCGGCATATTGCAGCTGCACGCGCCGTTCGCGGGCATAGGAGTGGACGATCTCGCCTTCGATCCCGCGCACCACTGTGGGCAGCGGGGTTTCATAGGTCAGCAGCGCCTCGGCCTCGGGCAGGTCGCTGGCGAGCCACACGAACAATGCAATCCACAGCATCAGCGCCAGCCCGAAGGCGACCGCCACCAGCTTGAACAATCGGCTCTGCTGCCAGCGTGCGCGAAACCACGCAAGCGCGCCGCCGAGGTCGCGGGTCACGCGGTAACGCAGATAGGCCAAGGCGGATGGCTGGTCGGAGGCGGGGATCGTCTCGGTCATGAACCGGGCCCAACTAGCACGCGCCAAGCCTGCAAGGCTAGCCGCTTTCGCCCGCTATTCCCCGCTCGGCGCTGCCTCGCTCCGGCGCGCGAAATAGATGCGGATCGCCCGTGCCAGCACCTTTGCGTACTGAGCGCGCCCCTCAGGCGCAGTGAGCCGCGCGCGGTCGGTGAGGTTGGTGACAAAGCCGCTCTCGAACAGCACCGAAGGCACATCGGGCGCGCGCAACACCGCAAGCGCGGCCGCGCGGCGCGGCTGCGGGATGAAGGGCAGCGTCTTTTCGCCTTCGCGCAGCACGAGGCCCGAAAAGGCGAGCGCGTCTTCCTGCGTGCGCTGCTGCGACAGCTCGACGAGGATCGTGCTGACCGCCGCGCTCTGGCCATCGATGGTGATGCCATTCAGTCGGTCGGCATCGTTCTCACGTGCGGCGAACCGCGCCGCCGCCTCGCTCGAGGCCGCGTTCGACAGGGTGTAGATGCTCGCCCCGCTGACATCATCGCGCTCCCCGGCGGAATCCGCATGGATCGAAACGAACAGGTCCGCTTCCAGTCGGCGCGCGATTTCGGGGCGGTAGGGGAGCGGGAGGATGCGATCGTCAGACCGCGTCAGCGCCACACGCACGCCGCCTTCGCGCAGCAGTTCTTCGCGCAAGGCGAGCGCGAGCGCGAGGGTGATGTCCTTCTCCGCGATCCGCCGACCCTCGGGATCGGTGCCGATCGCGCCGGGATCGCGCCCGCCATGCCCGGCGTCGATCACCACCAGCGGGCGCGACGGATCGCGGGGCCCGGCCACAGGCGGCAATCGGATGGGAGCGGCGGCTTCATCCTTGCCCTCCACCACGAAGCGCAGCACATAATCGCGCCCCCAGACTGGCACGGGGATCTCCCTGCCCAGCAGCCGCGCTCCGCCGAGCAGCGCGGCCGGAACAAGCAGAACGATCATCAGCAGGGTGCGATAACTCATTGCCGTTCCGGCTTACGTTCTTGCGCGAAGAAAACGCAATAGAGTTGCGGGGTTTGCCCCACAGTGCTAGCGATGATGTCATAGAGGCTGCTTGAAGGTGCGACGCGCGCCCCACTTGCCCGCCTCTTGCGCCGGGGCACACTCTTTTTTCCGATCCTCGGCCCAGTACAGGTTGATGTAGTGACGACACGTTTTTCCCGACAGGCGAGCAAAATGCGTGACCAACGCGTGCGTGCCGTTGCGGGTCAAGACGCGGCCCAAGGTTCGCCGAACCGCCGCACGGGTTTCACTGCAGACACGAGCTTCGCGCCACTAGCCCCTCGCGGCCCAAGCGCGATCATCCCTTCCGGCCGCCCGTTCGGGCACGCCGGTTTCCCACAATATGCGCGCCCCCTAAGCTCCGCCAAGCGGGCAAGGCCGGGCGCATGGAGAATATTCAATGGCAACGCGCATGCTTATCGATGCGCGCCACCCGGAAGAAACCCGGGTGGCGGTTCTGCAAGGCAACCGGATTGAGGAATTCGATTTCGAATCTGCCGAACACAAGCAGATCAAAGGCAATATCTATCTCGCCAAGGTAACCCGGGTCGAACCCTCGCTGCAGGCGGCTTTTGTCGACTTCGGTGGCAACCGGCACGGCTTCCTCGCCTTCAGCGAAATCCACCCCGACTACTATCAGATCCCCAAGGCCGATCGCGACGCCCTGCTGGCTGAAGAAGCCGAGGCCGCCGAGGAAGAAGAGCGCCTGCGCGCCGAGGAAGAGGACGAGGGCATCTCGCCCGGCCAGGAATACGACGCCGAGGACGACAGCGGCGGGGCGCTCGCCGAAGATTTTGCGGAGAACGGCGTCGAGGAAGTCGACACGTCGGACAAGGATGACGTCGCTACCATCGAAGGCGGGGCGTCCGACGATGATAATCGCGACGACGATAATGGCGATGAGGATGGCGCCGACGAGGACAACTCCGACGACGACCGCTCCGATGACGACAACGGCGATGACGAAAACGCCGAATCCGGTCAGGATCGCGGCCGCGGTCGTCGCGGGCGCCGCCGTCAGGGTGGCAAAGGCGACCGTAGCGATGGCAAGGGCGGCGATAAAGGCGGGCGCAGCCGCGCCAAGCAGGTCGACGAAGTGCGCGCCAAGCGCATGGCGCTGCGTCGCCGCTACAAGATCCAGGACGTCATCCAGCGCCGCCAGGTGCTGCTCGTCCAGGTCGTCAAGGAAGAACGCGGCAACAAGGGTGCGGCGCTCACATCCTATCTGAGCCTTGCCGGTCGTTACACCGTGCTGATGCCCAACAGCTCGAGCGGCGGCGGGATCAGCCGCAAGATCAGCTCGACCAGCGATCGCAAGCGCTTGAAGGACATGGTTTCCGATCTCAAGCTGCCCAAATCGATGGGCCTGATCGTGCGCACGGCGGGCATGAGCCGCACCAAGCCCGAGATCAAGCGTGACTTCGATTACCTCGCCCGCGTCTGGGACGAGATCCGCGAAAACACGCTCGCCTCGGTCGCGCCGGCGCTGATCCATTCCGACAGTGACCTGATCAAGCGCGCGATCCGCGACATCTACAACAAGGAAATCGAGGAAGTCGTTGTCGAGGGCGAGGACGGCTACAAGTCGGCCAAGGCCTTCATGAAGATGCTGATGCCCAGCCATGCCCGGCGGGTGAAGGCCTATTCCGATCCGGTCCCCTTGTTCCAGCGCTATGGCGCCGAGGATCAGCTGCGGGCCATGTATGATCCGATGGTTCAGCTGAAGTCCGGCGGCTATCTGATCATCAATCCGACCGAGGCCTTGGTGTCGATCGACATCAACTCCGGGCGCTCCACCAAGGAGCACGGGATCGAGGCGACGGCGCTCCATACCAACCTTGAAGCCGCGCGCGAAATCGCCCGCCAGCTGCGCCTGCGCGACATGGCCGGCCTCGTCGTCATCGACTTCATCGACATGGAGTATCCGAACAACGTCCGTAAGGTCGAAAAGGC
>JAIYAL010000193.1 GCA_027489095.1 Erythrobacteraceae bacterium
AGGTTTCCCCGAAGAACGCGGCCACTATGGTCAAAGATAAGGTCACGCCCAGCCACTGGTGAACAGATCAATCTCGCCCGCTCGGGTTAGCGCGAGTTCATGTCTGGTTTGGGGTCGCTAGCCGAACGGCAGGTTTTTTCAGCGATCTAGCAAAAGCTGCCATGCACCATCGTCCACCGGCTGCGTCCACGCCATCACGCCGGCCGGCGATTAGTCGGGAGCGGGCCCGCAGCTGAGGCGGATTTCGCCCGCCGTCAGGTCGTAGGTGAGCGATGAGCAATGCGCGATCTGGTCGCTGCCGATCCGTGTCAGCAGGTCAGGACGCCCGCGTCCCCTGCGGCGGCTGACAAGGATGCTGTTCGCGTCAAAGCGCGGGTCGCCCGCCGCGATCTCGCCCACCCGCCGCGGCTCGCCGTAATCCTCGATCCTTACGGCGAAGCGTTCCAAAGCGAGGTCGCCCAGTGCGATCGGCGCGGCGATGCGCATCATCCGTGTCGGCCGCTCGACGCCGAAATCCATCACCGCGATGGCCGCTGTGCCCGGCTCGAACCCGCCCTCCTGATGGGTGGCGATGAAATTGGCGGTCGGCGCGGTGATGAGGTTCTCGCGGCGCTCGGGCACGAAGATCACCATCAGTGTCTTCTTGCCCACCTTCACCTCGGTGCCGAGCCGGGTGTTGGTCTGCCCGCCCGCCCGCTTGAGAACGAAGCGCTGCAAGGTCTCGTCCGGGCCCGGCGGATGGAGGACAAAGGTCACGCGGCGATAGGGCAGGTGGTGGACGCCGATCACCCCGTCGGCCTTGGTCGAGGCAGGGCGGTCGGACCAGCTCAGCGTCAGCGGTGTGGGCCCCGCGCCCCAATCGGCGACCACCGGGGCCGCGCTGCCCGAGACCACCACCGGCCCGAACCGCCACCCGCGTAACGAAGCGGGCACCAGCATCAGCCGCGCGGCGACCTCGGGGTTGATGACCGGCGGCCCGAACGCTTCGGCGCTGACTTCAAGCCGGAGCGGCTGGCCATTGACCAGCACTGTGACGATGTTGTCGCCGGCAAGCGCGAGCTCGTCAGGCAGGGGGGCAGGGGCGATGCCGACTCGGGCGGGCGCTGAAGGCTCCTGTGCGGCGAGCGGCGTGCCAGCGGCGACGAGGATGGCGGCGCACAGCAGCACAGCGAGATGTCGGATGGCCATGCGGCGCCAATGCCAGCGATCGCAGCGCGTTCCTAGCCCCGGCGCTTGCGCTCGCGCTTGTCATCGCGCTCTTTTTGCAGGGCGCGCTTGCGCTCGCGGCGCTCATATTGCTTTTGGCGCCGAAGCTCGACCACGTCGACCGTTTCAGCCCGCGCCAGCATCCACCACAGACCGCCGACCAGCCAGATCACAACGCCCATGCAAAACACAACTATGCCGGCCCCGTAATCCGAACCAGACAGGCGGCTGTCGACATGTTCGGCGAACCACGCGATGCCCGGGACAAGCATCGCCAGCCACACGGCAAATTGCGCCCAGCCCCTGATCCCGCGCGGCCAGATGCTAAAGCTCGCCCACCCGCGGCGATACACGACAAAGGGCTTGTTCCTGTCCCGCATAAACCTTTTCTGGCCTGCACGGATTGCCCGCGCCAGACCGACGACCTCGAACGTAAGCGTGGCTAGCATCGCGGCTGCCCGTAAAACCTAATGTACATCAAGATATTCGATTATCAATCAGACTTGGCCCGGGCCCGTATGATCGCGAAGCTGAACAGGGCCTTGCGATAGAGCAGGAGAGGCTTCTCCTCGTTACGCGTGGTCATTCCTGTCGTCCCCCCGCCCCGTCCCGTCCCCCTAGGGCGCGTCAGGCTTGCCCCAGCGCCAGCGCCAGCCACCTTCGGTGCGCGCGCGGTAGATAGGGAAGGGGGCAAGCGCGACGGCAGTCGCCAGCAAGGTCATCGCTACGGGCTGATTGTGCACCGCCAAGGCAACCCCGGCGATCACGGCCAGATGGACTGCCATGAACAGCCACCCCTGCCACGTGATCGGCAGGCCCGATCCGTATCCGTAGGACTTGGCACGGAACCATGGGCCATTTTCCTGAGACAAATGCAGCATTGCGGTACTCCTTTCACATTCGCGCTGTTCGAAGGATCAATCCGGCTTGGTTGGCGGGCGTCCGCGGCGCGGGGTTTCGCTCCGGTCGGCCCTGACCCCACGCTTGGCCAGCGCCTCGCGCAGCAGCACCTCGATCTCGGCGTTCACACTGCGCAGCTCGGCATCGGCGAGCCGCTGCACCGCATCGTGAAGCGCCGGATCGAGACGCAGGGGAAAGGCTTTCTTGGCAGACATGGCGCGATCAGTAGAGCGACCCTGCGTTCACCACCGGTTGGGTGTCGCGTTCGCCGCACAGCACCACCATCAGGTTCGAAACCATCGCCGCCTTGCGCTCGTCATCAAGGTCGACAACCCCTCGCTCGCTGAGCTGGGCGAGCGCCATTTCGACCATCGTCACCGCGCCTTCGACCAGCTTCTTGCGCGCCGAAATCACCGCTTCGGCCTGCTGGCGGCGCAGCATCGCGCCGGCGATCTCGGGGGCATAGGCAAGGTGAGTGAGGCCGCATTCGTCAACCGTGATGCCCGCCACCGAAAGGCGTTCGATCAGCGCCGCGCGCAGCTCCACGCCGACTTCGTCGTGATTGCCGCGCAGCGTGATTTCAAGGTGCTCGATATCGTCATAGGGATAACGCGAGCCGATGGCGCGCACCGCCGCCTCGATCTGCGCATTCACGAATTCGCGGTAATCGTCGACGTCGAACAACGCCTGCGCGGTGTCAGTCACACGCCACACGACCTGCGCGCCCATCTCGATCGGGTTGCCGCGCGCATCATTGACCTTGATCGTCTGCGAGATCACGTTGTTGGCGCGCACCGCAATCTTCTTGCGGCCCAGCCACGGCAGCACCCAGCGCAGGCCCTCGTTGCGATCGGTGCCCTTGTAGGCGCCGAACAGCTGGATCGCGGCGGCTTCGTTGGGGTTGATCATGTAGAAGCCGGTGAGGATCATCAGGCCGATGAAGCCGATCAGTGCGGCGGCCGCCAGCGGCAGGCCGTCAGGCGGCCCTTCGCCCTGCACGGCGCCGATGAACAGCCACGCCGCCACGGCGACGAGTGCGAGGCTGATGAGCAGCATGACGTAGCCGCTCTGGGTCGTGGCCGCATATTCCCGGCTACGGTTGAGGGCAGGCGTGTCGGTAGGGGACATGACGAATCTCCGTTTGCGATATAATTGTGATATCTTATTTATATCAAATGAGGTGGGCGTCAAGCGGTTTCGCCAGCGCGGCGGGCCAAGGCTGGGCGCGACGATGTGCATCCAAGCTTGGCGCGAAGGGCGGTTTGGCTGTAGCACGGCGCCTGGGCATTCACGCGAGGCAGGGGGCTTGAGGTCGGTGGAGAGCGGCGGCGAAGGAGATGGCATGCAGGGCGCAGGGCGTCCGCAGCTGTTCATCAGCTATTCGCGCAGTGACCTGGCCCGTGCCCGCGCGGTGATCGAACTGCTCGAAAGTGCGGGCTTCGAAGTGTGGTGGGACGGCCGGCTGGAAGGCGGGGAGAACTACCTCCAGACCACCGAAGCTGCGCTGGAATCGGCGGATTGTGTGGTGGTGCTGTGGTCCGCGACCTCGGTGGCTTCGCACTGGGTGCGCGACGAAGCGCAGCGCGGGCGCGAGCGCGGGTGCCTCGTGCCGCTGACCATCGATGGGACGATGGCGCCGCTCGGCTTCCGCCAGTTCCAGCTGATCGATGTGAGTGATTGGGACGGCGCGCCCGGCAGTGCAGAGGCGGCGCGGATCCTTGTCGCGGTGCGGGCCAAGGCGGCGGGCAACGCAGAGGGCGGCTCGGCCTCGCCAACCCCCTCTCCGGCGCCATCGGCCTCTATCCTGCCCGCTTCCGCCCCGGCCCAAACCGCGCGTTTCGCGGTCTCGCGGCGGGCTTTGATGGTCGGCGGCGTGGGCGCTGCGGGGGCTGCGGGCCTGCTCGGCGCGTGGCAGTTCGGTCTGCTGGGCTCGCGCGCTTCGGCGGCGATCTCGATGGTGGTGCTACCCTTCGCCAACGAGACGGGTGATCCGGCCAAGAAGTACTTCTCCGACGGCTTGGCGCGCGAACTGCGCACGGTTCTCGCGCGCAATCCGCTGCTCAGAGTGGCGGCCCCGACCTCTTCGAGCGCGATTGAGGGTGAGGACGATTTCGCCATCGGCGCAAAGCTGGGCGTGGACCACATCCTGCGCGGCAGCGTGCAACGCGATACGGCGCGGCTGCGGATCACCGCCGAATTGGTCGCAATCAAGAACGGGATGGTGCGCTGGGCCGAAACCTATGACCGGACGCTGGACGATGTCTTTGCGGTGCAAACGGACATTTCCCAAACCGTCGCGCTTTCGCTGGTCGCCGAGGTGGCCGGTCAGGACGAGGCCCGGCGTGCGGTGGCCGCGCAGAAGGATGTTGGCGGCACGCAATCAGTTGCCGCCTATGAGACCTATCTGCGCGGGGTTTCGCTCTACAACCAGTCGGTTGGCGAAGATTCAGACCGGGCGGCGCTGGCGCAATTCGAAGCGGCCATTGGTCAGGACCCGTCCTATGCGGCAGCCTATGCCATGCGCTCAACCGCGCTCGCGGCGATCGCGAATGCCGCCAGCGATGCGCAGCAGAACCGGCAGTTCTATGCCGACGCGATCGCTGCGGCCGAGCGCGCCATTGCGATCGAACCCAGGCTCGCCCTGGGGCATCTTGCCTTGGGCTTTGCGTTGAATAACGGACAGTTGCGCCGTTCTGCCGCGGCCGAACATTATCGGGCCGCGCAGCAACTTGCGCCGGGGGATGCCGATGTGCTGCGCGGGGCGGCGACATTCCAGTCCTATGGCGAGGATCAGGCGCTGGCGGGGGAGATGATCGCGCGGGTGCTGACCCTTGATCCGATCAATCCGCGCGCCTTTCAGGCGGCCGGCTTCATTGCCCTGTTTGCCCGCGATTACCCCTTGGTGATCAAGCGGATGGAGCGCGCGTTGCAACTCAATCCCGGCAATCCCGGTGCCCGTTTCGGCATTGCCCTTGCGCGGCTCTTGCTAGGCGATGCCGCCGGTGGGCTGGCGGCAGGCGCGCAGGAACCGGTGCCGCTGTTCAGGCTGACAGCGACAGCGATTGCCGCAGGAAAACAAAGTGATACCGCTTCAGCCGATGCCGCGCTGGAGGCGCTGATCCGCGATTACGGCGATGCCAGCCTGTATCAGCAGGCGCAGATCCATGCCCAGCGCGGCGCCGGGGAGCCTGCCCTGGCGGCGCTGGACAAGGCCTTTGCGGCGCGGGATTCCGGCGTGCTGTGGGCGCCCAATGATCCGCTGCTCGATCCGCTGCGGGGCGAGCCGCGCTTCAAGGATTTGCTTATCCGGCTTGGGTCATGATATTGTCCCCGCGTCCATCATGGGACTGACCAAAGGGGGTTACCACATGAAGAAAATCGTTACTTTTGCGATGGTTGCAAGCGGCGCTCTGGCGCTGGCAGCGTGCGGCGGCAAGACTGAAGAGGCCCCTGCGGCCGAAGAAACCGCCAGCACCGAGATGATGGCGCCGGCCACCACCGAAACCCCGGTAGCGTCCGAGACCCTCGACCCGACCGGCAATCCGATCCGTCCGGCCCCGGCCGCCGCCCCGGCCGCCGCTGCGCCTGACGCGGCTGCTGCCGAATAAGCCTGACGCAGAGCGAAGGGCCGTTGTTTCACGTGAAACAACGGCCCGAACGCGACCCTGGAGGGGGTCTAGCGGGGGTCTAGCGGGGGTCTAGGCGGGGTCTAAGCCCGGTCTGGCCCGCATCTGGCCCCGATTATCCGGGGCCTGCGAAAGGGCCACATCCCGCGATCCCGCATCCCGCGATCCCCTATCCCCCCGCTCAGCGCGCCGCCCGGCTCTGGCGATAGCCCGGCAGGTTCAGCGCCAGCCACGCCTGCACCAGCGGATGCGCCAGCCGCGTGAAGCGGCTCGGCACGCCGGTTGTCCCGCATTTGACCCCGCCGCTCACCACCCCGATCACCGTCGGCGCCTCGCCTCCAGTGCCATAGGCGATGAGCGGCCCGCCGCTGTCGCCGAAACAGGCCTGTTCGCCGCGCGCGCCCGCCGCGCACAGCACCGAATCGCGCCGGTCGAAATCGGGCTTGGCGATGTTGAGGCAGGTCGCCATGTCGCGCAGTTCGAGCCGCGCCCCGCGCAGCGTATCGGGCCGCGCCCCGCCTTCGAGCGCGGTTCGGCCCCAGCCGTAGGTGTAAGCGGGCATCCGCGCCACGATCGGCCGCTGCGCCGGGGTCAGCCGGTCAAGCCTGATCTGCGACATCGGCCGCACCACGCTCCCGCGCACGCCCTTGGCGGGATCGTACTGGACAAGCCCGATATCGAAGGCGAGGCCGGTGCGGCTGAACCGCTGATGCTGGATCACGCGCAGGATCGGGAAGCTCACCCCCTCATCGGCCAGCGGATTGTCTACCCCCAGGCGGACGCGGTGACCGTGCTTGTCGATGGGATAGCGCACCCCGTTCACTTCATCCGAGAGGCAATGCGCGGCGGTCAGGATCCAGCCGCTGCGGACCACCGCGCCGCCGCATTGGACGCGGTCGTCAGGGGCCAGCTGCAAGGTGCCCATCCGTTCGGGCCGCCAGATCAGCGCCTGCCACGGGGCCGCGCCGATCTTGACGGGGCGATAGCCCAGGCCGCGCACTTGCGCAGTGCAGAACTGGTCTTCGTAAGTGACCCCGCGCCACACGACGCTGGTTCGGGTGCACAGCTTCGTCTCGGCGCTCTCTCCCTCGGCGGCCATCTTTGCGAGAAAGGCGTTCTTCAGCGCCTGTTCCTCGGCCGCGTCCATCGGCGGCGCGATCCGCGCATCGGCGGTGGGGAGGGGCGCTGCGGGATCAGTGAGCGCGATTTCGGCCAGCCGGTCGCAGGACGCATCCTCCCCGGCATCGCAGGCCTTGCCAAGCAGTGCGAAGCCGGCGGCGGTATCGCGCGGCACAATGCGGCCGCCGAGCAGCCGCTCTGCGAGGATCGCGCATTGCAATATTTCGCCCGCATCGCAGGCGATGCGCGACCAGCGGATCACCCGGCCCGCGTCCTTTTTGTCGAGCGACGGCGGTGGCGGCGCGGCGCTGATCAGGGTCTCCACCGCAGGGGCGCAGGCATCCACCTCTCCGTCTTCGCATGCCCGGCCGAGCAGCCGCACCGCGGCAGCGGCATCGTAAAGCGGACTCCAAGTATCGCTGGCGAGATTGCCCAGCGCCGCGCAGGCCCGGCGCTCGCCCTTCGCACATTCCGGCGCGAGATCGGCCGCCTTGCGGATCGCGCGGGACGCATCACATTCCTCGCGTGCAAGATCGCAAGCGCGGTCGAACAGCGCGACCGCTTCAGCGCGGCTCTCGGGCGGGCCACTGGCGGCGGCGTAGGCGAGGCGTCCGCGCGCGGTGCAGGCGCGGGCTATCCCGGAGCGGCAGGCATCCTCGGCCAGCTGCACGAGATAGGGCGTATCGAGCGGCTCGCCCAGCCGGATGAATCGCCCGGTGAGCACATCGCACGCTGGCGCAGCGCCCTCGCGGCACAGCTGGTCGAGCCCGTCCAGCGCCGCGTTTTCCTCGGCGGGCGATGCCGCTGTAGCCAGCGCGCTGGCAAGAAGCGCGGCGCACGCCGTCGTCCCGCCCGCATCGCAGGCCGTGCGGCGCAGCATCGCGGCGGCGGCGGGATCGGTGTTCTTCCTGTCGGGAACGCCCTCTTCGAGGAGGTCAGCAAGGCGCGCGCAGGCATCGAGCGTGCCGAGATCGCAGCCGCGCCGCAGCAGCGCAGCGGCTTCGCGGCGCGAGGCCTCATAGGTCCGCCGCCCGTAGAAATCGCCGAGCGTCAGGCAGCCTGCGCCGACGCTTGCGGTGCAGGCCTCGGTGAGCAGCACCACCGCCAGCGGGCGGCTTTGCGGACGGCCCTCACCCAGCAGGAAGGCCTGGCCCAGCGCCGCGCAGCCGGTCTGATCGCCCGCTTCGCACAGCACCGCCGCGCTATCCGCCGCCGCCGCCTCGCGGGCGATGCGCGAGAGCGGCTTGTCGGTCGATGCCGGTGTCGCGGTGTCATCGGGGTTGTAGAAGGCGGGGCGGCCCTGCGACGCCGGTTCGGTTGGCTGCGTTTGCGCGTGGGCCTGTGCAGGCGCGGCTGCCATCACCAGACCAGCCAGTGCGGCCAGCAGCATCCTCCACCGTAAAGCCATCACCCGCGTCCTCCCCAAGGCGGCAGAAAGATGCGCTTTTGCGGCGCTGACGTCAAACCGGGGCGGCTTCGCGCAGGGCGGCCTTGCAAGGCGCTTGTAACCGGGGGCCGCGAGCGACTAAGCACTTGGCGAAGCTTTCTGCCGGGCGGGCGGGGCGGGGGGAGACGACACAAGCGATGCCAATGCGCCAGCCCGCTCCGGTCAGCGACAATTGGCAGCCGCATCTGGCGCTCGGGATCACCGGGCACCGCGCGTCCAACGCGTCTTTCCGCGCCCATGCCGAAGCGATCGCCGCCGCGCTCGAGACGCTGTTCGCGCAGATTGACGCTATCGCCGGCGCGCTCCCCGGCACGCGCGGGGCGGTGCGGCTGCACAGCCTGCTGGTCGATGGGACTGACCAGATCGCCGCGACACGCGCACTGGTGCGGGGTTGGGAGCTGGCGGTGCCGCTGCCCTTCGGCGCTGCGCTGAACTGCGCGATCAATGCCCACCCCGAAAGCCTCGCCGATGCAGACGCGCTGCTGGCCGGGCGCGCGGCGGGCGATCCGGCGGTTGAGGCGCGCGCGCAAGCGATCCGCGCGATCACCGCGCGCGCGCGCCTGTTCGAGCTGGCCGACCACGATGCCGAAGTGGAGGCGCTGTGGCGCGCGAACCTCGCCGATCCTGAGGATCGCGTCGCCGCGCGCGCTTTTGAGGCGCTGGCCTCGGACAATGTCGCGTTGGCGGGGCGCGTGATGATCGAGCGCACCGATCTTGTCATCGCGGTGTGGGATGGGCTGGTCGCCAACCTGCCCGGCGGCACCGGGCACACCGTTGTCGCCGCGCTGGCGATGGGCGCGCCGGTGCTGCTGATCGATCCGGCCATGCCCGGCACCTGGCGGATCCTCGGGCGGCCCGAGGAGCTGGGGCAGCCTGCCGCCGATGGCGCGCCCGATCTTGCGCGGCTGGAGGCGATCATCCGCGCTGCGGTGGTGTGCGAGGGATGGAGCCCCGCGCAGCTCGCCGCCGAGCAGTGGCGCGCCCATTCCAGCCGCGCCTTCGGGCTTTATCGCCGGATCGAACGGGTGTTCGGCGGAGGTGCGGGCGCGTTCGGTTCCCTGCGGGTCGATTACGAGGCGCCTGATGCCATTCTTGCCGGATCAGGCGCGGGCGTGATCGCGGCGGCCGAGGCCATGCCTGCGGGCGATCCGCAAGTGACCCGCCAGCTTGCCGAAGAGGTGCTGCCGCTGTTCGCCTGGGCCGAGGGCATCGCCAGCCGCCTTGCCGATGCCTACCGTTCGGGGATGTGCGTGAACTTCGTTCTGGCGAGCCTCGCGGTGATCATCGGGGTTGCCTATCTGCCGCTGGGGTTGGGCGAGGCGAAGTGGGTGTTCGCGCTGGCCGAGCTGCTCTTGCTTGGCGGAATTCTGGTGCTGACCGCGGCAGGATCGCGGCTGGGCTGGCACCGCCGCTGGTTTGCGATGCGGCGCGTGGCCGAATACCTGCGCCATGCGCCATCGCTGCTGCTGCTTGGCGTGACCCGGCCGACGGGGCGCTGGCCCAGAAGTGGGCGGGGCAGCGGCGGGGGGAGCAGCGGGGGCGGCGCCGAATGGCCCGAGCACTTCGCCCGTCACGCGCTGCGCGATGTCGGCCTGCCGCAGGTGGCGGTGACGCGCGATTACCTGCGGGTCGGTCTGACAGGCGCGGTGCTTCCGCATGTCGCCGCGCAAGCCGCCTATCACGAGGCCAAGGCGCACCGGCTGGAGACCGTCCACCACCGCCTCGATAGGGTCGCCGAAAGCTGCTTTGTGCTCGCGGTCGCCTCGGTCGCGGCCTATCTCGCGCTGAAGGGCGCAGGCGCGGCGGGGTGGGTGCCAAAGCATTTGGCGAGCGACCTGTCGCCATTCTTCACCTTCTGCGGCGTCGCCTTCCCGACGCTGGGCGCGAACCTTTCGGGCATCCGCTTTTTCGGCGATTTCGAGCGGTTCGGCGCGATCTCGCGGGTGGCGGCAGAGAAACTGCGGGCGATTGAGGCGCGGACCCAGCTGCTGCTCTCGGGCGATGAGCGCGCTCTCACCTATGCCGCCGCCACAGACCTCATCCACGCGCTCGACGAGGCGGTGGTCGAGGAGATCGCGAGCTGGCAGGCGGTGTTCGGCGCCAAGCATCTGGCGCTGCCTGCCTAGACCCGCGCGGCGGGTTTCTCAGCCCATCAGCCTCAGGTTGATCATCCGCGCTGGTTCTGCCGCGCAGAAAAAAGGCCCCCGGCATCGCTGCCGAGGGCCCTTTCTGTGTCAGTCCGCCCTTGCGGATCAGGCGTGGTACCTGGCGTAGCTGATGTCGAAGCGATCCGCGTTCATCACCTTGTTCCAGGCCGAGATGAAGTCGCACACGAACTTGCCCTCGTTCCCGCTCTCGGCATAGACCTCGGCCTGCGCGCGCAGCTGGGAGTTCGATCCGAACACCAGATCGGCACGGGTCGCGCGCCACTTCTCGGCGCCCGTGGCGCGGTCCACGCCGACATATTCCTCGTCCCCGCTGTCATCGACCGGTGACCACTTGGTCCCCATGTCGAGGAGGTTGCGGAAGAAGTCCGGCGTGAGCTTGCCCGGGGTCGCGGTGAACACACCGTGCCCGGTGTTGCCGCTGACTGCGCCCAATGCCCGCAGGCCCCCGACCAGCACCGTAAGCTCGGGGATCGACAGGCCGCGCAGATGCGCCTTGTCGATCAGCATCTCCTCGGTGCGAACCTGCGCCTTGGTCTTGAGGTAGTTGCGGAAGCCATCGGCAAAGGGCTCGAGCGGTTCGAAGCTTGCCGCATCGGTGTGCTCATCGGTCGCGTCGCCGCGTCCGCCGAGGAACGGCACGGTGACGTCATGCCCGGCATCCTTCGCCGCCTGCTCGACCGCCGCGCTGCCCGCCAGCACGATGGCATCGGCCATCGACAGGCTGCCGCGATGCGCGTCGATCACGCCAAGCACCTTGGCCAATTCTTCCGGATCATTCGCCGCCCAGCCGCTTTGCGGGGCCAGCCGCACGCGCGCGCCGTTGGCGCCGCCGCGGTGGTCCGAATTGCGGTATGTCGAGGCCGAGGCCCAGGCCGCCTTGACCAGCGCGCTGACCGTCAGCCCGCTGCCGAGGATCGCGGCCTTGAAGGCGGCAACATCGGCGTCCGAGGGTGTGGCGCCAGCCGGAACCGGGTCCTGCCAGATCAGCGCTTCGGACGGGGCGTCCGGCCCGAGGTAACGCACCTTGGGCCCCATGTCGCGGTGGCACAGCTTGAACCACGCGCGGGCAAAGGCATCGTCGAGCTGTTCGGGATGGGCGAGGAAACGCTCGGAAATCTTGCGATATTCCGGATCGTTCTTGAGCGCCATGTCGGCCGTGGTCATCATCGTCGGCACGCGCTTGCTGGGGTCGCGCGCGTCGGGGGCGAGATCTTCCGGATCAGGGTTGATCGGCGTCCACTGGTTGGCACCGGCTGGGGACTGCACCAGTTCGAAGTCATACTTGAACAGCAAGCGGAAGTAATCGTGGCTCCACGCGGTCGGGTTGTTCGACCAGCTGCCCTCGATGCCCGAAGTGGTGATGTTGCCGGCCGCGATTTCATCCGCGTCGGTCAGCCAGCCGAAGCCCTGGAGCTCCAGCGTCTCGCTTTCGGGCGCGCCGCCGAAGCTGTCGGCGGGGGCGCCGCCGTGCGCCTTGCCGAAGGCGTGGCCGCCCGCGACCAGCGCGATGGTTTCCTCGTCGTTCATCGCCATGCGGGCGAAGGTTTCGCGCATGTCGCGGGCCATGCCTTCAGGGTCGTGCGGGTTGCCCTGCGGCCCTTCGGGGTTGACGTAGATGAGGCCCATCTGGATCGCGGCGAGCGGGTTTTCGAGCGCGGCGTTGTCGGCCGGGCGGATGCGGGTGGCAACGCCTTCGTTGACCCATTGCTCTTCGGTGCCCCAGTAGACAGACTCGGGCTCAAACACGTCCGCGCGCCCGCCGCCGAAGCCGAACACCGGGCCGCCCATGCTTTCGATGGCGACATTGCCGGCGAGGATGAACAGGTCAGCCCAGCTGATGTTCTTCCCGTATTTTTGCTTGATCGGCCACAGCAGGCGCCGGGCCTTGTCGAGGTTGCCGTTATCGGGCCACGAGTTGAGCGGCGCAAAGCGCTGCTGCCCGCTGCCCGCACCGCCGCGACCGTCACCGGTGCGATAGGTGCCCGCAGCGTGCCATGCCATGCGGATGAAGAACGGGCCGTAATGCCCGTAGTCCGCCGGCCACCACGGCTGGTTGTCGGTCATCAGCGCGGTGAGATCGGCCTTCAGCGCGGCGTAATCGAGCGCGTTGAAGGCCTCGGCATAGTCGAAGTCCTCGCCATAGGGGTTGGCGCTGCGCCCACGCTCCTTGAGAATGTC
>JAIYAL010000113.1 GCA_027489095.1 Erythrobacteraceae bacterium
CGGGCTGAGTAACCCGCATAAGGCTCAAAAACCATAAGTGCCAACGATAACGAAGCACTCGCAATCGCTGCGTAATTGATGGGCTAACGCCCTTCTTTTACTAGGCTAAAAAGCGCGGTTGGACCGAACCGGGCAACAGAATCGGATACCGGGGGCCCGGGGCGGGCCTAGCAACAGAACCGCCCCACCTGACGTTTAGATGGAAAGCGCTGCTAGCGCGGCCAGAGCAAGGGTCCTCGCCCCGTTCCTGCGCAAATGAAGCGGGTACGTAGCAACAGAAACCCCCACCTTACCATTCCATCAGTCTGCCGGCCGCTTGTAGTACAGGAACGGCAGCCAGCTTGCGACATAGCTCCAGCCCTCGCGCTCCATGCGCGCCACGGCGGCATTGGTGCCAATGATCCGGCGATACTGCCAGCGCCGCTGGGTTGGCCGGAACACCAGCGCCAACGGCCCCACGTCGACCAGTTCGTGACCCTGTTCGCCTTCTGTGCGCATCATGCTCATCTCGTTGAACGCCGTCGCCCCATAACGCACGATCCGCTCGGCTTCGCCAGCATCGGGCAGCGCCTCGTCGTCCTGCGCGGTTCGGAAGCGCTGCTGCGCGGCCTGCTTGCTAATGCCGAGCACCTCGCCGACTTGCGTCCAACTGAGCCCGGAACGGCGTGCGGCTTCAACCCAGCGCTGCAGATTCAGCCGCCCTTCGTCGGCGATGAGGTGGGCTGCGAGGATCGCGTCATCGAACCCTTCGCGCCCCTCACCGGTAAAGGGCGGCTCGCGGCCTTCGGCCCATTCGAGCATGAGAGCGCCGACCTTGTCTCGCAAGGCTTGTTGTTCATTGATGTTCACGCAGAAGCTCCGTCAATATGTTCCTGACGAATCGTCAATCACATATTGACAGCCCCACGTCAAGGCATGCTTGACGGCGCGCTGGCTAGGTCTGGCTGACCCTGGCGCGCAGCTCTGCCACTTCCTTTTCAAGCTTCAGGCAATCGAGCATTTTCGCGCCCGCCAGGAACACCGCGCCGGTGGTCGCCAGAAACAGCAGCTTGCCGCCAAAGCCGGGGTAGTCGTGGAGGTAGACGATGCCCCGCATCGTCGAGCCGAGGGCGAGGGCATAGATGATCAGAAACGCCTCAATGCGCGTCTTGATCACGAACAGCCTTCCGAGCTTGCGCAGCATCGCGTCCCCCGAACTTCCCGCCACTCTGCGTGGCTGAGTCGCTTTAACAATGGGAAAACCTTACGCCCGCCGGGGCTGATCCGCCAAACGCGTTAACCAAGCTCGTCCAGATTAAGCGTGTCCAGCAGCGCGCGGCGCGCTGCGATCACGCTGCTTTCCAGATTTTCTGATGCAAGATCAGTGGGATCGATCTGCTCGGGCCAGTGTGCCGCAATGACACGCGCGATTTTGTCGGCCTTCGCATCATCCAGCAGGAAGCGCGGATCGACCGTGGCGGGATCGCACACCACGCGCAGGCGCAGACAGGCGGGGCCGCCGCCGTTCGCCATCGACTGGCGCACATCCACCGGGATCACCTGCCGGATCGGGCCATTTCCGGCGAGCATCGCCTGGGCCCAACCCCACACCATCGCGCTCTCGCGGCATTCCTCGGGCACGATCAACGCCATGCTTCCATCGGGCAGGGTGAGAAGCTGCGCGTTGAACAGGTAGGTGCGGATCGCTTCCTGCAATGAGACGGCAGACGAAGGCACCTCGACCACCTCCAGCGCCGGGAAGGCGGCGCGGATCGCGCTGTAGGCGCCTTGCTGATCGGCGAAGGCCATGTCGTGGGTGAACAGCACCCGGCCGTTCGCCACCGCGACCACGTCATTGTGGAAAGCGCCTGCTGCGATCGCTTCGGGGTTCTGCTCGATGAACACGGTGCGTGCCGTATCGAGCCCGTGGCGGCGCGCGACGATGCGGCTGGCCTGTTCATGCTGGCGCGCGGGGAAGCGTCCGCCGGATTTGCCGTAGACGAACACCTCGACGCCGGGGGCATCATGGCTTTCGCACAGGCGCATATGATTGGCCGCGCCCTCGTCGCCAAAGCTCGGCGGGACAGCGTCGTGAACCGCGAAATGGCGCTTGTCGGCAAAGGCGATATCGAGCTGGCGCTTGGTTTCGGGCCATTCCTGTGCGCGGTGGAGCATGGTGACAAGGTTTGCCGCAGTCAGGTGGCAGCGCCCGTCGGCGGTGTCAGGGGCGGGGCTGACCGTCGCGGCGTTGGCGGTCCACATCGATGAGGCCGACCACGGCGCGGCGCGCAATTGCGGCGGCTCGCTGCCGTCAAGCGCAAGAGCGTCGCGCAGGGCGAGGTTGGGGCGGGGGAGCGGCAACAGGAAGCCCTGCTGGCCAAGCCGCGCAAGGTTCCCGCGCATCTTCTCCACCCCCTGCAACGCCGCAGCGCGGGGGTAGGAAGGATCGCCCGCATGGCCCGCGCTGGCGATATTGCCGAGACTGAGGCCGGCATAGTTGTGCGAAGGGCCGACGATCCCGTCGAAGTTGATTTCCGTGAGCAAATCCCAAACTCCGTTCGCCCTGAGCGTGTCGAAGGGCTGTCCTACTTCTGTCCCGCCGCACCGAAGAAAGTGCAGGGCTTCGACAAGCGCAGCCCGAACGGGAAACTGGCTGCACTACCGCGCCACACTCCACACCATGTCGCCCTCGCACACGTCGAGGAGATCGGCGCTCGCCGAATCGATCGCCACGCCGCCCGCTGCGTCGAGCACCCGCGCACCGAAACAGGCGCGGAAGGTGCCGAGCTGCCCGGTGGCGAGAATCGCGCGCTCGCCCTCGCTGACATCGAGCCCGGTGATCGTGGACGTGACAGCGCCCTTGACGCTGGTGACGCTGTCGGTGCGTGCGATCATCGTCGGCCCGCCGTCGAAAATGTCGACATAGCCTTCGTAGCGGAAACCCTCGTCCTCCAGCATCCGCATGGCCGCGCGGCCCGTGGGATGGGGCACGCCGATCACCGAACGCGCATCCTCGCTCAGCATCGCGATATAGACCGGGTGCTTGGGCATCAGATCGGCGATGAACTGGTTGCCGTTGATCGCGTTGAAATAGTCCGCGTCCTGAAAGCTCATCCCGAAGAAGCGCCCGGCGACCCCCTCCCAGAAGGGCGAGCCGCCGCGCTCGTCGATGATCCCGCGCAGCTCGGCAAGGATCCGCTCGGCGAACCGTTTGCGGTGCATCGCCACGAACAGATAGCGCGAGCGCGCGAGCAGCAGGCCGAGACCCCCGGCGCGCTCGTTGGGGTGGAGGAACAGCCCGCCGACCTCGCTCGACCCTTCGAGATCGGTCACGAGGCTCAGCAGCTCGGCGCGCACCGTGCGGTCGAGCTCCTGCGAATACTGGGTGAGGGTGTTGAGGCGGTAGGAGTAGAACGGCCAGCGTTGTCCGACCTGCGTCATCAGCTGGCAGGTGCCGCGCACCGCCCCGGTTCGGGCGTCTTCGAGCACCAGCACGAACAATTCGTCGCCGAGCGTGTTTTCGTCCCGTGCGAAAGCGGTCGAAGCGCGTTCGAGCTTGCTGCCCAGCGCGCTGCGGTCGGGGGGCAGGTTGGTGAAGCCCCCCCCGGTGAGCTTGGCCATCTCGTAGAGCGCCTCGAGATCGGCGGGCCGGGCGGCGCGCAGGCGGAAGGTCATCGTGGGGTTCCTTCTTGGAGCGCACCTTGAGACAGGCGCGCAATCACGCGGGCGGAAAGCGCGGCCCGCTCGGCCAGGCTGGGCACGATCAGATATTCGTCCGGAGAGTGGATCGCCCCGCCGCGCACGCCCATGGTGTCGACCACCGGCACGCCGCAGGCCGCGATGTTGTTGCCATCGCACACCCCGCCGCTGGATTGCCAGCGGATGTCCTGCCCAAGCTCCGCCCCGCAGGCGCGCACGAGGTCAAACAGTGCCTGCGCCTGCGCGTCCACTTTCTTGGGCGGGCGAGTGACGCCGCCGTGGCGGTGGGTGGTGACCTCGTGCTCGGCTTCGATACTGGCGAGCAGGCGTGTGAGCGCGTGCTCGAACGCCGCGCCTGCCTCAACCGACTTGGGGCGAATGTTGAAGCGCAGCACCGCGTGGTCGGGCACGACATTATTGGCCGCCCCGCCTTCGAGCTTTGCGGGGTTGATGGTGATGTCGTCGCTTTCAAGCGCCTTCAATCGCAGGATCAGATCGGCCGCAGCGACAATCGCGTTGCGCCCCTCGTGCGGATTGCGCCCGGCGTGGGCGGATTTGCCGGTGACCGTGATCGAGTAGTTCCCCGTCCCCCCGCGCGCGTGCGCCAGTGTCCCGTCGGGGAGGGCAGCAGGCTCGTAGGTCAGCGCGGCAAGCTTGCCCGCGGCGAGCTGGGCGATCAGCGCGGCGCTGGCGAGCGAGCCGGTCTCCTCGTCCGAATTGATCATGACGTCATAACCGAGCGCCGATGCGCCGGCGGTGGCCTCAAAGGCCATCAGCGCGTGGAGCATGACCGCGATGCCGCCCTTCATGTCGGCCACCCCGGGCCCGTTCAGCGTCTCCCTGTCCAGCCAGCGCAGGCGCTGGAAGGCGTGGTCTGCCGGGAACACCGTGTCCATATGCCCGGTGAGCAGGATTCGGCGGTTGGCCTGCGGCCGCACCCGCACCACGAGGTGCTTGCCATGCGGCTTTTCAAAGGCCGATCCGTCGGCGGCGATCGCCGTGACGGGGGCGGGATCGACCAGTTCGACGCTTCCGGGGAGCACCGCAAAGGCCTCGGCCAGCAACGCGGCTTGGCTCGCGAGCCCGGCGAGATTCGCGGTGCCGGTGTTGATCGCGCTCCACGCCTCCACCTGCGCCAGCATTGCTGCAGCGTCGATTGTACCCAGGGTCCCGTCCTGTCTCATAAGCCCCCTCTAGCCGTCCCTTCGCGCCAGTCCAACCCGTTGCAATCATGTCCGCCCTGCGCCATAGCGCAGCCGTCCTCTCCTCCCCGGGCCAACGCCATGAGGACTTTGCATGACTGACATGACCACCCGCGCCGGGCTCGCCGTCGATTCCCGACTGGCGACCTTCCTCGAAACCGAGGTGCTGGCGGTGTTGGGGCGCGATGTTCCCGCCTTCTGGCAGGGCTTTGCCGCCTTGCTCGCCGAATTCGCCCCGAGAAACGCTGCACTGCTGGCCAAGCGCGAGAGCCTGCAGTCACAGATCGACGCGTGGCATGTTGAGCGCGCCGGAAAGCCCCATGATGCGGCGGCCTACAAGGCGTTCCTCACCGCAATCGGCTACCTTGTCCCCGAACCGGGCGCATTCCAGATCGGCACGCAGAATGTCGATCCTGAGATCGCGACCATGGCGGGCCCGCAGCTGGTGGTGCCGATCCTCAACGCGCGCTTCCTGCTCAACGCCGCCAATGCGCGCTGGGGGAGCCTGTATGATGCGCTCTACGGCACCGATGCGCTCGATGCGCCCCCGGCGCGTCCGGGTGGCTATGACGAGGAACGCGGGGCGGCGGTGATCGCGCGTGGGCGGCAGTTCCTCGATTCCGCCTTTCCGCTGGCAAGCGGTAGCTGGGCCGATCTGACCGCGAGGGAGGCCATCGTGCTGGCTGAACCCGCGCAGCTTATCGGCGAGACCGAGCGGGGCCCGCTGCTGAAAAACAACGGTTTGCACATCGAAGTGGTGTTCGATTCCACCACCCCGGTCGGCGCGACCGACAGGGCAGGGATCGCCGACATCATCGTCGAAAGCGCGCTCACGACCATCGCCGATTGTGAGGATTCGGTCGCGGCGGTGGATGCGGCGGACAAGCTCCTCGCCTATACCAACTGGCTCGGCATCATCCGCGGGGACTTGTCGGAGAGCTTCGAGAAAGGCGGCAAGACCCTCACCCGCAAGCTCGCAGGCGACAAGACCTACACCGCGCCCGATGGTTCGCCGCACACCCTCTCGGGCCGCAGCCTGATGTTCGTTCGCAATGTCGGCCATCTGATGACCAACCCCGCGATCCGCCTGCCCGATGGCTCCGAGATTCCCGAAGGCATCATGGATGCGGTCTTCACCTCGGCGATCAGCACGCTCGATGTCGAGGGCCACGGCAAACTAGGCAACTCGCGCAAGGGCTCGATCTACATCGTCAAGCCCAAGATGCACGGGCCAGAAGAATGCAAGTTCACCAATGACTTGTTCGGCGCGGTTGAGGATCTGCTGAAGCTCCCCCGCCACACCATCAAGGTCGGCGTGATGGACGAGGAACGCCGCACTTCGGCCAACCTTGCGGCCTGCATCCACGCGGTGAAGGACCGGATCGTGTTCATCAACACCGGCTTCCTCGATCGCACGGGGGATGAAATCCACACCTCGATGCGTGCAGGCCCCATGCTGCGCAAGGGCGCGATGAAGGGCAGCGACTGGCTCAAGGCGTATGAGGCGCGCAACGTCGCCATCGGCCTTGCCCACGGCCTTTCGGGCAAGGCGCAGATCGGCAAGGGCATGTGGGCCGCGCCTGATCTGATGGGCCAGATGATGGCCGAGAAGATCGGCCACCTCAAGGCGGGCGCGAACACCGCCTGGGTGCCATCGCCCACCGCCGCGACACTCCACGCGCTGCACTACCATGCCGAGGACGTCTTCGCGGTGCAGAAGACGCTGCCTGAACCGATGGGCCTCGACGCGCTGCTTTCGATCCCGCTGGCAGACGGCGCGAACTGGTCGGAGGAGGAAATCCGCAGCGAGCTCGACAATAATTGCCAAGGCCTCTTGGGCTACGTGGTGCGCTGGGTGGATCAGGGCGTCGGCTGCTCCAAGGTGCCTGACATCAACGACGTCGGCCTGATGGAAGACCGCGCGACCCTGCGCATCTCCTCGCAGCACATCGCCAACTGGCTGCTCCACGGGGTGATCAGCGAGGCGCAGGTGCTGGACAGCCTCGCCCGCATGGCCGCCAAGGTCGACGCCCAGAACGCGGGCGATGCGTCTTACGAACCGCTCACCGGTAACGAGGATGGCGCAGCCTTCAGCGCGGCCCGGGAGCTGATCTTCAAGGGGGTGGAGCAGCCCAGCGGCTATACCGAGCCGCTGCTGCACGCCTGGAGGCTTCGCAAGAAGGCGGGCTAATCCTTTACTCGGCCGCCTGCTTCGCGGCGCGCCGGGCCTGGGCGGTCAGCACCTTCTTTATCATCGCCTTGGCAGCTTTGGGGCCGTCGCCGTCCAGAGCGTCTCGCTTGATGACATCATTTGTGAGAATGATCCGGATCTGGTCGTCCGTGACCTTAACCCCGTCAAATAGCTTTCTGATTTCACGGCGGATCGATGAAATGATCTGTTCCGATTGAAGAACTTCCGCAATCACAAACCGGTTTACGATCTGTGCCTGCTTATGGAAGGCATCAAGCGCGTCACTGGAAACGCTCTCCCTGCACAGCATCGCCAGCTTTTCCACGTCGTCCTGCGAGCGCATGGATAGCTCGGTGATATTGAAGGTGCAGACCTCTTCCCAATCGATGGGCTGGCCGAACTTAATCCGGAAAATTCTCCATTCCACAGAGTTGGTCAAAATGATCCACTCGATCCCCTCGTGCGCCCCATAGTTTACCGCTTGGCGGAGGTGATTTTCGGACAAACTTGTCCCGGCCGATTTCACCTCGGCGAGATAGTGAACCTTGCCTTCCACGCGGATCGCAAGATCGCAGAATGTGCCGCGAATTTGCTGCTCGCTGGTCAGTTCCTCGTACTTGTCATAGCCGAATATCTCGGAAAGCATGTCCTTGATGACAGTGACGGTGTCAGCTTCCGACACGTCCCTTTCGGCGATCTGACGGACGATACGCTGATACTTCTTGAGGCCAGCAGCGAGCCGATCCTGCGTCTTCTTGGCAATTTTCATGTCGACCCCCAGTAAGTGCTCTGGTGTCAAAGGGTGCCCTTCTAGGCCTTGGCCGTCAATACCCTCGCTAAATCAACGAACTCCGCCACGCTGACCGTTTCCGCCCGCCGGGTCTCGTCGATGCCGAGGCTCGCCAGCGCCTCCAAGGCCCCCGGCACGCCCTTGAGGCTCTGGCGCAGCATCTTGCGGCGCTGGCCGAAGGCGGCCTCGGTGAGCCGTTCGAGCATCCGCGCGGAGACGCCCTCAGGCATAACCTCAGGCGTGACATGAACAATCGCGCTCATCACCTTGGGGGGCGGGGTGAAGGCGCTGCGGTGGACCTTCATGGCAAGCCGCGCCGCGCTGCGCCACTGGGCGAGCACGGCGAGGCGGCCATAGGCGTCGTCCCCGGCGTCGGCGACGATCCGGTCGGCGACTTCGCGCTGGAACATCAGAGTGAGTGAGCGCCACAGCGGGGGCCAGCTTTCCCCGCCGAGCCAGCGGACGAACAGCGCGGTGCCGACATTGTAGGGCAGGTTCGACAGCACGTGGAAAGGCTCTCCCCCCATCAGCGCGGCATGATCGATCTTGAGGGCGTCACCTTCAATAACAGTGAGTTGCCCCGGGAAGCTCTCACCGAGTTCAGCAAGCGCGGGGAGGCAGCGGCGGTCCATCTCTATCGCAGTGACGCGGGCTCCAGCGCGCAGCAGCGCGCGGGTGAGACCGCCGGGGCCGGGGCCGACTTCCAGCACTTGGCTTCCCGCAAGGCTGCCGGGCAGCGCGGCGATGCGGTCAAGCAATTGTTCGTCGAGCAGAAAATTCTGGCCCAGTGCCTTGGAGGCGGCAAGACCGTGGCGCTGGATGACCTCACGGATCGGAGGGAGATCAGTCATGTGCCCGCCGCCGCCCGCGCCGCTGCCATTGCGGCCGCCATGCGGATTGCCGCTGCCATCGCGCCCGGATCGGCGAGGCCCTTGCCGGCGATGTCGAAGGCGGTGCCGTGATCGGGCGAGGTGCGGATGATCGGCAGGCCGAGCGTGACGTTGACGCCTTCGTCAAATTCTAGCGCTTTCAGTGGGATAAGTGCCTGATCGTGATACATGCACAAGGCCGCATCATAGGTCAGCCGGGCCCGCGGGGTGAACAGCGCGTCACCGGGGACAGGGCCAAAGGCTGCAATCCCCTCGGCCTGCAGCGCGGCGATGGCGGGGGCGATGATGCGCGCTTCCTCGTCCCCGAACTTGCCCCCTTCGCCGGCGTGAGGGTTCAGAGAGGCGATCGCAAGTTTTGGGTGCAGAATGCTGAAATCGCGTCGTAATCCTTCCGCAACAATCCGCGCCTTGTGGACGATCAGCGCCTCGGACAACAGCCCCGGCACCTCGGCGAGGGCAACGTGGACCGTCAGCGGCACGGTTCTCAGCGAGGGCCCGGCCAGCAGCATCACCGCATCACGATAGGGCCGCGCGCAGGCATCGGCGAGGAACTCGGTCTGGCCGGGGTAGTCCCAGCCGATCGCAGCAAGCGCGCCCTTCGAAACCGGCGCTGTCACCAGCCCTACAGCCACCTCGGAGAGCGCGAATTTCACCCCCCATTTGAGCGAGGCTAAGGCGAGGCTGGCGCCCTCTGGAGAGGGTCTGGAGGGGGTCAGGGCCCCATCAAGACCCGCCAGAACCGGCAGTCCTACGCCAGAAGCGAAGATCGCCTCGGCCGGATCGGCGATCGGGACGATCTGGCAGTCAATCCCGAGCCGCTGCGCACAGGCGCGCAGCAGTTCTGGCCCGCCGACCACGAAGGCCGGCGGCGCACGCCCCTCAGCCCGCAGCCTGGCCCAGGCGCCAAGGATGATTTCGGGGCCGATCCCGGCCGGATCGCCGAGCGTGATGGCGAGGGGAGCGGCCAGACTTTGACGAGCCTCGGTCAATTGTACTCGATATAGGCGTCGTTGCGCAGGTCGCGCAGCAGGCGCTGGGCGCGCTTGTTGACTCGCTCCTGCTCGATCTGGTCCATCACCGCCGCAAAGGTGGGGGCGCCTGAGTCCTTGGGATCGTCGCGGCCGCACAGCATCAGCACGCGCACGCCTTCATCGACGCCGCCGAATGGCGGGGTCGCCTGGCCGATCTGGAGGCCGAGGAGAATCGCGCGCAGCTGCTCGGGCAGGTTGGCGGCCTTGATCTGGTCGTTCGAGACCACGTCAGCTCCGACGGCCGCCGCGCCCGCATCGGCGTCGCCGCAGCCCTTGAGGCCCGTGACGAACTTGGCGAACTGCTCGACCTTGGCCTCGGCCTGAGCCTGGCTGGTGCCGGGCGGGAAGGCGATGGAAATCTGCTTGAGGCTGAGCAACGCCTCGTTGGGATCGGCCATCAGCACCTGACGCTTGTTGATGAGATAGAGGATCGAGAAGCCGCCCGGAATCTCGATCGGCCCCTGAAGCTGCCCGGCCTGCATCATGCGCGCTGCAGCGCCGAGCTGCGCCGGCAGCTGGCCCACCCGCACCCAGCCAAGATCGCCGCCGACCACTGCGGTCGAGGCTTCGGAGTATTGGCGCGCATAGGCCACGAAGCTGCCGCCCTGCTGCAGCTGTTCCATGATCTTCTGCGCGTTGGCGAACACCGTCGCGCGGTTCTCGGTGGTGGCGGATAGGAAGATCTCGCCCAGACGGTATTCGTCGGTGCCCTTGGCCTCGTTCATGCGCTTGAGCACGTCGTTGACCTCTTCGGCCGAGACGTTGACGAAGGGCGTGATGTTGCGGCGCAGGATGTTCTCCCAGGCCACTTCGCCTTCGATCTGGCGCTTGAGCGATGCGGGCGAGGAACCGATCGAGGTGAGATAGGTGTCCATCTTCTTGGGATCGCCGCCGAAATTCTGCCCGGCGAGCTGCATGTAGGTCTGTTCGACCTCCTCGCGCTTGACCTCGAGCTTGTCGGCCTCGGCCTTCTGGATCTTGAGCGTCTCGTCGATCAGGTTGCGCAGCACCTGCACGCGCAGGCGCAGCAGTTCCTCGTCCGCAAGCTTGGTCTCCGAGGCGGCGGTGACAAGCGCGATGCGCTGGTCGATGTCCGTGCCGGTGATGACAAAGCCGTTGACGACTGCGGTCGCGGTGCGCCGGTCGGGGTCGGTCTTGCCGAACAGGGTCACGTCCTCGGGCAGGCCGAAGGGGTTTTCGGCTGTCGGCACGGCGACAGTCTGGGCGGGCGCGGCCGCCGGGGCGAGCGCGAGGCCAAGGATGCCGGCTGCGGTCAGCGCGGTTCCGGTTCTGGCAAAGAGCGCCTTGGTAAACAGCTTCACACTCACTCGTTTTGTCCCGCCTTTTGGCCTAGTCACCCGCGCGATCCTCACGCTGGTCATGCGCCGATGCCCTGCACCGGCTGAATGAAAGCTGAGTTCCCTTACGATCCCGCGCAGGGGCTCCGCTTCGTCAGGCGAGCCCTTTAACGCCATTTGCGCGCCCTGCCAATCGAACGGCGCAATCGGGCCGGCATTAGCGCAAGCCGAGGTCGCGCACCGGAGATGAGCGAACCCGAGGTTCCGCGTTGGTGACTAGCGGAACCCGAGGTTCCGCAGGGCAAAGAACACCTGAAACGCGTTGCCGCGCCGCGCGTCGCCCGCGTCGATGAAGTCGCGCCGCCAGGTCGCGCCGAATTCGATGCAGTCGTCGGCATAGGACACCCCGAAGCGCGTGCGGATCGGCTGGAAGCCGTCGGACTGGAACACCGGGTCCTCCTCGGCATCGGTGAGGTTGAAGACCCCTGATCCGAACACCGACCAGCGCGGCCCGATCGCCACGCGCGCGGCGGCTCGCACCTCCTCGCGGTCGCGCAGATCCTCGACCGTGGCGATGTCCCGGTTCAACCGCAGGTAGCCGAATTCGAGATAGGTCTGGCGGGTGCCGATGGTCGCGTCGATCTCGTTGCGGCGGATCGCCAGGCTGTCCTTGTCGAGCCGGAAGCGGTGGGTGAAGCTGACAAGGTTGCGGAAACGGACTTCGGTGCGACCGACGAAATCGGTGACCTTGTCGGTAAGGCCAGTGCCTTCCGGGAAGATCCCGGGGCGCGGCCGTTCAAGCCGGAAGGACTGGCCGACCGTCGTCTTGATCCGCCAGCCGGGGCGCTGGAGCTGCCAGTCGAGCCCCCAGGTGACGCGGCTGCCGTCCTCGACCCGGTCGTAGCCGGGGAAGCGGTTGAGCGCGAAGAGGTTCGAATCCTCAAGGTCGATCGCGCGCGCGTCCTCATTGGGCACGTCGAGATTGCGCACCCGCGGGCTGGCGACGAATTGCAGGCGCGGCTTGAACACCTGAATGCCGCCGAACGCCTGGCCGACGAACGGCCACTCGATGTCGAGCGCGGTGGTGGCAATTGCGCGCGCGCTCCAGCCTTCGGTGCCGCGGTAAGCAGGGTTGGCGGTGGCGAGGATGTTGTCGGTGTTGTAGACGTCGCCGCGCACCAGCGCAGTCAGCGTGACGACCTGGCCCATGCCGGTAAGGCGCTTCAGATCCCACTGCGCTCCGGCAAAGGCGCGGCGCGTGTCCTGCCCGTCGTTGCGCAGCAGGGCGAGGCTGTTCGCCTGCACCATCAGCTCGCCGCCAAGGATCTTGCCCCCGACCTTCTGGCGATAGTCGATCGCCGGCAGCGCCAAGGGCACCTGCCCCTGTTCAGCATTCAGCCGCAGCGTCTGCGTCGCCCAGCCGGCGATCGAGAGGTAGGAGCGGTCGGTGATCCGCTCAAGGTTCAGGGTCGTGCGCAGCCGGTCATCGCGGCTGATGTCATAGCGGCGCAGGAACGTGCGGTCGCTGGCAAGGCGGATCGAGCCGGTGAGGCTCCAGTCGGACGAGAACTGAAAGCGGCCATTGGCGTCGAGATAGCCGCGCGGGTCGCTGCGCAGGCTTTGGGCGCCGGTGAAGTCGGTGGCGCGGTCGCTGAAGGTGACGTAGCCGCCAACCTGGTAGGCGCCCTTTTCGGTAAGGTGCCGCCACTTGGCGCTCGCCATCGGGGCGGCGTTGGAGAAGACGAAGGCGCCCAATGTCAGGTCGGCATTGTCGGCGATGCGCCAGAAATATTCGCCGTTGATCTCAAGCCCGTTGACCTGCGTGATCCTGAGATCGGGAACGAGGAAGCCCGATGCGCCCTTGCCGTCGGTGCGCACGCCAAGGCCGGGGAGCGGCAGGATGCGCGCGCCGAACAGTTCCAGCATCGCGCCTTCGAACCGGATGGTGTTTTCCCGCTGATCATAGATCACGCGGCGCGCGGTAACGCGCCAGCTCGGCTCACGCGGGCAGCCCTCGCTGTCGACCACCGGGCAGGCCGAATAGGCGGCATCGGTGAGCACCGCCGTGCCGTCCGCGTTGCGCTCAGCCGAGCGCGCGGCCAGCCGCCCCCCGGCGCGCAAGGCGATCAGCAGTTCGGACATCGCCCCGGTATCGAACTCATCGGTCAATTCGACCCGGTCGGTGAACAGCTGGTTGCCCGCCTCGTCGACCAGCCGGATATTGCCGGTGGCGATGATTGTGCCCGCGTTGCGGTCCCATGTGACGGCATCGGCGCGCACCGAGCGGTCTTCGGAACGCAGGATCACATTGCCGCTGGCGGTGACAGTATCGGCTTCGTTGTCGTAGCTGATCTGGATCGCCTCGAAGCCGATTGTGCGGGGCGCAGTTGTTTCGGCTGTCGGTATGGGCGCATTGGCTGGCTGCGCAGGGGCCTCGTCCTGCGCGGCGAGCGGCGCGGCGCCTGCGAGCAGCGCCAGCGCAAGGGCCCAGCGGGACACGAAGCCCGGCGCCGGAGGGCGCAGGGCGGGGTCCGCGGCGATCCGCGTGTCCACTGGCGATCCTCCCGACATGGCCTTGCCTATTGCACCGCTCGCGCCTAATCGCAATCGCCATTGCGCCCGCAGGCCGCGCGTCCTGCCAAGCGGGGCGCACGCCCTGCCAGCCGCGTGTTCAGCGCGCCGGGACCCATGCTTTGTTTCGGAGTCACCATGCACATCCACTTCTCCGCCGCCGCTCCCTCAGACGTCCGCCTCCACGCCCGGCTGGTCAACCAGGGGCAGGCGCTGGCTGGGCTCGATGCGGCGCTGGTCGAGGGTGCGGCCGCCTCGAAGTTCGCGGGCCGCGTGAGCCAGGTGTTCGAGGGCTTTTCGGGCAGCGAGGGCGCGATCAAGCGCATCGCGCTCGCTGGCGTAGGCGAGGCCGATGCTGCCGATCGCCGCGCCAATTGCGAGCGCGCAGGGGCCGCTTTGACGGCCAAGTATCTCGTTTCCAGCGAGAGTGCGCTGGTGCTCGATCTTGGTCATGCCGGACTGTCCGCCAATGAGGCAGCGGCGGTGCTGCTCGGCCTGCGCCTGCGCGGCTGGCGGCATGACAAGTACCGCACGCGCCTTCCTGCCGATAAGCGCCCGTCGCTGACCACCGTCCATGTCACCGGCGCGCCCGAAGGCACCGAGGCGGCGTGGGCGCGCGAGGAAGCCGTCGCCAAGGGCGTCGAGTTCACTCGCGGGCTTGTGACCGAGCCTGCCAACATCATTTACCCCGCCAGTTTCGTCGCCGCTTGCGAGGACGCCTTTGCGGGCACGGGCGCCGAGATTACCGTGCTTGGCGAGGCCGAGATGGAGGCGCTCGGCATGGGCGCGCTGGTCGGGGTGGGCCTGGGATCTGAGCGGGAATCGAAGCTCCTCGCAATCCGCTGGAACGGCGGGACAGCGGGCGACAAGCCGACCGTCTTCGTCGGCAAGGGCGTAACCTTCGACACCGGCGGCATCTCCTTGAAGCCCGGGCCGGGCATGGAGGACATGAAGTGGGACATGGGCGGCGCAGGCGCGGTTGCAGGCGCGATGCTCGCGCTCGTCCAGCGCAAGGCCAAGGCCAACATCGTGGGCGTCATGGGTCTCGTCGAGAACATGCCCGACGGCAGGGCGATGCGTCCCGGCGACATCGTCACCACCATGAGCGGCCAGACCGTCGAAGTGCTCAACACCGATGCCGAGGGCCGTCTGGTGTTGTGCGACGCGCTGCACTGGGCGCAGGAGAAGTATAGCCCGGTGAGGATCGTCGACCTTGCCACGCTTACCGGCGCGATGATCATCTCGCTCGGCAGCGAGCATGGCGGGATGTTCGCCAATGACGACACCCTCGCCGAGCAGCTCGCCGCAGCGGGCAAGACGAGCGGCGACAAGCTGTGGCGGATGCCGCTTGGGGCCGAATACGACAAGCTGATCGATTCGCCGGTCGCCGACATCAAGAACATCGGCCCGCGCGAGGCTGGCTCGATCACGGCGGCGCAGTTCCTGCAGCGCTTCGTGAAGGAGGGCACGCCCTGGGCGCACCTCGACATCGCGGGGATGGTCTGGTCGAACAAGCCCGGTGCGACCTGGGAAAAGGGCGCGACCGGCTACGGCGTGCGCCTGCTCGACCAGTTCGTGCGGGACGTGCTCGAAGCTTGATCGCACGCATTCCCGGCCTCAAGTAGCGGAGCGGTAGGGTGGCGGGTCTCAAGTAGCGGAGCGGTAGGGTGGCGGGTCTCAAGTAGCGGAGCGGTAGGGTGGCGGGTCTCAAGTAGCGAAG
>JAIYAL010000014.1 GCA_027489095.1 Erythrobacteraceae bacterium
CAGCGCGCACCCGTAGCTCAGCTGGATAGAGCATCAGACTACGAATCTGAGGGTCGGACGTTCGAATCGTTCCGGGTGCGCCAACAAAGCCCGCTTCTCGAAAGAGAGGCGGGCTTTGTTGGTTCTGGGGCCGCTTTCTCTCGCGGCCATCGCTGGCGCGATGGCCTGCCGAGGGGGCGGCCTACCGGCCGGCGGGCAGTCGCCCTTGCGGCGCCTTTGGCGCCGGGGCGCTTACCGCTCCCTCACTCTCTAATCCCCCACGCTGTCCTCAAGCGCATGCATATCATCATCGGACAGGCCGAAGTGGTGCCCGGCTTCGTGGATCACGACATGGCGGATCAGCGCGGCGAAGCCGACTCCGGTCTCCTCCATTTCGGCGAGCAGCGGTTGGCGGAACAGGGTGATGACTGGCGGCAGCCCGTCGCTGTCCCATTGCGAGCGTTCCGTCAGCGCCACGCCTTCATAAAGGCCGGTCAACTCGTACGGGTCGTCGATACCCAGCGATTTGAGCTGTTCGTCGGTTGCAAACTCTTCCAGCCGCAGGACGACGCCTTCGAGCTCGCGCCGGAACACTTGCGGAAGCCGCGCCAGCACGCCATGCGCGGCGGCTTCGAATTCGGCAGTGCTCGGTTCGTGCAACGGGCCCCTCGCTTTCTTTCGCATGCCGCAAGGGGATGAATTCCCCGCTGCGGACTATTACATTTGCAACGAATGACCAGAGCATCCTTCCGGCGCAACCTGCGTATCTGTATGGAACGCGCACCTGTCCGGGCAGTTGATGACATTCCAGACAGGCAGGCCAGAGAGCTCGAAACGCGCCAATGAGGGAAGAAAGACAAACGACCATGAACTACATTCCCGCGCATGATCACGATCACGACGAATTCGATCCGGAAAACCCGCTCGGCAAGCCCGAGGTGCCCGACGAGGTCCAGGACGCAATTCGCACGCTGATCCGCTGGACGGGCGATGACCCGGCCCGCGAAGGCCTGCTTGATACGCCCAAGCGGGTGGGGCGCGCGTGGCTTGAATATTGCGCGGGCTACAAGGAAGACCCGGCGATCCACCTCACGCGCCAGTTCACCGAGGTGGGCGGCTATGACGAGATCGTGCTGCTGAAGAATATCCCGTTCCAGTCGCACTGCGAACACCACATGGCGCCGATTACCGGCAAGGCCGCGATCGCCTATCTGCCGCGCAACAAGGTGGTGGGCATCTCCAAGCTTGCGCGGGTGCTCCACGGCTATGCCAACCGGCTGCAGATCCAGGAACGCCTGACCGCCGAGGTGGCGCAGTGCATCTGGGACCATCTCGATCCGCACGGCGTTGCGGTGGTGATCGAGGCCGAGCACGGCTGCATGACCGGCCGCGGGGTCAAGACCCACGGCGTCGGCATGGTGACCAGCCGTGTGCTGGGCTGCTTCCTTGACGATCACCGGAGCCGCAAGGAAGTGATGAGCCTGATGGGTTATTGATCTGCGAACCTGCGAGAATCGGCATTTTGACCGGGCTCACTTCAGGTTGATGAATTTGCAACCAAGATCGGTTGGTTCCGAATTCCGCGAATGTTATTCAGTGTCATCGACGGCCAAAAAGGCCGCGTGATGCAGGAGAAGAACCATTATGATCAAACGTGCCCTTGTTGGCGCGGCACTTGCGGCTTGTGCCGTATCGCCCGCGCTCGCACTCGAACACGAAGTGGTGATCGACCATGCCGCCGGCCCGATCGCGGCCGATTATCGCGGATCGGTGACGATCGAGACGCAGCAGCTCGGCACGGCTGGCGCGCCTGGTCGCCCGAACACGCTGCAATGCCGGTGGAGCGCCTCGCTTGCAGTCGAGCGGGTCGCCACGGTCGGCGCCGCGATGCGCTCGCGCCGCACCCTGACCAGCGAAGACGTCACCGGCGGATCGCGGCCGGGCTGGTGCCCGACCGACGCGACGAAGCTCGCAAGCCTTGTCGATGCGCGCGGGCCCAATGTTCGCGCGGCGCTGATGGCTCTGGTTGAACAGGACCGGGCCATGATCGTGGCCGAGGCGGAGACCGCCACCGTCCGGGGCTGACGCTGGGTCTGGCTTGAACAAGGAAGGGGCGCCCCTCGCGGGACGCCCCTTTCTTTTTTGCAGGTTTGCGCTTCAGAGCTGGCCGAGCAGGTGATCCGCGCTCGAAACCTTGAAGTCGCCCGCTTCTTCGACATTGATCTGTTCGACCACGCCGTCGTTGATGACCATCGAGAAACGCTGGCCGCGGGTGCCCATGCCGAAGCCCGAGCCGTCCATGGTGAGGCCGACGGCCTTCACGAAGTCCGCATTGCCGTCGGCGAGCATGGTGATGTCATCCGAGCCCTGCGCCTTGTTCCACGCGCCCATCACGAACGCGTCGTTGACGGCGGTGCCGACGATTTCGTCGATGCCCTTGGCCTTGAGGTCGGCAGCCTTGTCGACGAAGCCCGGCAGGTGCTTGGCCGAACAGGTCGGGGTGAAGGCGCCCGGGACCGAGAACAGAGCGACCTTCTTGCCGGCGAAGTAATCGGACGACTTGACCGCCTGCGGCCCTTCGGGCGTGGCCTTGACGAGGGTGACTTCGGGGATCTTGTCGCCAACGGAAATGGTCATGTGGTGTGCATCCTTGTGCAAGGGGGTGTGTCCGGCGCCCTCTATAGCGGGTGGCCCGTAAGGGGCAACAAATAGACATATAAAGATAAGTTTATATTTGCCTCGCAGCCGGTCTGCGGCTAGGGGCAGGTCGCATAAGCAAACCCGCGCTAGCGTGTGCGTATCTGCGCTTAGGAGACAAGACAATGGCCACCCTCGCTGCCAACCCGACCACCGAATACGTCATCAAGGACATCGCGCTCGCCCAGTTCGGCCGCGACGAGATCATGATCGCCGAGACCGAAATGCCCGGCCTGATGGCGCTGCGCGAGGAATATGGCGCGGCTCAGCCTTTGAAGGGCGCGCGCATCACCGGCTCGCTCCACATGACCATCCAGACCGCCGTGCTGATCGAGACGCTCGTGGCGCTTGGTGCCGAAGTGCGCTGGGCGACCTGCAACATCTTCTCGACCCAGGACCACGCCGCCGCCGCGATCGCTGATGCCGGTATCCCGGTGTTCGCCATCAAGGGCGAAACGCTTGCCGAGTACTGGGACTATGTCGGCCGCATTTTCGATTGGACTTCGGAAGCCGATCGCGATCTCACCTGCAACATGATCCTCGACGATGGCGGCGATGCCACCATGTTCGCCCTTTGGGGCGCGCGCATTGAAGCGGGCGAGGAAATGGGTGAGCCGACCAACGCCGAGGAAATCGAGTTCCAGCGCGCCCTCAAGGCTTTCGTTGCGGCCAAGCCGGGCTACCTCACCCAGACCGTCAAGGCGATCAAGGGTGTCTCGGAAGAGACCACCACCGGCGTGATGCGGCTCTACCAGATCGCCAAGGCGGGCAAGCTCCCGTTCCCGGCGATCAACGTCAACGATTCGGTCACCAAGTCGAAGTTCGACAACCTTTATGGGTGCAAGGAATCGCTGGTCGACGCGATCCGCCGCGCGACTGACGTGATGCTGGCCGGCAAGGTCGCCTGTGTCGCCGGCTACGGCGATGTCGGCAAGGGTTCGGCCGCTTCGCTGCGTGACGGCGGCGCGCGCGTGATGGTCACCGAGATTGACCCGATCTGCGCGCTTCAGGCGGCGATGGACGGCTTCGAGGTCGTGACGATGGAAGACGCGGTCAAGCGCGCCGACATCTTCGTCACTGCGACCGGTAACGAGGACGTCATCACCGCCGAGCAGATGATGAACATGAAGCCGATGGCGATCGTCTGCAACATCGGTCACTTCGACAGCGAGATCCAGATCAGCGCGCTCAGCAACTACGACTGGCGCGAAATCAAGGAAGGCACCGACCTGGTCACCTTCCCGGACGGCAAGTCGATCATCATCCTCGCCAAGGGCCGTCTCGTGAACCTCGGCTGCGCCACCGGCCACCCGAGCTTCGTGATGAGCGCGAGCTTCACCAACCAGACCCTCGCGCAGATCGAGCTGTTCACCAAGGCGGACGAGTACCAGAACGACGTCTACGTGCTCCCCAAGCACCTTGACGAGAAGGTCGCGGCGCTGCACCTTGAAAAGCTGGGCGTGAAGCTGACCCAGCTTTCGCAAAAGCAGGCAAGCTACATCGGCGTGCCGCAGGCCGGCCCGTTCAAGCCCGATCACTACCGCTACTGATCATGCGAAACTTCCCGCCTCACCCCGAATTAGCACGGGGCTGGGGGCGGGCGGGTTCATCACCGTTGCGCTCGCGCCTGCGCGCGCATAGCGGTTGAGCGATGGACGTCACGCCGCTCTCGTTGGTCCTGATTGCACTCGTGCTTGCCGCTTGGGCGGTGGGTGCAGGCTTTGTCGTCCTGCGCGCGAACCAGAGCGTCAAGCGCGCCAAGGCGATGCGCACGAGCGTCAAGCGCATGCAGACCCTGCTCGACGTCGCCCCGGCGTTGCCGCTGCTGGTTAGGGTCGACGGGCGGATTGAGGCTTCGGACAAGCTCGCCCGGATGCTCGGCCTTGGTGCCATGCCCAGATACCTCTCCGAACTCGCAGCGCCTTCGGGCCAGTCGAAAGCTGGCGGATTGGCGCAGGCGCAGCTCGATCAGCTTTGGGCTAAAATCCAGACCACGCAGAAAAGCGCTGCGCCATTCCGCATGGCGATCAATCTGCCCGGCTCGCAGCGGAGCCTCGCGCTCTACGGCACGCTTGCCGATCCGCAGGTCTCTCCGGGCGGTGCGGCTCTGGTGTGGATCTTCGATTTCACCGAGAGCCATTCGGAAATGGCTCGCCTGCGCGCCGCGGCCTCGCGCGCGACGGGTGACTTTGCCGCGCTCGTCGGCCTGATCGAAGCTGCGCCTACGCCGATGTGGTTCCGCGACGCCGACCTCAAGCTCCAACTCGTCAATCAGGCCTATGTCGATGCCGTCGGCGCGACCGATGCGCCCGAGGTGGTGCTGGGCCAGATCGAACTGCTCGAGCCCGAGGACGGCCGCTCGCCCGGCGACATCGCCCGCGCCAGTCTCGAAAGCCAGAACAAGTCCGAACGGATCGTTGCTGCCACCATCCACGGTGCGCGCCGTACGCTGAGGGTCAGCGATCTGCCATTGGGGCACGAAGGGGTGGCGGGCTACGCCATCGACATCGAGGAGCAGCAGCAGGTCGAGCGCGAGTTCCGCGCCTTCCGGGACGCCCAGCGCGCGCTGCTTGACCAACTTTCGGTCGGCGTCGCGCTGTTCGATGACGAGGAGCGACTGACCTTCGCCAACCGCCCGTTCCGCCGGCTGTTCTCGCTCACCGATGACGCGGTCGAGGCGCATACGCCCTTCGAGCGCTTCCTCGCCGAAGCGCGCGAACGCGGCCGCACGCCCGAGGTGCGTGACTTCCCCGAATGGCGGCGTGAGCGCACTGCGTGGTTCGGGATGCGCGAATCGCTCGAGGAGGCCTGGCCGCTGCCGGGTGGCACGCACCTGCGCGTCGTCGCCCAGCCGATGCCCGATGGCGGACTGGTGCTGATCACCGAAGACCGCACCGAGAGCCTCGCGCTCTCGGCGGTGCGCGACACGCTGCTGCGCACCCGAACCGCGACGCTCGACAGCCTGTTCGAGGCACTGGCGATCTTTGCGCCCGATGGTTCGGTGCAGCTGTGGAACCGCAGCTTTGCGGGCACTTGGGGCCTTGCCGCAGAGCTGCTCGACCGGCATCCGAGCGCCGACGAACTGCTGAGCGCGATCGGGCGCAACCTCGTTCACCCCGAGGAGGCAAGCCTGATTGGCGCGGCGGTGCGCGCGGCGACACTTGATCGGCGCGAGAAGGAGGGCCGGGTGGATCTCGCAGACGGGCGCACGCTGCGCTTCGCCGGCATTCCCCTACCTGACGGCAACGGGCTCCTAACCGTGCTCGATATCACCGCCTCCCAAAAGGCTGAACAGGCCCTGCGCGAACGGGCCGAGGCGCTTGAGGAGGCGGACGCGGTCAAGGCGCGCTTCCTCGCCAATATGAGCTATGAATTCCGCACGCCGCTCACCACCATCGGCGGCTATGCCGAACTGCTGAAAAGCGGCGCGGCGGCGAACCCCGAGGCGGCGGGCGAATATGTCGATGCGATCCTCAGCGCGGTCGAACGCCTTACCGAGCAGGTCGAGAACGTGCTCGACCTCTCGCAGAGTGAGGCTGGGCTGCTGCCGATCCGCAAGGAGCGTCTGGACGTGCTCGATTTCCTCACCACCCTGGTGCGCGAGCGTGAGGCGGCGATCATCGCGGCCGGGCTGAGCCTCGACCTCAAGGGCAGGCGGGGCCGGATCATCGCGGCCGATCCGCGGCAGATGGGCCGTGCGCTCGGCAATCTTATCGACAATGCGGTTGCCCATACGACCGAGGGCGGGCGGATCGTGATCGAAATGAGGCGCGCGCCCGAAGGGGCCGACTGGGGCTTCGAGATCAGCATCGCCGACAACGGCCGGGGGATGAGCTCGCAGGAGCTGGCGCGGGCGCAGGGCGGACTGAGGCCGGGCGGCGAGGGCGTGCCGGAGCGCCGCACCGGGCTGGGCATCCCGCTCGCCCGCCAGTTGATCGCCGCACATGACGGGACGCTTGAGATCGACAGCCGCAAGGGCGTGGGCACCACCGCGACGATCCGCTTGCCGTGAGTGGGCCGCTTGCCGTGACTGGGCCGCCTGCCATGAACGAAGCGCGCGAGGCCCTGCCCGATTTGGCAGCGATGGCAGCCTATGGCGCGCGCGTTGCGGCAGCTTTGCGGCCCGGCGATGTGGTGGCGCTTTGCGGAGGTTTGGGAGCGGGCAAGACAACGCTCGCCCGCGCGATCCTTGCGGCATTGGGCCACGAAGGCGAGGTGCCCTCACCGACCTTCACGATCATCGAGACTTACGAAGCGCCGCCGCTGCGGCTCGCAGTGGTTCATGCCGATTTCTACCGGCTCGAGTCTCCGTCCGAACTCGCCGAGATTGGCCTTGACGACTACCGCGAGGGCGCGGTTCTGCTCGCCGAGTGGCCGGATAACGCGGGCGGCTTCACGCACGAGCCGGGCTGCCTTGCGATCATGCTCGAGCCAGTGGGAGAAAGCGGGGAAGGCGGGCGAATTGCGATTGCCCGCGGCGGTACGGATTGGGTAGGGCGCATGCCATGAGCGAACTGCCTCAAGGCCTTGCCGAATTCACCGCCCGCGCCGGATGGGCCGATGCCGAGGTTCACCCGCTGCCGGGCGATGCTTCCTTTCGTCGTTACTTTCGCCTGATTCGCGGGAGCGAAAGCGCGATGCTAATGCACGCCCCGCCCCCCCACGAGGATCCCGCGCCGTTTCTCCATGTCGCGCGTTGGCTGAACGACAGCGGGTTGCGAGCGCCCGCTCTCCTCGCCGAGGACGCCAGCGCAGGCTGGGTACTCACCGAGGATTTCGGCAATGACCGGATGCGCGACTGGCTCGACGAGAACCCCGGTCACGAGCGTGCCGCCTACGAGGCTGCGGTCGAGGCGCTCGCGGCGCTCCACAGGCTACCGCCTGGGCCCTTTGCTCCCTACGACATGGCGGTTTATCAGCGTGAGGCGGCGCTACTGACCGAATGGTATTGCCCGGCGCAGGGTTTCGAGGTCGATGTGCAAGGCTACGAAGCGGCCTGGGCCGAGGTTCTCGCTCCCGTCCTCGCCCGTCAGAACCCCGGCGTCACCGTGTTGCGCGACTATCATGCCGAAAACATCATGTTGCTGGGTGGCAAGCCTGGCGCGCCGCAGGGCCTGATCGACTTCCAGGATGCGCTGGTCGGCCACCCGGCCTACGACCTTGTCTCGCTCCTCCAGGACGCGCGGCGCGACGTGGCTGTCGATCTGGAGACCACGATGCTGGTCCACTACGCGCAGCGCGCCAGAATTGATTATGAAGACTTCCTCGCCGATTATGCGACATTGGGCGCGCAGCGTAATGCCAAGATCGTTGGCATCTTCACCCGGCTCGATCGGCGGGACGGCAAGCCGCGCTACCTGGCGATGATCCCGCGGGTCTGGGCCGCGCTCGAACGCGATCTGGCGCACCCGGCGCTTGATCCAGTCGCGCGCTGGTTTGACGCCAACATCCCCGAAAGCTTGCGTACGGCGAATGGGGCTTTCCCCGGATGACCTTGCCCGCGCTCGCCTCCGACACCGCGATGATCCTCGCCGCCGGGCTCGGCAAGCGGATGCGCCCGCTCACCGCCAGTCAGCCCAAGCCGCTGGTCCGGGTGGCAGGAAGGGCGCTGATCGACCATGCGCTCGACCGGTTGGCCGAGGCAGGAATCGCACACGCGGTCGTCAACGTCCATTATCTCGCTGATGCCCTTGAGGCGCACGTGCTCGCCCGCGAGGCGCCCGCGGTCACCGTCTCGGACGAGCGCGCACTGCTGCTCGAGACCGGTGGCGGGATGGTAAAGGCGCAAGCGCACCTGCCCGATCCCTTCTTCGCGCTGAACGCCGACAACATCTGGCTCGACGGGCCCAAGAGCGCCTTCCACGATCTTTCCCAGCGCTGGAATCCGGACATCATGGACGCGCTGTTGCTCGTGGTACCGCACGCCCGTGCGGAGAATTTCCGCGGGCCGGGCGATTTCCACATGGACCCTCATGGCCGCCTATCGCGGCGCCGCGACGGGCGGATCGCGCCTTTCATCTACACCGGCATCCAGCTCGTCAGCCACCGCCTGCTGCGCGAAGCACCGGAGGGGCCGTTTTCGACCAATGTTCTCTGGAACCGGGCAATGGCCGAAGGGAGGCTCTACGGCCTCTCCTTCACAGGCCGCTGGTTTGAGGTCGGCACGCCGCAGGCGATCCGCCCTACCGAGGAGGCGCTTCTGGGTGGCTGAGCCTCGCAAGCCCGGTCCGCTCGTCTATTCGATCGCCGCGCATCGCGGCTTTGCCGATGCGCTGGTGGCAGGGTTGGTGCCGCGCTACCGCGAGGACGGTTTCGGCCTTGCCCGCCTTACGCTTCTGGTGCCTTCGAGCCGCGCCGCGCGCACGCTTTCGGAAGCTTTCATCCGCCATGCGGGAGAGACCGGCGAGGGCGGCTTGCTGATGCCGCGGATGATCGCGGTGGGCGATCTTGATCTCGACGAGAAGCTGGGTGCGGCGCTCGATCCGCTCGGCGCAAGCGAAATTCCTCCGGCCTGCGATCCGCTGCAACGCTGGCTGACGCTTGGCCGGTTGATCGGCGAGGAGCGCGCGGAGGAGGGCATGGAGCCGTTGCCGGGCCGCGCAAGGCTCAATCTGGCACGCGAGATGGCGCGCACCATCGACCGGTTGCTGGTCGAAGAGAAGGCCGTCACCGATCTCATGGGCGAGGCGGTGCTCGACAGCGTGGCGGGCCTTGCCGAGCATTGGAAGCGATCGATCCGCCTCTTCGCCCGCGTCAATGTTCGCTGGCAGGCGGAGCTCGACGTCCTCGGGCAGGTCGATGCGGCAACGCGTCGCAACCTGCTGTTCGAACGCGCCGCCCGCCGCTGGAAGGAAACCCCACCGCCGCATCCGATCGTGGCGGTCGGGGTGACCAGCGCCTCGCCTGCATTGGCGCGGTTGCTGAGGGTGGTGGCCGAACTTCCTGAGGGCGCGGTGGTGCTCCCTGATCTCGACCTGGCGATGGGCGAGGCGGCGTGGGAGGAACTCGGTCTTGCGGGTGCCTCAACCGAGCCCGGCGGCCCGGTGTTCGGCGCCAGCGATGCGCTGACCCATCCGCAATACCACCTCAAGCTGCTTCTCAATCGCATGGGCGTGAACCGCGCCGAAGTGCAGCAATGGCACCGCCGCGGTATCGCCGCCGCTGATCCTGCGCGCGCGCGCGCAATCTCGTCGCTGTTCCTCCCCGCACAGGCAAGCCGTACATGGAGCACGCTGGAGCCAAAGGAACGCCGGCTTGGCGGGGTGCGGTTGATGGCGAGCGCCACGATCGAGGAGGAGGCGCAAGCCATCGCCATGCTGGTGCGCCAGGCGCTCGATGAACCCGCCAAGCGCATCGCGGTGGTCACCGCCGACCGCGGCCTTGCGCGGCGGGTGGCGCAGCACCTTGAGCGCTGGAACATCAGCGCCGATGATTCTGCGGGGCAGCCGCTGGCGCTCACCCCGGCGGGGAGATTGTTCGGGCTGCTTGCCGAGATCGCCGCGAGCGGCCCCGATCCGGCGCGGCTCGTCGCCGCCTTCGGCCATCCACTGGTGCATGGGTGGGATGACGAGGTGCGGCGCGTGTGGTTGAAGGGCCTTCGCGCCTTCGACCGCGAACTGCGCGGGCCCGCGCTGGCTCCCGGCATGGCGCCCCTGCGCAAGGCCGCCGCCGAAGCCAAGGTCGCCGCGTGGTGGGACGAGGCCGAGTCGCTGGTTGCCCCTTTGGCCGACTGGCCGCGCGAGATCGCGCTGGCCGAGGCGCTGGAGAGGTTATCCGCGGCCGCCGAGGCCTTTGCCCGCGTCGCCATCTGGGAGCGCGAGGACGGGCGTGCGCTCGGCTTGATGGTCGAGGCTGTGCGCGGACAGGCCGAGGCGCTCGACACGCGGATCGAGACCGCCGACCTCGGTGGTGTGCTGCGCGACGCGATGGAGGCGGTGGCGGTGCGCCCCGGTTATGGCGGCCACCCGCGCGTAGCGATCTACGGTCTGCTTGAAGCGCGCATGGCTCGCGCCGACCTGGTGATCTGCGGCGGATTGAACGAGGGCTCGTGGCCGCAGCCGCCGGGTGCCGACGCGCTGCTCGCGCCCGCGATCCTGCGCGCGCTCGGCGTGCCGGGCGCGGAGTTCCGGATCGGCCTTGCCGCGCACGATCTTGCAGGGGCGATGGGTGCGCCGCAGGTCATCCTCTGCCGCTCCTTGCGCGATGCCGAGGGGCCGACGCTGCCCTCGCGTTTCCTGCTGCGCGTCGAGGCGCTGCTCGGCGATGATCTCGACAAGGAGCACCGCGAGCGGGCGATACCGGCGCTGCTGCCCCATCTCGACCGGCTGCGACCCCCTGCCGATCCCTATCCGCGCCCCGCGCCCGATCCCGCGCCAAGCTTGCGCGATGTGGCGATCCGGGTGACCGCGCTCGACCGGCTGCTGGGTGACCCTTATCAGTTCTACGCGCAGGCGATCCTGGGTCTCAAGCCGCTCCAGCCGCTTTCCAACGATCCGTTCAGTGACCCGGCGCTGCGCGGCACGCTGGTGCACGACATCCTCGACACGTGGCACCGTGCAAAGCGCGACGATCCCGGCCTCGCGCTCGCGCCGTTTGCCGCCGCGCATCTCGCGGCTGAGCGCGTCCCCCCGCTGTTCCGCGCCTTGTGGCAGCCGCGCCTGATCGCTGCGCTCGAGCGTTTCGAGCTGTGGATCGCCGAGGACGCTGCCGAGAAAGGTCGCACCGTGATGGCGAGCGAGATTGACGGGACGATGATGTTCGACGGGGTGAAGGTCATGGGCCGCGCTGACCGGATCGACCGGTTCGCTGACGGCAGCCTTGCGATTATCGACTACAAGACCGGTCGGGTGCCGAGCAAGGCCGAGGTCGAAGCGGGCTTCGCATTGCAGCTCGGCCTGCTCGGACTGATCGCCGAACAGGGCCAGTTCGTCGACCGAAAGACCGGCGAAGTCGTGCAAGGGCAGGCCAGCGCCTTCGAATATTGGTCATTCAAGAAGGACGAAGGCTTCGGCAAGCGCGAGACGCCGGTGAAGAGCGGGAATGCCAGGACCGGGCTTACGCTTGATGAATTCCTCCCGCACCATGAGGAAAAACTCGCCTTTGCTATCGGCGAATACATCAAGGGCCGCACGCCTTTCCGTGCGCGCGAGAATCCCGATTACAAGGGCTACAGCGATTACGATCAGCTGATGCGGCTCGAGGAGTGGCTGGTGCGCATGACCGGAAAGGATCAGGCGGCATGAGCGGCGGGGGCGGCCTCGTCTTCCCGTTGATGGACAACCAGCTGCTTGCGGCTGACCCTGATCACAATGTCTGGCTCTCGGCCTCGGCGGGGACGGGCAAGACGCAGGTGCTCTCCGCGCGCGTGCTGCGGCTGCTGCTGCGCGAGGATGTCGCGCCCTCGCAAATCCTGTGCCTCACCTTCACCAAGGCGGGCGCGGCCGAGATGGCGAACCGCATCAACGCGGTGCTGGCACGCTGGGTGCGGCTGCCGGCGACGGTTCTGGCAAGGGAGTTGGGGCACCTGGGCGCGGATATTGATCCGGCCACGCTGGAGCGCGCGCGCAGCCTCTTTGCCAGCGTCCTCGACTGCCCCGGCGGGGGCCTCAGGATCGACACGATCCACGCCTTTGCGCAGTTCCTGATCGGCAACTTCCCCGAGGAAGCGGGCCTTGCGCCGGGCACGCGGGTGATGGACGATCGCAGCCGCGAACTGCTCGCGCGCGAGGTGCTGAGCGAGCTGTTTGAGGAGGCCGAGCGGACGCATGACGTGCGCGTCCTCGACGGCATTGAACAGTTCACAACCCGCAAAGACCCGGCCGCCTTGCACAAATGGCTGATGCGCGCCGCCGATATGCACGAGCTGTGGCACGGGAAGGCGGGCTGGCAATCGCCGATGGACGCGCGGGTGCGCCAGACCTTGGGGATGCCCGCCGATGCCGGTGAAGAATGGGCTGCAGAGGCGCTGCATCCCGACATCTTCCCCGATGGCGTGCTCGCCGCCGTTCTCCCTGCGCTCGATGGCTGGAAGGCCAAGACCGGGCAGGAGAGCGCCGCCTTCATTCGCCACTGGCTCGGGCTCGACGTGGGCGCGCGGACGGCGGCGGCGGCGGGCTTTCGCGACACGCTGCTCAAGAAGGACGGCGAGCCGCGCAAGATGGACGGGGCGGCCAAGATCGATCCCGAACTGCCGGGCCGGCAAAGGCAGGTCGCCGATGCGCTGTGTGTTTTCGAGGACCGCCGCGCGCTCCTCGCCACCGCCGAGATTGTCACGTCCGCGCTTGAGATCGGGCGCGCTTTCGCGATCCGCTGGGAAGCGCGCAAGGCCCGCGAGGGCCTGCTCGATTTCGGCGACCTTATCCGCAAGGCTGCGGAGCTGCTCGCAGACTCCGAGGCCGCCGACTGGATTCGCTACAAGCTCGACCGGCACTTCGATCACATCCTGATTGACGAGGCGCAGGACACCAACCGCAGCCAGTGGGACATCGTCGAGGCCCTGATCGGCGACTTTTTCGCAGGCGAGGGCGCACGCGGGGACAAGTTGCGCACGATCTTCACCGTGGGCGATTACAAGCAGGCGATCTTCGGTTTTCAGGGCACCAGCCCGGAAAACTTCGCCCGTGCCAAGGAGCGCATCTTTGCGCGCATCGATGCCGCGCGGCAGGGGATTGCGGTCAGCCGCACCAACCGCCGCGCGCCGGGCTGGCATGATCTCGATCTTGGTCAGTCCTTCCGCACCGCGCAGATCGTATTGGGCTTCGTCAACCGGGTGATCGGGATGCTCGGCTATTCCGAGTTCGGACTCGATAGGGAGCCCGCCCAGCACGTCGGCGCCGAGCGCCCGGGCCTCGTCACGCTTTGGCCGCCGGTGGTGCCCGAACAGACCGATGGCGACAGCGACGATGATCACGATGATGGCAGCGACGCCGAGCAAGGCTGGCTGGCGCGCCATGACACCATGCTCGCCGAACGGATCGCCAGTCAGGTGCACCGCTGGGTGACCGGGATCGATGCCTTCGTCCTCGCCAAGGGCACGCGCCGCCACGCCGGGCCGGGCGACATCATGGTGCTGGTGCGCCAGCGCAAGGAGCTTGCCACGCAGATCGTTGCCAAGCTTTATGCGAAAGGCGTGCCGGTGGCGGGGGTTGATCGGCTGCGGCTGGGCGCGCCGCTGGCGGTGAAGGATGTGATGGCGGCCTTGAGATTTGTCGCGCAGCCGCAGGACGATCTCAGCCTTGCGGGCCTGCTCGCCTCGCCCTTGATCGGCTGGACGCAGGACGACCTGCTCGTCCACGTTCCGCGCGGGCCGAATGTGAGGCTGTGGGATCACATTCGTCGCCCGGATGCGCCCGCGTTTGTGGCCCAAACCGCCGACCGCCTTCGCGATGTCCTGCGCCGGGGCGACTACCAGACCCCGCAGGCTCTTATCGCCTGGCTCCTCACCGGCTCGTGGCAGGGCCGTGCCAAGCTCGTCGCGCGGCTTGGGGCCGAGGCCAATGACCCGCTCGACGAGCTTTGCAATGCCGCCTTTGCCTATGAGGCCGAGCACTGGCCGAGCCTTGCCGGCTTCATCGCCTGGTTCGATGCCGGCACGGGTGATCTGAAGCGCGATTCCGACAGCGCGCGCGGGCAGGTGCGGGTGATGACGGTGCACGGCTCGAAGGGCTTGCAGGCGCCGATCGTGATCCTCGCCGATGCGACCGGCGCGCCGGGCGATCCGGGCGACCTGACGCTCGAGGACAATCCGCTGGGCGATATGCTTGCGCGCAAGCGCGAGGTCCCGCTCCCACCGCTCGGAAAGGATGAGAAGAGGGGCCGCATAGCGGACGCTGAGGAGGCGAAGAAGCGCGCCGCGCTGCAGGAGCACTGGCGGCTTCTCTACGTGGCGCTAACCCGCGCCGAGGAGGCGTTGTTCATCGGCGGCTCCTTGAACAAGATCGAGGCCAAGAAGGGTGAGCCGCACGCGGACAGCTGGTACGCTCGCCTCGCGCCCTTGTTTGAGGGGGAGGAGATTACCGACCCGGTCTGGACATGGCGCAAGGAATGGGGCGAGCGCGCCGAGCCGCTGGTGCCAGAGGAAGGTGCAGGGGCGCAGCAGCACGGGGCGCTGGCGCTCCCTTCGTGGGCGACCACGCAGATCGGCGCTGAACCGCGCCCACCGCGCCCGCTCGCTCCGTCTTCGGCGGGCGAGGACAAGGGCGCCGAGCCGCCGCTCTCGCCCGATGCCGCGCGCCATGCCGCACGGCGCGGAAGCCTGATCCACGCGCTGCTCGAGCGCCTTCCGGACGTATCCCCCGGCGAGCGCGAAGGCACAGCACAGCGCTGGCTGGCGCGGCAGGCTGGGGATCTGCCCGAAGGCTTGCGCGGCGAGATGCTCGCGGCCGCGTTGGCCGTGCTCGATCACCCGGATTTCGCCGCAATCTTCTCACCCCAAGCGCTCGCCGAAGTGCCGCTCGCTGCGACCGTGGGCGGGGTGGTTGTGGCAGGGACTGCTGACCGGTTGTTGATCGAGGACGGACGGATCACGGTCGTCGATTTCAAGACCACCCGCCGCCCGCCCGCCGACCCCGAGGCCATTCCGGCGGCGACCTTGCGCCAGATGGCGGCCTATGTCGCGGCGCTCGAGGCGATTTATCCCGGCCGTCAGGTGCGCGCAGGGGTGCTTTACACCCATGCTCCCGCGCTGTTCGACCTGCCCAGCGCGGCGCTAGACCCCCACAAGATCGCGTTGCAGGCCCCGCAGCAATCCTTGCCCCTCCCCGATATTGAGTGAAAAGGGCCAAGCACTAGATTGCAATTCCGTGACCGGCGCTTCTATGGTCGGCGGCAAAAGGAGATAATCGAATGGCGACCGTCAATGTGACCGATGCGAGCTTCCAGGCCGATGTGCTGGCGAGCGACACCCCCGTGCTGGTGGATTTCTGGGCCGATTGGTGCGGCCCGTGCAAGATGATCGCCCCGGCGCTGGAAGAAATCAGCGAGGAACTCGCCGGCCAGGTGAAGATCGCCAAGATCGACATCATGGAGAACACCGATATCGCAGCCCAGATGGGCGTGCAGTCGATCCCGCTGATGGTCTTGTTCAAGAACGGCGAGGCCGTGGCCCGCAAGCTTGGCGCCGCGCCCAAGGGCCAGCTCAAGGCATGGCTTGAGAGCGAGCTTTAAGCGTTTCCTCCCCTCCTTTTCAAAGGAGGGGGACGTGGTTACCCCAGCACCCGCGCCACGAATTCGTCCCAGATCGCGGGGCTGGATGCGCCGACGAGCCCCGGCTTGTCGTGCTGATCGACCCGGTATTCGCTACCATCGAGCCGCGCGGCCTTGCCGCCGGCTTCGTTCAGCCACAGCACGCCTGCTGCGTGGTCCCACGCCAGCGTGCGCTTGAAGCTCGAGATGTCGTTCTCGCCCAGCGCGAGGCGCGGGTATTGCTCGGCAGCGCAGCGGGGGATGTCGACCAGCGTATAATGCGGGGCGAGCTTGGCATCGACCATCGCGGATTGTTCGGGGGTGAGGAAAATGCGGCTCACCGCGGTGACCGGGGGCTGCTGCCCGGTGGTGCGCGCGGCGATTCGTTCGCCGTCGACGAAAGCGCCTTCGCCGCGTCGGGCGTGGCAGAAGCGGTCCTTGTTGGGGTCATAGATCCACCCCGCCACCGCCTCGCCCGCGTCGGCGAGTGCGATGATGATCCCGAACGGCTCCTTCCCTTCGGCAAAGTTGGCCGTGCCGTCGAGCGGGTCGATGATCCAGCACTGGCCGGACAGGTGACCCAGCACTGCCTTATCGGCATGGACCGCTTCCTCGCCGACCACCGCAACGCCGGGGGAAAGCTTGGTTAGCGCTTCGGTCAGGAAGGCCTCGATCTCGCGGTCGACGATGGTGACGGGATCGTCCACGCCCTTCATCTCGAGCTCGCCCGCGGCAAGGTTGCGGAAGCGCGGCAGCATCGAACGCTGCGCTGCGAAGCGCATCAGGTCGCGGATCTCGGCGTCGAGCGCGGAGAGGCTCACGAACGGTAATCCGCATTGATCGCGATGTAGCCGTGGGTGAGGTCGCAGGTCCATACAGTGGCGCGGCCTTCCCCGAGGCCGAGGTCGACGGCGACGTCGATTTCCTCGCCCCTCAAATGAGCGGCGACGGGGGCCTCGTCATAGCCTTCCACCGGCACGCCATCGCGCGCCGCCCACACGCCCCCGAAAGCGATCGAGAGCCGGTCGCGGTCGGCCGGTTCGCCTGCCTTGCCAACCGCCATCACCACGCGGCCCCAGTTGGCGTCTTCGCCAGCGATGGCGGTTTTGACGAGCGGCGAATTGGCGATGGCAAGGCCGATGCGGCGCGCGCTATCGTCGCTCGCCGCGCCCGAGACACGGATGGTGATGAATTTGCGGGCGCCTTCGCCATCGCGCACGACAAGCTGCGCCAGATCGCGGCACACCTGGACGAGGGCGGCTGCAAAGGCGTCCGCGCCAGGGCTGTCCCAATTCTCGATCCGCGCATTGCCCGCCTTGGCGGTGGCAAACACCATCACCGTGTCGCTGGTCGAGGTGTCGCCGTCGACGGTGATGCAGGAGAATGTCGCGGCATTGGCGCGCTCCAGAGCCTCCTGCAGGAAGGCCGGCGCGACATCGGCATCGGTGAAAATGTAGCCGAGCATGGTCGCCATGTCGGGGGCGATCATGCCGGAGCCCTTGATGATCCCGGCCAGCTCCACGCGCGTATCGCCGATCATTGCGCTCGCGCCCGCACCCTTGGTAAAGGTGTCGGTGGTGCCGATTGCGTTCGTCGCATCTTCCCAACCGCAGGGCGCAGCCTTGAGCGCCGCTTCGATCCCGGCGCCCGCTTTGTCGATCGGCAGCGGCACGCCGATCACGCCGGTGGACGACACGAACACCTCGTCGAGTTTGCAGCCAAGCGCGCTCGAAACCTGCGCCCGGATCGCCTCTACCGCAGCGCGTCCGCGCCAGCCGGTGAAGGCGTTGGAATTGCCCGCATTGACAATCAGCGCCCGCGCGCGGCCGAGCTTCACCGCCTCGCGCCCCAGTTCCACCTCGGAGGACGCACACGCGCTCTTGGTGAAGACGCCCGCGACGCTGGTGGCCTCGGCAAGTTCGGCAAAGGTCAGGTCGCAGCGGTCCCACGTCTTGTAGTGCGCCCGCGCGACGCGCAGTGTCACCCCTGCTATGTGCGGCATGGCGGGGAAGGGACGGGCGAGGGGCGAGCGGTCGATCTGCATGGCAAAAGCCCCGTAATCACCAAACCCATGGCCTGCAATCGCGCGCTTCGCGCTTTGCTGGCGCGGTGATGTTTGATAAGATCCAAGGCCATGATAATCCGACCTTTGCTCGCCGCTGGCTTGTGCGCCTTCCTCACAATGCCTGCCGCGGCGCAGGAGAGCGCAGACGCGCCGCCTCGGGCTGATCCACCTGGAGAACCGCGCATCTTCGTCCAAGCCCTTGCGGACTATCGCCGCAAGGGCAAGCCCCATCCAATCGGATTATCGAACGCGTGGATCACCAACACTGACTACCCTCTCGCCTCGTGGCGCAATGGCGAAGAGGGCAAGGTGCAATATGATCTTGCCGTGGACGCTGCGGGCAAAGTGACGGGCTGCACGATCACTTACTCCAACGCCTCACCCGCGCTCGAAACCGAAACCTGCCGCTTGCTGCTGGAGCGCGCAAGCTTCGAGCCAGCGGTGGGGGCCGACGGCAAGCCAATGGCATCGGTCCATGCGGGCGAGACCGACTGGGAGCGGCGTGGGCCTGAATACAGCTCTAGCTTCATGTTAAAGATCGCCTTCACGCTCGACGAGCGCGGGCAGCAGCGCGATTGCCGTATCATCGAACGCTCGGGCACGATTCCAGCAGCGCAGCTGCGCAGCCTCGAGCGACGCCCTTGCCCCTCCGGCTTCGCCTCGCGCGGTGTGCCCTATCGCGATGCAGAAGGGCAGCCTGTCGCCCGCGAAGTCACCTTGGTCTACGGCGTGGAGGTTGGGCCGGTGCCGTCTCAGTCTGGCGATGCCGTGGAGGCCAGCGATTAAGCTCTCGCACAGCTTATCGCGCTATGGCTGTGGACGAACAGGCGCATAAGCTCTATCTGGACACCCGATGACCCGGCGTTTTCTTGCCTTTCTGGCCCTGCTTACAGGCCTTGTCGCTCTGGGCGGCACGGCGCAGGCGTCGTTGGCCGAGGCGCTGGCGTGCAGCTCCAGCATCGCTGCGGCGAGCGGGGATGAAGCGGTCAAGGCCGAAAGTGTCGCAGTGCAGCCCGCACCCTCGACGATCCAGGCCACCCGCGCTGCCGAGACATCGTGCCCGCCGCCTGCCGCGCCACGCGTGCTGCGCCTGCCGGTGCTGATGGGAATCGAACGCGCCTACGAATAGGCGGCGATTGGCTTTGCCAGTCGTGTTCCAGCGCGCACCGGGCCTTAAGGCCGTGCGCGCTTTCCCCATAAGCTGTTCGCAGGCCTGCATGACGGGCCGCCGTTCCATCCGAGGTTTCCCACTATGCTCAACACCATCGTCAAGTCGGTCTTCGGCTCTGCCAACGATCGCTACATCAAGTCCGCGCGCAAGATCGTCGCGCAGATCAACGCTCTTGAACCGCAGATCCAGGCGCTGTCCGACGAGGATCTCCAGGGCCAGACCGCCAAGCTGCGCGGGTTGATCGATGCCGGCTCGAGCCTCGGCGACATCCTCCCCGAAGCCTTCGCCACGGTACGCGAGGCGTCGGTACGTGTGTTCGGAATGCGCCACTTCGATGTGCAGATGATCGGCGGTCTGGTGCTCCACCGCGGCGAGATCGCCGAGATGCGCACGGGCGAGGGCAAGACGCTGATGGCGACGCTCGCGGTCTATCTTAACGCGCTCGAAGGCAAGGGCGTCCACGTCGTGACTGTGAACGACTACCTTGCCCGGCGCGATGCGGCGGAGATGGGGCGGCTTTACAACTGGCTCGGGCTGTCGGTGGGCGTGATCGTCCCCAATATGCCCGAGGAGGACAAGCGCGACGCCTACAACGCCGATATCACCTACGGCACCAACAACGAGTTCGGTTTCGATTACCTGCGCGACAACATGAAGCACGAACGCAGCGCAATGGCGCAGCGGCCCTTCAACTTTGCGATCGTCGACGAGGTGGACTCGATCCTCATCGACGAAGCGCGAACCCCGCTGATCATCTCCGGCCCGACCGAGGACAAGTCTGATCTCTATGTTTCGCTTGATCTGGTGGCGCGCGAGATCCCGGAGGAATGGCTCGATATCGACGAAAAGGTGAAGCGCGTGCAGCTTACCGAGGAGGGCCTCGAAGGAGCCGAACAGCTGCTGATTGAGAAGGGCTTGCTTGCCACGAGCAACCTCTACGATGTCGAGAACACCCAGGTCGTCCACCATCTTGATCAGGCGCTGGTCGCCAACTTCGGCCGCAAGCGGGACACCGACTATATCGTCAAGGATGACAAGATCATCATCATCGACGAGTTCACCGGTCGCATGATGGACGGGCGCCGCTGGTCGAACGGCCTGCACCAGGCGGTCGAGGCCAAGGAAGGCGTGCGGATCGAGCCCGAGAACCAGACGCTCGCCTCGATCACCTTCCAGAACTATTTCCGGATGTATCCCAAGCTCTCCGGCATGACCGGCACCGCAGCCACCGAGGCGGCCGAGTTCTGGGACATCTACAAGGTCGGCGTGGTCGAGATCCCCACCAACCTGCCGGTCGCACGGATCGACAACGACGACGAGTTCTACAAGAATACCGCCGACAAGTTCCAAGCCATCGCAAAGGCGATCAAGGAAAAGCAGGAGATCGGCCAGCCGGTGCTGGTCGGCACGGTCTCGATCGAGAAGTCGGAGCTGCTCAGCGAATATCTCGACAAGGAGGGCGTCAAGCACGCTGTCCTCAACGCTCGCTTCCACGAACAGGAAGCGCATATCGTCGCTCAGGCGGGCCGCTACGGGGCAGTCACGATCGCCACCAACATGGCCGGACGCGGCACCGATATTCAGCTCGGCGGCAATTTCGAATACCGTGTGCGTGACGAGCTCGCCGAGGTGCCCGAAGGGCCCGAGCGTGACCAAGCCATTGCCCGCATCAAGGCTGAGGTCGCCGAGGAAAAGGATCGCGTGCGCGCTGCCGGAGGTCTGTTCGTGCTTGGCACCGAGCGCCACGAATCCCGCCGCATCGACAACCAGCTGCGCGGTCGTTCAGGCCGTCAGGGTGACCCGGGCCTGTCGCGTTTCTACCTGTGCCTTGAGGATGATCTGCTGCGTATCTTCGGCCCCGACACGCTGTTCTCCAAGATGATGAACTCCAACCTCGCCGATGGCGAGGCGATCGGCTCGAAGTGGCTGTCCAAGGCGATCGAGACTGCCCAGAAGAAGGTCGAGGCGCGCAATTACGACATGCGCAAGCAGGTCGTGCAATACGACGACGTGATGAACGATCAGCGCAAGGTGGTCTACGAACAGCGCGCCGAGATCATGGACAGCGAGGCGGTGGACGACGTGGTGCTCGACATGCGCCACGATTCGATAAACTCCATCGTCGGCGCCGCGTGCCCTCCGGGCTCCTATCCTGAACAGTGGGATATTGACGGTCTCAAGGCGCGCACCGAAGAGATCTTCGGCTTCGATCCGCCCTTCGAAGAATGGCTCGCCGAGGACGAGGTCGAGCCCCAACTGCTCGAGGAGCGTCTGCGCGAACTGACCGACGCGATGATGGAGGAGAAGATCACGACGTCCGATCCGGCGATCTGGCGGATTGTCGAGAAGGACGTGCTGCTGCGCCAGCTCGACCATCACTGGAAGGACCACCTCGCCACGCTCGATGCGCTGCGTCAGGTGATCTGGATGCGCGGAATGGCGCAGAAGCAGCCCATCAACGAGTACAAGCAGGAAGCCTTTGGGCTGTTCGAGACGATGCTCGAAACGCTGCGCGAGGAGGTCACCAAGATCCTGTTCCGCGCCGAGCTACGGATCGAGCCGCCGCAGACCACAAGCCTGCCCGAATTGCCTGACTTCCTGACCGGCCATATCGACCCTCTCACCGGGCTCGACGATTCGGCGGATGGCGACGGGTCGGACACGCGGCCTGAACTGTTCGGTTCGCTCGCAGGTTCGCCGGGTGCCGAATTCGGCCCGGGTGGATCTGGCGCGGGGAGCGATCCCTATGCCAATCTCGGCCTCAGCCGCAACGCGGTGTGCCCATGCGGCAGCGGGCAGAAGTACAAGCATTGCCACGGGGCCCTCAGCCCTCGCGCAATTGCTTGACGGCGCGCTGTATAGGGCGGGCTGAGTGATGATGATCGGGGCGGTTCCGGCGCTGCTGGCGCTCGCCTTCCTTGTGACCGCGCTGCTTTATGCCAGCGTCGGCTTCGGCGGAGGATCGACCTATTCGGCGCTGCTGGCGCTGTCGGGGCTCGACTATCGTCTGCTGCCGCTCGTCAGCCTCGCCTGCAACATCGTGGTGGTGACGGGCTCGAGCATCCGCTTCGCCCGCGCCGGGATCACGCCATGGAAGAAGGCGCTGCTGATCGTCGCCCTCGGCGCGCCGGCCAGCTTCCTTGGCGGGCTGACCCCTATCAAGGAGACGACCTTCCTGACCCTGCTGGGCGCAAGCCTGGTGCTGACGGCGCTGACGATGCTCATCCCGGTGCGCGAAGGGGCCGAGGGCGCGCCCACGCGGGCGGCCCGCTTCATGCCGCTCGCCGCTGCGCCGCTCGGTTATTTCGCGGGGCTGGTGGGAATTGGCGGGGGGGTCTTCCTTGCGCCGCTCTTGCATCTTGCCCGCTGGCACGAGGCGCGCGGGATTGCCGCGACCGCGAGCCTCTTCATCCTCGTCAATTCGCTGTTCGGGCTCGCCGGGCAGATGGCGAAGAACGGCCCCGGCCTGCTCGGCGCAGCGCTGGGTGCTTCGCTGCCGCTGCTGATCGCGGTGGTGATCGGCGGGCAGGCCGGCAGCCTGTTCGCAGCGCGCCTGCTGCCGCCGAAGTGGATCCGCTGGCTGACCGCGCTCTTGGTGCTGGTGGTGGGGGTGCGGCTGCTGCTCGGAGTCTAGATTTCTTTTATCTTTCGGTGAGATAAGCGGGCACGCAAGACGGAGACTTACGGATGCCCCTTATATCGAGACTGGCATATGTCGCAGTCGCCACGATCTTCCTACACGTTGCTGTTCCGGGCATGGCACAGATCATTGAAACTCGGCCCGAGCCTCCCCCGGTGCAGGTCGAGGACAAAAGGCCCGCAACCGCAATCAACCTTGCAAGACCAGCCTCGCCGAAAAATAAGAGGGGGTGGATGTCGAGGATTCTCGAAGCATATCCTCAAGAGGCGAGGCTTGCACAATGGGAAGGAAGGGTCGGAGTTTCGGTTGAAGTTGACATGATGGGCCGAGCGCGAAGCTGCCAAGTTACGCAATCAAGCGGTCACGCAATCCTCGATGAAAGCGCCTGCGCCGGTATGATACGTTATTCGCGGTTCGAACCTGCGCTTCATGATGACGGCCAGCCGATGGTCGGGAACTACCAAACGTGGGTTCCCTATCTTCTCAAATGGCGACCTTTTGAAAATTGGCTCCCCGAGTAGGATTCGAACCTACGGCCAAGTGATTAACAGTCACCTACTCTACCGCTGAGCTATCGGGGAGCAACCGGCGACCGAAACCGCTGGCAGAGGCGCGCGTATATGGGGGGCGGAATCGGATTGCAAGAGGGTTTTGGCAGCCTCGTGCTTGATCCTCATGCCGTAACGAACTGCTCCGCCACGATCCGCTCCTCAAGGCTTTGGCCGGGATCGAACAGCAAGGTGAGGTCGGCATCGCGGGCGATCTGGAGCCGCACTTCGGCGATATCGCGCAGCTCCTTCTGGTCGGCGACCGCGGCGACCGGGCGCTTGGCAGGGTCGAGAACCTTCAGGATGATCGGCATCCGGTCAGGCAGGATCGCGCCGCGCCAGCGCCGCGGGCGGAAGGGGCTGATCGGGGTGAGGGCAAGCATCTTGCTGTCGAGCGGTAGGATCGGGCCTTGCGCGGAAAGATTGTATGCGGTCGAACCCGCGGGCGTCGCCACCAGCACGCCATCACAAACCAGTTCGCGGATCCGCACCCGGTCGCCGACTGTGACCTCGATCTTGGCGGTCTGGCGGGTTTCGCGCAGCAGCGAGAGTTCGTTGATCGCGCACAGCTGGTGCGTCTCGCCGTCCTGCGTCACCGCCTCGACCCGCAAGGGGGCGATCGTCCAGTGCCGGGCCTTGTTTACTCTTGCCGCGATCGCGGTGCGAATGTGATAGCGGTTCATCAGGAAGCCGACCGTGCCGAGGTTCATCCCATAGGCCGGTATGACGCGGCCCGCATCGAGCATCGCATGAAGCGTCTGGAGCATGAACCCGTCACCGCCGAGCACCACGACCGCGTCTGCCTCTTCGAGCGGCGCCCACTGGCCTTGCGCGAGCAGCGCATCGTAGGCTTCCTGCGCGCGCTCGGTGTCCGAGGCGACGAGCGCGAGCCGCTCAAAGCCCGCTCCGCTGATGGCACCCTTGCCGGAATTGCCGGACATTCTTCCCCCTCCCGAGGACAAAATCGGCGCCCCAGCGCTTATCCCCGGCGCGTCACTTGGCGTTTGCCCTGATGTGCCAGATTCGGGCGGATTGCAATTGATGCGAGGCAGGGACGAAATCAACGGGTAAGAAGGGGCGGGGCAAAAGGAGTGTAATGGAACAGGGTCGGACATCCTTGCGTGGGCCTGTGCGCGGGCGTCTGCCCGGCGTCAGCCCGGGCGTGCTCGAGGCCGACCTGCTGCGCGCGCTTGACCGGCGCGAGATCGAGGTCTTGTTCCAGCCGCAATTTGCCTGTGTTACCGGCGCTTTGGTGGGGGCTGAGGCGTTGGCGCGCTGGCGGCATCCGTCGTTGGGAGAGATCGGCGCGCGTGATCTGTTTGCGGTGGCTGAACGGGCAGCGCTGGTCGCCCCGCTTTCGCGCCACGTGGTCGCCCGAGCGCTCGAAGATGCGGCGACCTGGCCGGACAACCTCACCTTGTCGCTCAACATCACGCCCGAGGAACTGGGCGACCCGCGCTTTGCCGCCGATTTCGCCGCGCTGATCGGCCGATCCGAGATCGCGCCGGAGCGACTGATGCTGGAGATTACCGAGGACGTGCTGCTCAGGAACCTTGCTCAGGCGGCAAGCGCCTTGAAGGCGCTGCGCGGCCTTGGCTTCCGCACCGCGCTTGATGATTTCGGCGCGGGGTTCTGCAACTTCCGCTACCTGCGCGAGCTGCCCTTGGACGCGCTCAAGCTCGACAAGGCGATGGTCGAAGGCGTGCCCGCTGACGGGACCGCGCTCGCGGTGCTGCGCGCCATCGTGGCGCTCGCCAAGGCGCTGGGCCTTGCGGTCTATGCCGAAGGGATCGAGGACGAAATCCAGCGCGCCGCGATCACCGCCGAAGGCTGCGACTACTGGCAAGGCTTCCTGCGCGCCCAGCCCATGCCGAGCGAACGCGTGGTGGCGCTGGCAAAGACGGCGCGGGGCATGGGTCACGGGTAGGGCGCGGGGCTGCGTTCAGTGCCTGCTATCGTGGTGGCTGCGGCTGCGCGCGAATGGTTGCAGGTGGGTGGTAGGCTGTATGTCGGGTGCAGATCGAAGCGATCGCCGATGGATATGATCTAACCATTGGCATCATGCACAACAGCAAGTGGGGCAGTCACGCATGGGCGCTCGATATGATCGAATTGGAGCGCTCAGCCGTGGACGCGAAAATCCTGCAATTCGTGCGCGAAAACACCTTCGCCCCGGCCGATTTCATTCTGCGCAAGGATGGGTGTTGCAGGCTTTCACAGCAATTGGCGAGGGTTGTGCCGAGGCTGTTTTCATAGCGAAACAGACAAAACCCGCCTGTCAGCAAACGACCCCGAAGTGGACACTTTCTCTCATTCACCGGTGGCAAGCTTTGGCTTCAGCTGACGCTCTCACTGGCAACCTTCGGAACTGCTGCCAAGGCTGCGAAAATCTATTGTGCTGATATTGAGTTTAACGCGGAATCCAGCCTTAACCATTTGTGGGCGATCAATGAAATATGTAGGCTCTACGTACAACGATGAAAATGTTTGGCGTTGAATTTCAGTTATTTGACCGAAGAGAATTGGATAATGTTCAGTCGCAGAAACCCGAAGCAATCGAAGTTCGATGATGCAATCATGAAACTTGTTAAGAATACGCAGGCTATTATTCAATTTTCTATCGACGGAACCATTCTAGATGCCAATGACGCATTTTGTGGTACCGTTGAATACAGTCTCGCCGAAATCCAAGGGCGCCATCATCGCATATTTTGTGCGCCCCAGATCGTGGAAAGCTCTGAATACAAACAGTTCTGGGAAAATCTCCGGGCAGGCAAAAGCTTTACTGGGCGCTATCCCCGCATCACCAAATCCGGCAAGGAAATCTGGATACAAGCGACCTATGGCCCGGTCATGGACCCGCAAGGCAAAGTCGAACGGGTCGTCAAGATCGCCACGGACGTCACCCCGTCCCGCAAAGCTGTCGACGCCATCCTGAGCGCCATTCAGGCGCTTGAGGACGGTCAACTCAACCAGCAGATTTCATCCACCGGGATCGAAGAATTCGACGCTATCGGCACGGTATTCAATGCATCCACCGCAAAGCTTGAAACGATGATCGCCGCCGTGAGAACGGCGGCGGCGGAAGTCCAGACCGGCTGCGACGAGATCCGCGCGGCCTCCGAAGACCTCGCGCTGCGCAACGAACAGCAGGCCGCCAGCCTTGAAGAGACCGCCGCCTCGGTCGGCACCACGGTCAGCCTGACCCGGCAATCGGCCGA
>JAIYAL010000031.1 GCA_027489095.1 Erythrobacteraceae bacterium
CATCTCCAGCATCAGGCGGCCACCTCGGCCACGGCGGCGCAGATCGCCTCGACCACCTGGGTCACTTCGGCGGCATCGTCGCCTTCGGCCATCACCCGGATCACCGGTTCGGTGCCCGAGGGGCGGATCACCAGCCGCCCCCGCCCGGCCAGCTGGGCCTCGGCTTCGGCGATCACCCGTTGCACGCGCGGATCGCCCAGCGGCTTGCCCCCGGCAAAGCGCACGTTCTTGAGCAATTGCGGCACCGGATCGAACAGGTGCAGCAGCTCGCTCGCCCGCTGGCCCGACTGGACCAGCGCGGCGATCACCTGCAGCGCCGCCACCGTGCCATCGCCGGTGGTGGCATGATCGAGCAGGATCATGTGGCCCGATTGCTCGCCGCCCACGTTGAAGCCGCCGCTGCGCATCCGTTCGAGCACGTGGCGATCGCCCACCGCGGTGCGCTCCAGCGTCAGGCCGTGGCTGGCCAGGCAGCGCTCCAGCCCGAGGTTGGACATCACCGTGGCAACGACTCCACCGCCGCGCAGCTGGCCGCGCGAGGCCAGCTGGGTGCCGAGCAGCGCCATGATCTGATCGCCATCGACCACGGCGCCCTGCTCATCGATCACGATCAACCGATCGGCATCGCCATCGAGCGCGATGCCGATATCGGCGCCCGAGGCGACCACGGTTTCGCGCACCAGATCGAGGTGGGTCGAGCCGCACTTGTCGTTGATGTTGCGGCCATTGGGGGTGACCCCCACGGTGATCACCTCGGCACCCAGCTCCCAGATCGCCGAGGGGGCAACCTGATAGGCCGCGCCATTGGCGCAATCGACCACGATCTTGAGCCCATCGAGCCGCACATTCTCGGGCAGCGAGCCCTTGACCGCGTGGATATAGCGCCCGCGCGCATCCTCGATCCGGCGCGCGCGGCCGATCTTTTCGGCGGGTGCGAGGGGAATATCGCTCGCCATCAGCCGCTCGATCTCGATCTCGGCCTCGTCGGAAAGCTTGAAGCCGTCCGGGCCGAACAGCTTGATGCCGTTGTCGGCATAGAGGTTGTGACTTGCCGAGATCATCACGCCGAGATCGGCGCGCATCTCGCGCGTGAGCAGCGCGATCGCAGGGGTGGGGAGCGGCCCGGTCAGGATCACGTCGATCCCGACAGAGGTGAAGCCCGCGACCAGCGCGCTTTCCATCATGTAGCCTGACAGGCGGGTGTCCTTGCCGATCACCACGCGGTGGCGATGATGCCCGCGCAGGAAGTGGCGGCCCGCCGCCTGCCCGACCTTCATCGCCGTCGCCGCGGTCATCGCGCCCGCATTGGTGCGCCCCCTGATCCCGTCGGTTCCGAACAGCTTGCGTGCCATGAATTCTGTCGCCCCTATTCGTGCGGGTGTCGTGCCGTCATTGTTGTCTCGCGCTTCTGGCGCGGTTATCGCCCAAAGGGAAGGGCGAGACGCCCGCATAAGGACAGGGCATTGCTGGAAAGTGAAAGCACGCGCGCTGCTGGTGACGGTGCCGGCCAGGGCAAGTTCGCCCTGGTTGCGATCCGCCTGCCGGTGGCGCTGACCTTTGCCGCGCTGGTCGGCGGATTGCTGGCGGGGATCGCGGGCGGAATGCTCGGCGCGCCTGCCCTGCTGGGCGATATCGCCGGGCTGATCGGCGGATTGTGGCTGCGCGCCTTGCAGATGACGATCATCCCGCTGGTCGCCGCGCTGCTGGTGCTCGGCCTCGTGCAGATGATTCTCGCCGCGCGGGTTGGCACGGCGGCGCGGCGGATGATCGCGCTGATGGTGGTGGTGCAGCTCGCTGGCGGGGCCTTCACCTCGGTCGCCATGCCCGCGCTGCTGCGCGCCTTCCCGGTGCCGCAGGGGGCAGGGGCCTTCCTCGCGCAGACCCCGGCGGATGTGGGCGAAGTGCCCAAGGTGCTGGACTTCCTCGCCTCGCTGGTGTCGCCCAACATCGTCGCCGCCGCTGCCGAGACTGCGATGTTGCCGCTGACATTGTTCTTCGTGATGTTCGCGGTGGCGATCACCCGCCTGCCGGAGGAACAGGGCGAGCGGCTGCTCGGCTTCTTCCATGCGCTTGGCAATGCGATGCTGCTGATCATCGGCTGGGTGCTTGCCGCTGCGCCCGTGGGCGTGCTGGCGCTGGCTTACGGCGTCGGCGTGCAAAGCGGGGGCGGGGCCTTCGCCGCGCTCGGCCACTATGTGTTGACGGTGACCGCGATGGGCACCTTCATCTTCGTCCTCTCCTATGTCATCGCCATCGCCCTTGGCCGCACCGGCGGGCGCTTTGTCACCGCGATCCTGCCCGCGCAGGCGGTGGCGCTATCGACGCAGAGCTCGCTCGCCAGCCTTCCTGCCATGCTCGATTCCGCCGGACGGCTGGGTCTGCGCCCCGCGACCGCCGAGTTCGTCCTGCCGCTCGCCGTGGTGATCTTCCGCGCCACCAGCGCTGCGATGAACCTTGCGGTGGTCTATTACATCGCCGCGCTTGCCGGGGTGGAGGTGCCGCCGACGGTCGCCATCGCGGGCATCCTGATCGCCAGCGTCATCAGCCTGTCTGCCGTCAGCCTGCCCGGATCGATCAGCTTTGTCGTCTCGATCGGGCCGATTGCGCTGGCGATGGGCGTGCCGGTCGAACCGCTCGCGCTGCTGGTCGCGGTGGAGATGCTGCCCGACCTGATGCGCACGCTCGGCAACGTCACCATGAACGTCGCGGTCACCAGCGCGGTTGATCGCACTGCGGCAGGGGCAGAAGAGCGGGCTTGACCCTGCAAGCCTGATCACAAACGAAGAATTGCATTGCCCCCCTCGAAAGGGGGGCAATGCAACAATCAGCCGCCGAGGTTCGCGCTGACCATGCAATAGAGCATCGGCAGCGAAAGCAGCAAATTGGTGCGGCTTGCGGCCAGAGCACGCGGACGGAGCTTGGCCTTTTCCTCATCGGTCGCGCCGGGAACGATGTTCAGGATCTTGCGCTGCGCCGGCCAGATGATGAACCAGACGTTGAACGCCATGATCAGGCCCAGCCACATGCCCAGACCGATCATGTTGATGCCGTCTGCACCCTCACCGCCAAAGGTAAGCGCCTGCGCGCCATAGCCGTTGTGGAAGGCGATCACGAGACCCATGAGGACCGTGAGCAGCGCCGCATAGCGGAAGAAGAAAAACACCTTGGGCGCGATGTGGTTGTTGATCGCCCCGGTCTGCTCGGCCGGGATCTTCGGCATGGTCGGAACCTGCACGAAATTGAGGTAATAGAGCAGTCCGATCCACAGAATGCCGAAGAAGGTGTGGAGCCAGCGGAACACGTCGTCCGCCAATGATTTTGCATCTGCCCCGGTCCAGCCGGTGAAGCTGACGATTACCAGAATCGCAGCGACCAGCCCGACGGCCAGCACAAGATGCAGATTGCCAAAGAACTTTGCCATTTGATCCCCTTTTGGTGGTTGTGGGCGCATCCATGGCGAGAAAAAACCGGCTTGTCACACCTGTTGTGGCCTTTCCCGCCAGAATCGCGGTTCACCCCCGCGTGCTGACCCCGTTGCCGCTGGAGACCATATCCAGTTCTTCCAGAATGGCGCGGTGGGCTGTCTCGTCGTCGGTGGAGCGGCGGGGGACGGCGCCGCTGGCCAGCATTTCCGAAAGCGCGGCGCGCGCGCGGCCGACGCGGCTCTTGATGGTGCCCACGGCGCAGCCGCAGATCGCGGCGGCTTCCTCGTAGGAAAATCCGCCCGCGCCCACCAACAGCAGCGCCTCGCGCCGTTCGGCCGGCAGCGTCAGCAGCGCGCGGTGGAGGTCGGAAAGGTGGATCGGTTCTTCCTGCCCGGCGGGTTCGATCAGGATACGCTCGGCCACGCCCTCATCATATTCGCCGCGGAATCGGTTGCGGCGCATATCGGTAAGGTAGGCGTTGCGCAGGATCACGAAGGTCCAGGCGCGCATCGAGGTGCCCGGCTCGAACCGGTCCTGCGCCGCCCACGCCTTCAGAAGCGTTTCCTGCACGAGATCGTCGGCCAGATCAGGCCGCCCGCACAGGCCCCGCGCAAAGGCGCGCAGATGCGGGACAACGCCGGTCAGCTCGCGCTTGAAATCGGACTTGTCGCTGGCCGAACGCGCGGGTGCGGGCTGGCCGCCGTCGCTCATCGGCCGCCTGCGCCCTGATCGTCGTTGTCGCCGCTGGGGCTGCGGGTCGTGGGGGTTGCCTCGAGCCGGTCGAGCAGATCGCGGAACGCATCGGGCAGGTCTTCCTCGACCACCGAATCGTAAAGCTGCTTGAGCCCGTCGGCCCATTCCGGCGCGCGGCGCTGCGCGTTCCCGCTGCCGCTGCCATTTCTGCCCTGTGGGTGGTTCGAGGCCATATCGCTCAAGTCTATCCCTGATCCCGTCGTGCGTCCCCCCTTGCGGAGGGCGATGTCGCTGCCGGGGGTGGGCGACAGAAGCGCTGCCCATCCTCCGACAAAAGGGGAGTTTGGACGATTCGGGAACGATGCGCTACCTGTTTGGTTCCGCCTGCGCCTGACAGGAAAACGCACCATCGAGCCGCTCGCCCTTTATCCGGACGCAGATCCCGCCGTTCCGCCCCCATCGACGGGCGGGCGGGCGCGGCGCTGGCTGGTGCTCTACCCGCGCGCAATCCCGCTGGCGATCTTCCTCGCCATTGCCGCGATCACCGCGCTCAGTGTCTTTGCGATCGAGAGCAACGCCCGCGCCCGTGAGCGCGCGCAGATGCGCGAATATGCACAAGGCCTCGCCGCCGCGCTCGATCGCAGCGGAAGCGGGTTCGCGTCCTACCTGCGGGCCGGGGCGGCGCTGTTCGCGAGCCTTGGCGAGGTATCGCCTGAGACCTTCGACAATTTCGTGCGGGTGTTGAAGCTCAACACCGAATATTCGGGCGCCGAAGGCATCGGCTGGATCCCGGTGATCGAGGCGAGGGACGTGCCCGCCTTCCTCTCCCGCACCCGCGCCAGCCAGCCCGCCTATCCCGACATTTACCCCGCACCGCGCTCGGCGATCGGCCGCGTCGCGCCGGTGGCGATGTTCGCGCCCGCGACGGCGCTCAACCGCCGCGCGCTGGGCTACGATATGTATTCCGACCCCGCCCGCGCCGCCGCCATGGCCGAGGCCGAGCTGAACCTGCGACCCGCCGCCTCGGGCCGGATCATCCTGATGCAGGAGACCAGCGGCACCGCCCCGGCCTTCGCGATCTACATGCCTGTTTTCCGCGCCGGCCAGCCTGGCGGCCCGCGCCTCGCCGGCTTCGTCTACACACCCTTCCGTGCGCGCGAATTCCTCGATGCGGCGATCGACCGGCAGGGGGATGGACGCTTCGGCGTCCGGCTCTACGACGGCGAGGTCGGCACCGGGCACCTGCTCGTTGCGCAATCGATCGGCGGGGTGGCAAGGGACACCGTCAAGCAGGAGGTCAACATTGCTGACCGCAAGCTGATGCTGGTGATCGAGAATAATGACGCGCAGGTGCTCTCGCCGCTGTCGATGGTGACGCTGATCTTCGGCCTCGCGCTGGCGAGCCTGCTGATGCTGCTCGCGCGGCTGCTGACCCAGCAGGCCTTCGAGGATCAGGCGCGGCTTGCCTTCTTCGAGGAGCAGCACTCGATCAGAAACTCGCTGACCCGCGAATTGAACCACCGGGTCAAGAACACGCTCGCCAACGTGCTTTCGATCCTGTCATTGACCCGGCGGCGGTCGACCGATCTCGACGAGTTTGCCGACAGCCTGCAGGGCCGCATCCGCGCGCTCTCGGCGACGCATGACCTCCTGACTGTGACCGAGTGGGGCACCACGCCGATCCGCGCGGTGATCGAGGCGGAATTGCAGCACTTCCGCGAGGTGCTGGGCGATGCGATCCTGCTTGAAGGGCCGGAGCTTGAGCTGGCGCCCAATGACGCGCTGTCGTTCGGCCTTGCGATCCACGAACTTGCCACCAACGCCGCCAAGTATGGCGCGTTGAGCGTGCCCGACGGGCAGGTGACGATCCGCTGGCAACGCGGTGCGGACAAGGCCGGGGAGCCGGGCGCGGAGCCTGGCTTTGAGACCAACTGGGCCGAGGTCGAGTGGCAGGAAGTCGGCGGACCGCCCGTCGCCAGCCAGCGCCGCCGCGGCTTCGGCACCGAACTGATCGAGAAGATCGTCGCCCACGAATTGCGCCAGCCGGTGACGCTGGACTTCGCGCGCGAAGGCGTGCGCTGCGTGCTGCGCGTGCCGGTGAGGCGTCCCGTGGGCTTCAGGATTCGCGAGAATGAAGCGGAACGGAAAGTTGTTACGCCCTAGGCCTGCGCCACCGACGGCGGCACGAAATCACAGCGGTTTGGTCGATCCGAAGAACAAGGCCTGACTGATCGCCGCGCGCACGGTCGCCTCCTGGAACGGCTTTGTCACGAGGTAGGTCGGCTCGGGCCGGTCGCCGGTCAGCAGGCGTTCGGGATAGGCGGTGATGAAGATCACCGGCATCGCGCCGACGCTGAGGATGTCGTCCACCGCATCGAGCCCGGAGGAACCATCGGCGAGCTGGATGTCGGCCAGCACCAGCCCCGGCAGCGCCTCGGCGACGGCGGCTCGGGCCTGGGTGCGGGTCGCGGCGGTGCCGCTGACGGTGTGGCCGAGGCCGGTGACGAGGTCTTCGAGCTGCATCGCGATCAGCGGCTCGTCTTCGATGATCAGCACAGAAGTGCGCTGCTCGTGATCGATCTCCGCGACGGCATCGGCGACCAGCGCGGCGACCTCTTCGGGGGTGCACTCGAGGATCGCGGCGGCCTGGGCAATCGTGAAATCTTCAAGCGTGGTAAGCAGCAGTGCTTGACGCGCGGGCGGGGTAATGATGCCGAGCCGCGCCTGCGCGCCGGCCTCATGCTCGCTGGTCGTGGCAGTATCCGCCGGGCCGCCCACGCTGCCGCTGGACGCGCTCGCCCAAAGCTTGCCGAAGGCGCGGTAGAGCGGCACCCGGCCGCCCGCGAGGCTGGCCTTCAGTTCCTCGTCCGCCAGCGCGCCCTCCAGCATCTCGCGCACAAACGCATCGCCGCTGGCCTGCGATCCGGTCAATGCGCGGGCGTAGCGGCGCAGGAAGGGCAGGTTGGCCGCGATCTGGCTGGCGAGGGACATGAGGCACCTTTTCACTGGTCACGGGGCCCGGCAGGAATCGCCGGATCGCTTGATTCGCAGCCATAGCGTGTCACATAAGCGACGTCGCGGCCAACGCGCAAATGGCTGAAATAAAGTAATTATTCTCTAAGTTCCGTAAGGTAAGAAAAAATTTTCATCTGGCCGGGAACCGCTCGCCAAGACGATCATTTTTCCTTTGTCACCGCCGAGACCCCCCTCCCGTCCAAGCGGCTGGTGATACGATCCCGAAAGGCCTCCGTTGTTCTGCAACGGAGGCCTTTTTTCTTTCGTTACCCTCGAACGGAAGCGGGGCCGGGGGGCTGCGCCGCCGAAGTTGGCCGAAGACTAAAGCGCCCGCTCGTAGATCACGTACTCGCGGTTTACCTTGCTCTCGATCGCATCGGCGATGGCGTTCATGCCCTGATTGTCCTCGAGCACCCAGCCAAGCTCGCCGCGCGAGGAGCCGAACTTGCCGCTCGCGTGCTGGCGGATCTCCTCGATCATCATGAAGGCAAGCTGGCTCGCCATCCGGCTGTTGTGGAGCTCCTTCAGCACCCCCATCAGCGGCACGCGCATGCCGGCGCCCTTGGGGTGCCGGAGCCAGCGCAGCATGGTGATCCAGCCGAAGGGGAAAAGCTTGCCCTTGATCTTCGCCAGCGCGTCGTTGATGTCGGGCCAGGTCAGCATGAAGGCCACCGGCCGCCCGTCGAGCTCGGCGATCATGTTGAGTTCCTCGAAGATCAGCGGACGCAGCTTCTTGCCGGCATAGGCGACCTCCTGCGGCGTGAAGGGCACGAAGCCCCAGTTGTCCGACCACGCATCGTTGAGGATCCCGAGGATGATCGCCACCTCCTCGTCCCAGCGGCTCTTGTCGACCTGCCGGATATTGATCCGCGCGTTCTTGTGGCCGGACTGGATGATCCGCTGGAGGAGCGGCCCGAACGGCTTCGCAATGTTGAGATCGTAGGTGTAGAGCGTCTTGGCGCGGGTGTAGCCGGCCGCCTCGATCCACCCCGCATAATGCGCCGGGTGGTGGCCCATCATCAGCATCGGCCGGTGATCCTGTCCGCTCACCAGCAGGCCCGGCTCCTCCCAGATCGACAGCGAGATCGGGCCCATCACGCGGGTCATCCCTTCGCCCCTCAGCCAGCCTTGCGCGGTTTCGAGCAAGGCGCGGGCGACGGCCTCGTCCTCGGCATCGAAATAGCCGAAGAAGCCGGTGCCGGGGCCAAAGCCCTGATCTGCCGACATGGCGAGCGCGAGTTCGTCGATATGGGCCGATATGCGCCCCACCGGCTTGCCGCCGCGCATGGCGATGAACAGCTGCACCCGGGCATGGGCGAAGAAGGGGTTCTTGTCCGGATCGACCAGTTCAAGCTGTTCGCTGCGGATTTGCGGGACGAAATGCTCGAGACGGTCGGAGAATGCCCGGCCGAGGTCGACGAACGCCGCCCGTCCGCGCTTGTCGGAGATGGGCCGAATATCTATCTCGGCCCCGCGTCCTGTCACATCCGTCACGCCGCCATCCTCGTATATCATTCAGTCAAGGCGTCTGTGTCGCGCCCGTGTCATTCGTGCAAGGCTATCGATCACACTCACCAACAACACGCGTTTGGCCCCGCGCCCGTTTTCGGGTAGGGCGGCCGCAGGAAAAGACCCTTATGACCTTGCACCAGACCATCGATCAGAGCGCCGCCATCGCGCGCCAGCCCGTTCCCCGGGCGACGCGCGCGCAGTTCATGGTTGATGATGACAAGGCGATGCTGCGTGCCGCGCGCGATCTTACCAAGGGTCTCGGCGAGGCGAAGCCCGGCATTTACTGGCCCGACATGCTGATTTCGGCAGGCGTCGGCTATGCGGGGATCGCGGTCGCGATCCTTTCGGCCAGTGTCGGGGTGAAGGTCGCCGCGGGACTGGTCGCGGCGCTGGCGCTGTACCGCGCGCTGATGTTCATCCACGAACTGACCCACATTCATCGTGACGCCCTTCCGGGCTTCCGCACTGCGTGGAACCTGCTTGTCGGCATCCCGATGCTCACGCCCAGCTTCATGTATGAAGGCGTGCATGTGATCCATCACAAGCGCACGCAATACGGGACGGTCGAAGATCCCGAATACCTGCCGCTTGCGCTGATGAAGCCGTGGAGCCTGCCGCTGTTCGTGATTGTGGCACTGCTCCTGCCGGTAGCGCTGCTGGTGCGGTTTGGCGTGCTCTACCCGCTGGGCCTTGTCATCCCCCCCTTGCGCAAGTTCACCTGGGAGCGCTTTTCGTCGCTGTCGATCAATCCCGAGTTCCGCCGCAAGGCGCCCGAGGGTGACTTCGTGGGCCGGGTGCGGTGGCAGGAAGCGGGCGCGAGCCTGTGGGCCGTTGCGCTGATCGCCAGCGCGTTCGTGATCGGCTGGAAGCCGCTCGCCACGGCGCTCGCGATCCTTTCGCTCGCCGCAGTGCTCAACCAGCTGCGCACGCTGGTCGCGCACCTGTGGGAGAACGAGGGCGAGCCGATGACGGTCACCGCGCAGTTCCTCGATTCGGTCAACGTCCCCCCGCCGGGCGTCGTTGCCGAGATCTGGGCGCCGGTTGGCCTGCGCTACCACGCGCTGCATCACCTGATGCCTTCGATGCCCTACCACGACCTGCCCGAAGCGCACCGGCGGCTGGCGCGCGAGCTTGGCACGGGCTCGACCTATGAGGGCGCCAATCATCCCGGCCTGCTGGTGCTGGTCGGGCGGATCGCGCGGAGCACGATGGGGCGCAAGGCGGCTTAGGCCTCGCCGCTGCTCCCCCTTTCAATCCAGAAAACAGATCATCGCACAACGCCGGTCTGCGGGCAGGCCATCGTCCACTTCATTGGCGAGCTCTCCCGAAAGGCGCAGGTGCGCGTCGAGCGCGGTGACTTCCTCGAAGCCGAGGCGCTCATAGAACGGGCCGTTCCAGGGCAAGTCACGGAAGGTGGTGAGGGTCAGCGCCTTGAAGCCGGTGTTGCGCGCATCGATCTGCGCGGCGCGTACCAGCCCCGCGCCGATCCCTTGGCCCTGATGGGCAGGCTCGACATCCATCTCCCAGATATGCAGCTCGCGCCGGAAGGGCTCGGCGACGAGGAAGCCCGCCAGCGCCTCGCCGACATGGGCGACGAGGCTGTGGCCCTTGCGGATCAGGCGGGCATAATCTGCCTCCGATCGGGTGTGCGCGGGGTCGATGCTCGGTTCGGCAGCGAATGCGGCGGCGGCCGCGGCGCGTTCGATGGCGGGCATGGCCGCAGCGTCCTCAGGCCGGGCCAGGCGGAGCGACCACTGGCCTCGGCCTGTCGGGGCGCTCACTCCTCGGTCCGGATCAGCACTGTCTCGCCGAGCAGCAGGAACAAGAGGAACGGCGCCCAGGCGGCGAGCAGCGGGGGATAGCCGCCGAAGCTGCCCATCGCCAGCGCGGCATTGTCGACCACGAAATAGGCAAACCCCAACGCCATGCCGATGATCGCGCGCACAAACAGCTGGCCCGAGCGCGCAAGACCGAAGGCGGCGATCGATCCCAGCAGCGGCATCAGCAGCGCCGAAAGCGGGCCGGCCAAGCGGTGCCACCAGTTCGCGCGCAGTTCATCAGCATTGCGCCCGGCGGCCTCGTAGGCGTCGATCGAGTGCTTCAGCTCCCAGAAGCTCTGCCCGTCAGCATCGACCGATTGCAGCATGATCTGTTCTGGCGTGAGGTTCGGGCCGATCACCAGCGTCGGCAGGCGTTCGGTGACGGCGCCCGCGACATCGAAGCGCGCCGCGTTCTCGAGCCGCCAGCCGGGGGCGGCATAGGTCGCGCGGGGCGCGCGGATCTGCTCGCGGATGATTCCTCCGGGCCCGCGCGCATACCAGGTGACGCCGGTCAGGACGAGGTTCTTGCCCGATCCGGTGAGCGTCGCGGCGGCGAGGATGTTGTCGCCATCGACCAGATAGAGGTTCGAGCGCACCCCGCCGGCGCTCTCGGCCTTCGGGATCGGACCGTATTCGGCCGCCTCCCAGGCATCGAGCGTCGCGTTGGCGCGGGTCACGATCCGCTCATTGAAGCCAAAGCTCACCGCCGCCACCAGGCCTGCGGTCAGCAGCAGCGGGGCCAGCACCTGATGGGCGGAAAGCCCCGCGGCCTTCATCGCCACCACCTCGCTGTTCTGGTTGAGGGTGACGAGCGTGATCAGCGTCGCCAGCAGCACCGAATAGGGCAGGAACCGGCTGGCGAGCTGCGGCGCGCGCAGGCTGGCGTAGCGGAGGATCTCGGCCTGCCCGTTGCCCTTGACCGCGAGGATGTCGCCGGTCGCCGAGAGCAGGTCGAGCGCCAGCAGCACCAGCACCAGCATCACCAGCACCGCAAGGATGCGCAGGGTGAACATCTTCGCCAGGTAGACGGTCAGCGTTCGCGAAGGAAAGAAGTTGAGCTGCATCGGGCTTGTTTCACTCCGCCGGGGCGGGCGCCTCCGCTCGCACCAGGGCGGGGCCGCGCGGCGTCCGGCGCGCGAACAGCTTGCTCAACCGCTTCGACAGTTTGGCAAAGACCATCTCCAGCGCCCCGATCGCCTGCCCGCCCGGGACATAGGCGACGCGGTAATACATCCACACGATCAGCCCGGCGAACAGTGCAAAGGGAACCCACAGCGCCAGCACCGGATCGATCCGGCCCAATGCCGCCACGTCCTCGCCGTACTGGTTGACCTTGTGATAGGCGACCACCATCACGATCGAGACGAACACGCCCAGTGCGCTGGTCGATCGCTTGGGCGGGATCGCCAGCGCCACCGCCAGCAGCGGCATCAGCATCATCATCACCACTTCGACCAGCCGGAAATTGAAGCTGGCGACGCTCGCATCGCGTGCCTGTGGAGGGCTCGCGCGGCTCCAGCCCATCTTGAGCAGTTCGGGGAGGATATATTCGCGCGTCTCATCGCCGCGCGCGCGGAATTTGGTGATCGCGGGCAGGTCGATCGGCAGGTCGTGGCGGCTGAAGGAAAGCACCCGCGGGGTCTGGCCCTTCATGCCCCCCCCGATGCCGCCCCCGGTTCCCCCCCCGGTTCCCCCCCCGGTTCCGGTGTCCTGAATGATCGTGCCTTCGGTGAGGCGCAGGATGATCGTGTCGCGGTTGTCGCGGGTGGAGAGGAACGCGCCTTCGCGCGCGGAGATCGAGAGCACCTGCCCCTTCTTGTTGGCAACCCGTGCAAAGATGCCAACCAGCCGCCGCCCTTCGTCCTCGCTCGCCTCGATGCGCAGCGCCATGCGGCCCCCGATGGTGTTGAACTCGCCCACCTTGATCGACGCGCCGAGCGCGCCGGAGCGCAGTTCGTATTCCATCTGCTCGTAATAGTAGCGGCTGATCGGCTGGATGTAGAAAACCAGCGCGACATTGACCGCAACCAGCACCAGCGTGATCGCATAGGGCATCCGCAGCAGGCGGTTGTAGGACAGGCCCACGGCACGCATTGTATCGAGTTCGGAGGAGGTGGCGAGTTTGCGGAACGCGAGCAGCACCCCGAGCAGCAGGCCCAGCGGGATAGCAAGGCTCGCATATTCCGGGATCAGCGCGCCGAGCATCTTGAACACCACCGCCACCGGCCCGCCCTCGACCGCGACGAAGTCGAACAAGCGCAGCATCTTGTCGAGCATCAGCAGCGAGGCCGCGAGCGCGAACACGCCGATCATCGGCACCAGCGTGAGCCGCAGGATATAGCGATCAATGCTGGGGATGGGATTCAGCACGGGCAATGCAGACATGTTCGAATGAATGGCTTGGCTATCGCTAGCATGGTCGGGCCTTAGCGTGGCAATTCCTTCCGGTCATGTCTTGATTGACGGATGGCGAAACTCAGGCAGCGGCGCTGCGCGCTTTGTCATATGACAAGACACATGTTGACGTCCGCGCCTCCAGAGCTCACATACGTCATATGAAAAGACTCAGGAGGGGCCATGGCGACCGTTCAGTTCGATATCTCGGATGAAAAGCTTATTGATGCGCTGGATACGATCCGCAGCTTAGGGCCATCCCGACTCCGCATCTTTGCCGAGAAGCCGATCCCGCCTTCGCCCATGCGTGAAGCCGAGCTGCAACAGCTCGCGCACAAGATCGCGCTCGCGATCGCGCCGCGCCCGGAGCAACATGCGCGGCGGGACGCGCTCAGGCTCGTGCTCGAAGGCGGCGATACGTTCTGGTCACTGGGGGGTGAAGCAGACCCCGCCTTGCGTAATGCAACTGGAGCGATCTCGAAATCGCTGCGGCGCTTCGATCCTTACGCGGCCTCGCCACTTGATCTTTTGTGCGAGCGCCGCCGCGAGGTCTTTTCAGGCGGGCCAGAGAAGGGAAACTATAAGGGGGTGCGGTATATGCCCACTGCTCTCGGCAAGCGGGTCCTGCAAAAGCTCAAGGAACTGGGAAAGCTTTAGCCGCTTATGCCTGTTCCAGCGTGCATTGCAGTGGGTGCTGGTTCTGACGGGCGAAGTCCATCACCTGATTCACCTTGGTCTCGGCGACCTCGTAGGTGAAGACCCCGCACACGCCCACGCCGCGCTGGTGGACGTGGAGCATGACGCGGGTCGCCTGTTCCAAATCCATCGAGAAAAAGCGCTTGAGGACGAGCACCACGAATTCCATCGGGGTGTAATCGTCGTTCAGCATCAGCACCTTGTACTGGCTCGGCTTCTTGACCTTGGCGCGGGTCTTGGTGGCGACGCCGACTTGACTGCCGCCCGAACCGCCACCGTCCTTGCCCCCGTCCTCGTCCTCAGCGCGAATAGGCGCCCGAACGGACGCACGAACGGGCCCAAGAACGGGCCCAAGAACGGGCACAGCTGCCACCAAGGGCAGCGCGCCAGCTTCGGTGCGGTGTGAGAGGTTCGGTGCGGGCATAGGCCTCCATTATGGGAGTCGCCTGCCAACGTGCAAGCGCTTGGTGCGATTCATTTGGCCTGTTCATTTGGCCGGAGCACTGGGTGCGCCAAAGAAAAGGGCCGGCCAGACGCTGGGTCTGGCCGGCCCGCGCTTTTCAGCGCGCTTTCGTGAACCGGGTTGGGAGAGAGGAGAGAGGCCCGGCTCAGAAACTTGCGGTGCTTACGCGGCCTTCTTGACCTTCTCGACCGCGACGCTGACGCGGTTCGAGATCGGGGCGAAGGCTTCGTTGTAGAGCTTCACCCAGGCTTCGGTGCGCTTGGAGCCATAGGCGACCACGGCATCGAAGTTGCGACGGGTGAGTTCGCCCTGAAGCTGCATCAGTTCGGTCGGCGACTTGATCGCGGCGATCTTCTTGGCGTCTTCGGTGACGGTTTCGATCACGGTCTTGCCGGTTTCGATGTTGTCCTTGATGAGCTCCTGCGCGCCAGCGAAGAAGATCTTGCCGCTCTCGACAACCGCTTCAACATTGGCCTTGCCGAATTCGGTGGCGTCGGTGGCGAGCACGGTGCCCTTGGCATAAGCCGTGGTCGCGGCCGTCTTGGCACGGGTCTGGACGTCGGCGAAGACTTCCTTGGCGGTGGCGGTGATGTCGGTGTTCTGGGCAGTAGCCATGATGGTGTCCTTGATCTTGATGATGGGGTTGGTCTTGGGCGCGCTTGCCTTGGGGGCGGCGGGCGTCGCCGCCTTCTTCGCGAGAACGGGCTTCTTGACGGCGGCCTTCTTGGTTGCCGTCTTCTTGGCCGGAGCCTTGCTGACCTTCAGCGCCTTCTTGGCGACCGGGGTCTTCTTGGGCGCGGCGACGGCCTTGGCGGCAATCTTCGGGGCGGGCGTCGGAGCCGGAGCAACCTTGACGGCCTCAGGGGCAGCGACGGGTGCGGGTGCGGCCACCGGGGCAGCAGCCTTCGGTGCGGCGGCAGCCTTCACCGATGCTTCGGCGTAGGCCTTCTCGGCCGCAGCGTCGATCTTCGAGACGGGAGCCTTCACGGCCTCAGTCTTCAGGGCAGGCGCTTTCGCCGGGGCAGCAGCAGTCTTTTCAACTTCGGACATGATGACCTCGCTTCATGTTGCACTGCACAAAATAGTCAGAGCAACTGCGAAGTCAAGCTTTTTTGTGCAGCGCACAAAAATCTGAGGAATCTTGCAATTTCAATCTGTTGGTATACGCAGAAGGAATGTACTTGCTAAACAGGCTCGCCTTTCAGCGGGTCTTCACATAGCGCCCCGGCGCGTCCTCGATCACTTTGTCGCCCTTGCCGCCCGGCACCCGCTTGCCCTTGGCTGGCACCCGCGCGTCCGACTGGCGGTGGAGCCATTCCAGCCAATGCGGCCACCAGCTGCCCGGATGCTCGGTCGCGCTTTCGACGAAGGCCTTGAGCGATGGCGCTGCGCTGTCGCCGACCCAATACTGATACTTGCCCGCCGCCGGCGGGTTGACGACGCCCGCGATATGCCCCGACCCCGCCAGCAGGAACTCCATCGGCCCGGAGAAATGGCGGGTGATGCGCCACACGCTTTCAGCAGGCGCGATATGGTCCTCGCGTCCCGCTTGCACGAAGCTGGGGGTCGTCACGATGCCGAGGTCGATCGGCGTGCTGTCGGCGCTGAGCGCGTCGGCCACCACCAGCTTGTTGTCGCGGTAGAGGTCGCGCAGGTAGGCGTTGTGCCACTTGGAGGGCAGGTTGGTGACGTCGCCGTTCCAGTGGAGGAGGTCGAAGGCGGGGTAGTCCTCGCCCAGCAGGTAATTGTTGACGACGTAGTTCCAGATCAGGTCGCGGCCCCGCAAGGCATTGAAGGCGGCCGCGAGGTAGCGCCCATCGAGATAGCCTTGCGACGAGAGCTGCCCGATCGTTTCGAGCTGGCTGTCGTCAATGAAGTTCTTGAGGTCGCCGCTCTTCTCGAAATCGACCTGCGCGGTGAAGAAGGTGGCCGACTTGACCTTGTCCGCCTCGCCCCGGCGCTGGAGCACTGCGAGTGTCGCGGCGAGCGTTGTGCCGGCCACGCAGTAACCGATCGTGTGCACGGCCGGCACCGCGAGCCGCGCGCGGACGTGGTCGATCGCGTCCATCTGGGCGCGGATGTAATCGTCCCACACCACCTCGCCCATCGTTTCATCAGCCGATTTCCAGCTGACGACGAAGACCGTGACGCCCTGGTCGACCGCCCACTTGATGAAGCTCTTCTTGGGGGTGAGGTCGAGGATGTAGAAGCGGTTGATCCAAGGCGGGAAGATTACCAGCGGCACCTCGAGCACGTCCTCGGTTGAGGGACTGTACTGGATCAGCTGGTAGAGCGGTGTCTCGTGCACCACCTTGCCCGGCGTCGCGGCGAGGTTTTCGCCCAGCCGGAAGGCGTTAGGGTCGGTATGGGTGAGCTGTCCGCGCTTCATATCGCCCACCAGGTGCTGCATCCCGCGCACCAGGTTGGCACCCTTGGTGTCGATGGTGCGCTTGAGCACCACCGGATTAAGCGCGAGGAAGTTGTCCGGGCTCATCGCTTCGGCCAACGCCGACACCGCAAATTCGAGCTGCTGGCGTTTGGCCTTGTCGAGCCCCTCCATGCCTTTCACGCTCGAACGGAAGTAGTCGGCGAGCATCAGGTAGGTCTGGTGGAGCAGCAGGAAAGCGGGGTGTTCGCGCCACGCCGGATCGGCAAAGCGCCTGTCGCTCTTGGGCAAGGCTGCGGGATCGGGGGCTTCTGCGGCCTTGCCCCCAGTCGCGCCAGCGGCAAAGCTCTGCATCACGCCTGACCAGAGCTGCATCTGGCCTTCCGCGAATTTGGCCGACGCCTCGAACATCCCCTTGGGCATTTGCCCCAGCATCGATTGGGAGATCACGAGCCATTGCGCCGGATCGATGAGGTTCGCGCCGCCCTTGGTGGCCTTTTCGGCCGCCGCCTGCGTCTGGTGGGTGGCGAAATCGAGCCACAGCTGCTGGAGCTGCGCTGCGGTCGCCGTCCATTCGGCCATGTCGCCCGCCTCTAGGCGCTGGCCAAGCAGCGGTTCCAGCCCCTTGCCAGCGAACATCTCGCGCATCGCTTCGCCTTGCATGTCGAGAAAGCCCTTTAGCCCCTCGCCTGCCGCTGCCATCAGGTCGCCATCTTGTGCCATTGCCCGCAATCGTCCCTTATCTTCGGCCTTGCGCCGATAGTGCCGTCAATCGACCGCCATCGCAACTCGCCGAAAACCCGCTTCCCTGCTAACGCGGGTTTGGCCTAGGAAGAAGCTGTCGCGCGCCCTTCGGCGTTGCGCGAGACAAGGTGATGACGGCCATGAATGACCAGTTCTATCGTATGAAGCGGATGCCACCGTACGTGATCGCGGAGGTGAACGCCATGCGTCATGCGGCGAGGCTCGCGGGACAGGACATCATCGACCTTGGGATGGGCAACCCCGATCAGCCGCCGCCGCAGCATGTCATCGACAAGCTTTGCGAGGTGGCGGCCAAGCCCGACGCGCACGGTTATTCGCAGTCCAAGGGCATCCCCGGCCTGCGCCGCGCCCAAGCTGGCTACTATGCGCGGCGCTTCGGGGTGGAACTTGATGCCGAGACGGAAGTGGTCGTGACGATGGGCTCGAAGGAGGGCCTCTCCAGCCTCGCCACCGCGATCATCGCGCCGGGTGACGTGGTGCTGGCGCCCAATCCCTCCTACCCGATCCACACCTTCGGCTTCATCATCGCAGGCGCGACGATTCGATCGGTGCCGGTGACGCCGGATGAGGAATATTGGGCGTCGCTCGAACGGGCGATGAGTTTCACCGTGCCGCGTCCCAGTGTGCTGGTGGTGAGCTATCCGTCCAACCCCACCTCGGAAATCGTCGATCTGGCCTTCTATGAGCGGTTGGTGGCCTGGGCGAAGGAGAATCAGGTCTGGGTGGTTTCCGATCTGGCCTATTCCGAGCTTTATTTTGACGGCAAGCCGACCCCTTCGATCATGCAGGTGCCCGGCGCCAAGGATGTCGCGATCGAGTTTACCTCGATGTCCAAGACCTATTCGATGGCCGGCTGGCGGATGGGCTTTGCGGTGGGCAACAAGCAGCTGATCGCGGCGCTCACGCGGGTGAAGTCTTACCTTGATTATGGTGCCTTCACTCCGATCCAGGCTGCCGCCTGCGCCGCGCTGAATGGGCCGCAGGACATTATCGACACCAACCGCGAACTTTACCACAAGCGCCGTGATGTGATGGTCGAGGCCTTCGGGCGCGCGGGGTGGGACATCCCGCCGCCGCCCGCGTCGATGTTCGCTTGGGCACCGCTGCCGCCGGCCTTGCGGTCGATGGGCAGCCTCGAGTTCTCAAAGCAGCTTCTGACGCAAGCGCAGGTCGCGGTCGCGCCGGGCGTCGGCTATGGAGAAAACGGCGAGGGCTACGTGCGAATCGCGATGGTCGAGAACGAGCAGCGACTCCGTCAGGCGGCCCGCAACATCAGGCGCTATCTGCAATCGGTGGGGGTCAACAGCTCGGCGGCCTGACGATGGAATCGCCCCACTTGCGCTGCTATTTCAATTGAGAGCAAATTAGTCTGATTTCTGTTAACGACTCATCCAAGATAGGCTAGTGGGTGTTGTAGATAGGGCAAATCTGACAGGGAGAGTTCCATGGGGTCCGGAGCCGCTCGCCGGCTGACCGACAGGCAGCGCGCCGTGATGGAGCGCATCGACCGCCGCGTGCCGATCAAGGTGATCGCCGGGGAGCTTGGCGTGTCCGAGACCCGAATCAATCAGCATATCCGGGCGCTGAAGGACTTCTACGCCGCTGGGAGCCTGGGCGAGCTGGTCGAGAATTTCCGCTCTACCCAGCGCCGGTCGACCCCGGATACCGTGCTTAGATCGATGCCGGACGCTGCCCCGCGCGAGGGCTTCAGCGAAACTGCATACACAAAAACGCAGATTAACGGACCGGCTGATCTGACTGATTTCGATGAGCGGGACGATCCGGGCCACCTGGTCCTCAGCGACGTGATGCCTCTGATAGAACAGGCACCATGGCTGAAGCAGGGTGAGCCGAAAGTCGTCCCCGGAGTGCTCGATGGTGAGCATGCCGTCCTGTTTCGGCTTGGGGCAATCATCGGGATTGCATCGGGAATACTCGCTGCCGTGATCCTCGCGGTAACGGCGGCGATGACCCTCAGCGCGGCAACGGAAGGCAAGGCTTACTACTCCGGGAAACCAGGGGTCGCGGCTGGGTGAGCACCGGCAGCGCTGGAGAATCTCGATGGAAAACCGTATTTTTGCCGATGCGCACAATCTCAAGAAGCTGATCCGTGAAGCCGAAGCCCTCGCCGACGAGTCGATCATCGCCATGGCGCGGCTGAAGCAGGCCATGCTTTCTGCTCGCCAGAACCCGGCCGTCGAGGTGCATACCGGCCAGCGCGCTTTGCTTCGCCTGACCGAGGCGGAAAGCCAGGCGCTGGCGATGTCGACCAACCTGCTGCGTGTGCACGACGAGCTGAGCAAAGTCGCCAAGGTCCATGCCGGCGGTGACAGTGGCATCCCGACCATCATCCCTGACGCTGAACTCAACACGGCGTCGGCCCGGAAGGAACAGGTTCAGGCCTGATCGATGGGCGACCTCGTCGATTTCTTCAATGCGTACCGGGTCCCCGCCCAGCACCTTGCCAGTGTGCTGCTTGCCGCCGCCATCTGGCGGTGGGGCGGGGCGCCGGAGCGTTGGCTGATCGGGGTGTTTCTCGCGACGATGGTCCTGCCGATCTATGTCGGGGAATTGCTCGGCTTGTCCGCGCGCGAGCTTGGGCCATACACAGCGACGATTGTCGCCTGTGACCTGATTGCTGCGGCGCTGTTCGTGGCCATCGCGCTCTACGCCAACCGCAATTACCCGCTGTTGATCGCCGGCTTCCAGATCGTCGCGGTCGTCGCCCACCTCGTCGAGGCGCTGGTCCCCGACGTGTCCACGCTGGCCTTGGCGATTCTCGTGATCGGGCCGTCCTATTGTCAGCTCCTCCTTCTGATTGGCGGCTTCCTGCGCCATGCGAGGCGCCAGAACCGCTTCGGACCCTACCGCGAGTGGCGGCAGGGGATCACCAGCATGCAGGGGTGGCGGGCATGACCGTGCAGGCCGGCCCGACGTTTGACGACACAGCGAGCGGACCGAGCAATTGCCGATTCTGATTCCCTCCCGTCCGGCTGCGCCCGCGCCCGCAGGCCCGTATGCGCGCCTGCCCTCACGGTCACCTACCCCGGCGCCCGAGCAGCGCACGGCGGCGATGATCGCCTATCTGCGCGACGTCGTGCTTGCCCCGCCGGCGACCCATGAGCGCGGCCATGCGATTTTCGTGGATTCGGCCCGCGCCTGGCTTGGCGATGCGCCTTGCGGGATCGGCTCGATGAGCGCGCTCACGTTAAGGATGCGCGCGCTGCTCGGGGATGCGCTGCGCCATGACGCGGCCGGTATCATCCTCGCGCATAGCCACCCTTCGGGCCATTGCCGCCCAAGCGGCTGCGACATCGCCGCCACTCGCCGTCTCGCCGAGGTGGCGCGGGCACTCGACATCGCGCTCATCGATCACCTGATCTTCACGCCGCAATCCGTCTATTCGATGCGCGCAGGAGGCCTGCTGTGAACGCGCTTCCCGGCCTCGGCCACTTTCCGACCTCGGTCATTGCCACCACCTCGCGGTTCCGTGAGGCGGGCGACCTGACGCTCGACCTGTTCCATCACGATGGCCGCGTCGATGATCGGTGGCTGGGCCTCCATGCGCGTGAGTTCGCGATCCTCTGGCGGCTTGCCGCGCGCCCGGGAAGATCGGTCTCGCGGGCGGAACTGATCGCGGATCTGTCCCGGGTGCGTTTCGGCTGCAATGCCGGCAACATCGGCGAGCACGTCGATCGGTTGGCCGTCAAGCTCCGCGGCTTCGGCCTCGCGGGGCTGGTCGCGCCGCACCCGGACGGCGGGTACGTGCTTGCTGCGGGACAGCTGCCGGGGATCCTGCCAGGCCCCTACTGGCGCGGTTACTAGGGGTTACGCACCGCGCACTGTCTGGACAGGGCGTGGGTGATCGGTCAATCTGTCTCCTCGCATCGCCAGGCTTCGAGGGATCACACGCCATGTCCGCAACCGCCACCAGCATCGCCAACGACCGCATCGCCATCGAAATGGGCGAGGACGGCGTCGCCGAAGTCCGTTTCGTGCGCGCGGACAAGATGAACGCCCTTGATCCGGAGATGTTTCAGCGCATCATCGAGGCGGGCAGCACCCTCCAGCGCATGAAGGGCCTGCGCGCCGTGGTGCTATCGGGCGAGGGCCGCGCCTTCTGCGCCGGGCTCGATCTTTCCAACTTCTCGAGGAAGCCCCCCGAGGACGAGCCCAGCCTGACTGAGCGCACCTACGGCAACGCCAACCGCCCGCAGCAGGTGGCGATGCAGTGGCGCAAGCTTCCCGTGCCGGTGATCGCGGCGATCCACGGCGTGTGCTTCGGCGGCGGGCTTCAAATCGCCAGCGGCGCGGACATCCGCGTGGTGCACCCGACAACCCGGATGGCGATCATGGAGATGAAGTGGGGCCTCGTCCCCGACATGGGCGGCTATGTGCTGTGGCGCGGGGTGGTGCGCGATGACGTGCTGCGCGAGCTGATCTACACCAACCGCGAATTCACCGGGGCCGAGGCGCTTGACCTTGGACTTGCGACCTACCTTGACGAGAATCCCCGAGAGCGAGCACTCACCATCGCGCGCCAGATCGCTAACAAGAATCCCCACGCGATCCGCGCGGCCAAGCGCCTTCAGGCCGGCATGTGGGAGCGCGAGACCGACGCGATCCTGCTCGAGGAAAGCATCGAGCAGCACGCCATCATGCGCAGCCGCAACCAGGTCGAAGCGGTGATGGCAGAAATGGAACGGCGCGAGCCCAACTTCGAGGACGTCTAGTCCTTCCGACTCCCCGGCAGGCTAACGGGTTCCTCGGCATTCCGCGATCAGGCGACCTGTACCCTTGCCGCAGCCTCGATCACTTCGAGCGGGCGGACGATCAGGGTCACCCGGTCATGTCCCACCGCGACATTCAGCACGTCTCCTGCCCGCACGGGAAGCGGTTCGGGGAAGGTGTGCAGCACCTGTAGCCACCCGCCATCGGTGTAGCCGTCCGGGTGGTTGTCGAAGGCGATGCCTTCGGCCAGATCGACCTGCATCCACTGCACTATCCCCGCAGCGATGCCGTCCTCGAGGACTTCGACGCCGAGCAGGTGCAGATCGCTCTGATGGAGTTTGCGGGTGAGGTCGATCCGCAGCAGTTCGACATCGGCGGAAAGGCGCTTCCAATCGGTCATGGTGCCGTGGATCGGCAGCTTCTGTGGGGCGAGCGCGCCGAACCGCGAAACGTCGAAGCCCGACACGCGGCCGACAAAGATGTAATCGGCCAGCACCGCGCTTTCGACCAGGCAGCCGATCGCCGAAGCGGCACGCGGGATGATGATGGCATCGGGCTTGAGCAACCGCGCATGGGCATCCTCGAAGGTGTCGATGACCCGCTCGGTCAAGAGGTCGCTGGAGAGGATTTCGGAGACCAGGATATCAGCCGGTTCATCGAGATGTTCGCCCACTTTCAGTTCGCTCGACGGCGCGGTGTGCAAGGCGATTCGGTCGGAATAGCCATTGTCGGCGATGATTCGGCGCGCCATTGCCGCGATGATCGGAACCATCTCGCAGGCCGTGACCGACATGGCTCCGGCGCGCGCGGCCATCATCGAGAGCAGTCCGCTTCCGGTGCCGATATCCAGCACCCGGGCGCCCGGACCCGCCGCTGCAATGGCACCTTTGATCGCCTCTTCGAAGGCATCGTTGCGCCGCGCGTCGTTGAGCATCGGAATATGCCAGAAGGGCACGATTTCGGCGCTGAGGCGGCGGATCTGGTGTTCGATGTGAATGTCGCCGGGCTGCAATGCCAGAGCGCGGGTGAATTGCTCGAGCGCCTCGCCCTTGCGCCCGGCATCAGCCAGGATCACGGCAAGGTTATTGGCGGCGACGGGGTTGGAAGGGTCGGCTGCGCAACTTGCCTCAAGCGCGGCAATCGCAAGGTCGAAGCGACCGGTGCGGCTGAAGATCAGGCCCTTCTCATGATGGGCGACGGCATGATCGGGGGCGATGGCCAGCACCGCGTCCCACATTTCCAGAGCTTCATCATGGGCGCCGCGCAGACCCAGAATGCCCGCGAGGACCGGCAGCACCTCGACCGTGCGATAACCATGTTCGATAACCATGCGATAGCGGGGTTCTGCCGCTGCAAGATTGCCGGCTTCGTGCAGCTGCATCGCCTCCTCCAACATGGTGCGGGCAAAGGCGAAGTCGTGTGCGGCCTGTGTCATACGGTCCCCTGATGAGCGCGACGGCGCGCTTCGTCGGGTTATTAACCATACGCCTTAATTCTCCGTCCCGAACCACTAGGGACTTTTCGCGGGAAGCGTGGCCCGCATGAGGTGATCAGAGTCTTGGCCTTCGCCAGCTTATCCGAACACCGCCACGCATTGCAGCCCGTCGAGCACCTGCCGGCCGTCGGCGTCCCACATCCTGAGGCGCTCGGAGGAATAGCCCGCATCGGCGTGCTGGCTGGCGTTTTCGGCGAGATACCAGCCATCCCTCGAGCGGCTCTCCGGATCGAGCACGTTGAACGACCAGTTGATCGAACTGATCGGGCCTTGCCGCTGCATCGCCCGCATCGCGCCCGGCGGCATGACGTCCCCCATCAGCACAAGCTTGGAGACGGGGTCGAGTTCGTGCGGCTCGGTCAGCCGCGCCCAGCGGCGCACCGTCGCGCCGCGATCGGTACCCTTGGTCTGGCCGTGGCGCAGCTCGAAGTTCTTGGCGACGAAGCTCGGCGCAAAGCTGTGGGTGACGACCTCGCTGTCCTCGGGCGGGCCGGGCCAGTCCTCGGGCAAGGCGGAAGGATGGACGGCATTGGCCTCGCGCCCCTCGCCAAACAGCCAGAAGGCGGTCAGCGCCGCCTTGCCGTCGCTGATGATCTCGCTGCGCAGTTGTGTGACGTTGCGGCCCTGTCGGACGATCTCGGCTTTGAGTTCGATGTCCTCGCCGACCGGCGCGACGAAAGCGACCTGTCCGGCGCGCAAGGGCGGCAGGCCGGGGAAGGCGCGCACTGCCATCGTGTAGGCCACCAGCGCAGAGGCCCCACCGTAGAGCGTGCGCCCCTGCATCCAGTCGGCGGCATAGTCGAGGCGGGCGGGGCCGGGCTGGCCGGTTACAGGTGCGAGCAAGCTGGCAATGGTCATGGCAGCCAGCTTTGCCGCGCGGCGCAGCCCTCGTCCAGACTGACGTTAGGGAAGGGCAGTCTACAATCTCGGATTGCCTTTGCCCTGTCGAATCGCTAGTGCGCCGCTTCCGTTCGGGGCATACGCTCTGGAAGGCTCGGCCCGATGGCGGAGTGGTTACGTAGAGGACTGCAAATCCTCGCACGCCGGTTCGATTCCGGCTCGGGCCTCCAC